>JBOFLH010000311.1:0-7717 GCA_051657765.1 Nocardioides sp. | reverse complement strand
CCGCCGCGGCCAGACGTGCCACCGATACCCGCTCGGTTGCCGCCGAGGCGGCCAGCGCAAGCCGTCAGGCCCGAGACCGAGCCCGGGCGGCAGCCGAGGCTGCCACCCGGACGGCCACCAATCTTGCTGGCGAACGGTCCGCCCTCATCGCCAGGTTCGCACACCTCCAGGGCATCAGTGTCGAGCTGGCCACCCGCCGCCAGGAGGCGGTCGCCGCAGCCGGGCCGCCTGAGGCTCCTCATTCGGCGCCGGGCGAGGACTCCAGCGAGCCAGACCCGCCCGCGGCCTCGGACGGCGGGACCGGAGCCGTTGGCGGTGCGCCTTCGGCAACGCCGAGCCCGAGTCCCGAGCCGATACGCGACCCGGAACCCGCGCCCACCAGCGACCCGACTGGGCCACCGTCGCCACCACCAGTGGACCCACCCGGCAGCGCACCCGGGGTCTCCCCAGGATCGGCCCGGGCCATCGCCTTCGCCCGAGACCAACTGGGTGAGCGATACGTGTGGGGGGGTGAGGGTCCCGACGGTTGGGACTGCTCCGGGCTGACCATGGCTGCCTGGGCCGCAGGTGGCAAGTCGCTACCGCACTACTCCGTTGCGCAATACGGTCAGGCCACGCCGATCCGAGCCAGCCAGCTGCGCCCAGGTGACCTACTATTCTGGGGTTCGTCGGGGTCGCCTAGCTCGATCTACCACGTGGCGATCTACGTCGGCGGTGGTCGGATGATCCATGCACCGCGAGCCGGTGTCCCGGTCTCCGAAGTTCCGGTGGATTACTGGATCGCGCCCACCTTCTTCGCCCGACCCTAGGGTCGGCGCCCGAGAGTTCCGAGCCGCCAAACCGGCCGCGGGCCTAGTCGGGCTCCTCGGTGTCTTGGTCGCCGGTGTCGCCGGTGTCGCTGGTGTCGACGGTGATGATCGCCCGATGTCGTGCGAAAGATGCGGCGACCTCGGCTTCGGCCTCGGTGCGTCCCACCCAGTTGGCGCCCTCGACCGACTTCCCTGGCTCCAGATCCTTGTAGACCTCGAAGAAGTGTTGAATTTCCAGTCGGTCGAACTTGGGCAGATGGTTGATGTCCCGTAGGTGCTCCAACCGCGGGTCGGTCGCCGGCACGCAGAGAACCTTGTCGTCGCCGCCCGCCTCGTCGGTCATCCGGAACATTCCGATGGCGCGACACTTGATCAGGCACCCAGGGAAGGTCGGCTCCTGAAGAATCACCAAGGCGTCGAGTGGGTCTCCGTCAAGTCCTAGGGTGTTCTCGACGTACCCATAGTCGGCGGGATACTGAGTGGAGGTGAACAACGTTCGGTCAAGTCTGATTCGACCAGTTAGGTGGTCCACCTCGTACTTGTTGCGCTGGCCCTTCGGGATCTCAACCAGGACGTCGAACTCCACAATTCCTCCATATCGACCACGATCAGCCTCGACCGGCCACTTGTTTGAGCTGTCTGGTTGGGCCATTGTGGCGCACAAAGGTCCGACGGTGGTCTTCGGGGACTTCTCAACCAAGCCGGCCGGCGCGCGAGGATATGCCGTCAATCAAGGAGCCACCAGGTGAGTCACCCGGAGCGTGATCGCGCACCTCGATGGCGGTGGTGGCTCGTGCTGGCGACAGTATCCGTGCTGGCAGCCAGCGCGGCGACGTACTACACCACGCAGGGCCGCGAGTGGTTCCGGACGGTAGGTCGCACGGTTACCGATCTGGCGAGCCCAGCGGATCCGTCGGCGTCGCCTGGGCGACCTGGCGCCAAGTCCTCGGTCGACCAGCCGACCGGCGTACTGCCCGTCCCGCCGGAGCCACCGACCATTCCGGCGCCAGGGCCGAGTAGCACGGGGGTCATTGATCCGGCCCGAGTCAAGAACGCTCTACGTGGCGGTCTCGATGCTCCCGCGTTGGGCAAGCGAGTGGTTGCCGCCGTCGCCCCGCTTTCCGGTGGTCCTGCCGTGTACTCGGCCGGAACCGGCGCCGTACGGCCGGCCTCGACGATGAAGGTGCTAACTGCGATCGCGGCCTTGGACGCCTTGGGTCCCGAACACACCTTCGAGACTCGGGTTGCGTTGGTTGGCGGTTCGGCGACGCCGCCGCCAGGCGACGGAACGGGCCCAGGCAGCGTGGGCCCAGACAGCGTAGGCCCCGGCGGCGTAGGCGCAGGCAAGGGTGGCCCGAGCACCCTGGTGCTGATCGGTGGCGGCGATCCGCTGCTTGCCAGCCAACCGAGCCGGGATGACTATCCGGTACGCGCCGATCTGGGCGCGCTCGCCCGTCGGACCGCCACTGCGCTCACCACGGCTGGCATTGGCCAGGTGCGGTTGCGTTACGACGATTCGCTCTTCGCCGGGCCGGTTGGCAGTCCGACCTGGCCCGAGGACTACTTACGGGACGACATCGTCGCGCCGATCACCGCCTTGTGGGTTGACGAAGGTCGATCAGGCCAGAGTTTCGGGCGGGTCGACGATCCGAGCGCGGTAGCCGCCCAGGTGTTCGCGATGTTCCTACAACGCGCCGGCGTCGAGGTGATGAGTGCCCCGACCTCGGGTGCTACCCCAGTGGGCGCGCGAGACATTGCCTCTGTGACGTCTCCGCCGCTGAGCCAGATTGTGGAGCACGTCCTCGAGGTCAGCGACAACGAGGGGGCCGAGGTGCTTGCCCACCACGTGGGAATAGCGGTCGCCTCCGATGGCAGCTTCGAAGGCGGGGCGCGTGGCGTGGCAACCCGGCTGAGCGCCTTGGGGATACCGCTGCGTGGCGCGAAGATCGTCGACGGCAGCGGCCTGTCCCGTGCCGCACGACTGCGCCCCGAGACTCTCGTCGCCGCGCTGCAGCTGGCCAGCCGGCCGGATCGTCCGCAGTTGCGCTCGGTGGTAACCGGTCTTCCGGTAGCGGCGTACACGGGTTCCTTGACCTACCGATTCGCGGACGGATCTGCCGCTGGTCGGGGGCGGGTCCGGGCGAAGACCGGAACCTTGACGGGGGTGCACGGCCTGGCTGGAATCGCTACCGGTCTGGACGGGCAGAGCTACGCGTTCACGATCATTGCCGACCGGGTCGCCGGCCCCCGACAGGTCGCCGCGCGGTTGACGATCGACCGGCTCGCAGCGCAGCTGGCTGCCTGCCGTTGCGCGGTTCGATGAAGTCGGCTTGTGAACCACGACGCTCGACACGGCCGGATGTCGGCCTGTGCTTGGCGCTGGCGGTGAGTCAGGCCACCCGTTCGCGGTGCCTGGTCGTGGTCTACCGAGGCGCGGGTGGGATAGTGATGACCACGCGCAGGCCACCGCCCTTGCGGGGCGCGAGGTCGATGTCCACGCCCGCCGCCTCCGCAGCCTCATGCGCGATCACCAGTCCCAGTCCGGCTCCGGCGGACGCCGTTGACGGCTGTTCGCCGGTGTCGCTGGTCACCGGTTCGGTGCCACGGCGAAACGGCTCGCGCAGCAAGTCAATCGCTTCCATAGTCAAGGCCGGTCCGTCATTCTCGATGGTGATGACGGCCGCAGTGTCGTCGGAGAGTTCCACTGACACCGCGGCTTGCCCGCCGGCCGGTGTATGCCGTGCCGCGTTGCTCAACAGGTTGCCGACGATGAGTTCGGCCAGCGCGAGGTCGACCCAGCCGAAAACCGGGTGGTCGGGCAGCTGCATGTCAAGGAAGGGTTGACGGCCGCCCGTCGAGTCCGCGACGGTCGCGACCTCATAGCGGACCAGGGCGATGACGTCCACTGACCGCGGTTCGACGGCACCACCCCGGGCGCGTGCGATGGCAAGCAGACCGTCGACCGTTCGTTGCTGACGGTCCAACACGGGGATAAGTTGGGTCGCCAGGTCACGGGCATCGGGCGGGTTGTCGCTCCGAACGCTGACCTCCAGCACCGTACGCTGGATCGCCAACGGGGTCCGCAGCTCATGGCCGGCGCTAGCGAGAAACCGGCGTTGGGAGTTGAAGGACCGCTCAAGGCGGTCGAGCATGGCATTGAACACATTGACCAGCTCGACCAGCTCGGTGCCGTCCTGGCCGTACCTCCGATGCTCGATCCGGCGACTCAAGTCGTGGGCCTCGATATCGCGGGCAAGCTCGGATACTTGGCCGACCGGCCGTAACAGGCGGCCGGCGAGAATGTATGTGCCGACGACGGAGAAGAGACAGAGCACCGCCAGACTCAGACCGGACTGGGCGAGCAAGGAACGATTGGCAGCGCCGCGGATTTCCGCCGGTGCGCTCACCCGGACTGCTTCGACCGTGGTTCCGGACCCGGCGCCGGGCGGAACGGATTCGACAGGGGACCGGTCCGACGGGATCGACCCAGCGTTGTCGGAAGGGATCGGCGCACTGTCGTCGGCCGGGGCCGCCCCCACGGCTGCCCCGTCGGGCGGGACTACCGCGCTGCCAGAGCCGGTCACCGGTATCGGGACCGCGAGCACGTCCAGGGTTCGAGCCAGCTGCGCGCTGACCACGGCGGAGCCGGCACCGAGCACGATCAGCCCGGAAGCCGTCACGATCATCCCAGTCACTGCGGCCAGTCGAGCGCGAGCGGAGAACCGTGGCCGCCGGAACGCAGGCCAATGCGGTGTGCGAGACGTGGTCATGGCACCTGATACCCGGCGCCGACCGTGGTGAGGATGCTCTCGGCGCCCAGCTTGCGTCGCAGTCGGGCGATGATGACCCGCATGCTCGCGGTGAACGGATCCGCTTGTTCGTCCCAGGCGCGTTCTAGCAGTTCCTCGGCGGACACCACCGCACCGTCGGCCTCCAGGAGCACCCGGAGCACGCCGAACTCCTTGGCGGTGAGGCGCACGAGGAAGCCGTCCTGGTGGACCGATCGATCCCAGGGGTCCAGACGTATGCCGCATCGCTCCAGCACCGGTGGGCGAACGGGTCCGGTTCGCCGCGCCAGTGCATTGATCCGAGCCACCAGCTCGGCGAACGCGAAGGGCTTACCGAGGTAGTCGTCTGCCCCAAGCCGCATGCCCCGGACCAGCTCGTCGGTACTGCTGGCCGCGGTGAGCATCAACACCCCGGTCTCGCCCCCCCATCGTTCGACGATGTGACCGCAGACCTCGTCACCGTGGATGAGCGGGAGGTCCCGGTCGAGGACCACCACGTCGTAGCGCTGCAGGTCGACGGCGTCGACGGCTGCCTGGCCATCTGCGGCCACGTCGACGGCCATCCCCTCGCGCCGCAGACCTGTGCTCACTGCTCGAGCCAACAGCTCCTCGTCCTCCACAACGAGCACTCGCATCTAGCCTCCTGCCGGATCGTGTGGATGCGGTCAGTGATCGCGGCCCTGCGCCACCCTCGCAAGTGTGCGACCACCCGCATTAACCGTCGGTAAATGGATTCGGAAACGGCACAGACACCGCGCCCGTCACACCATGGTCACATGTTCCCGCACCGAGCGGAGCTGTAGAGGAGTTTGGCAATGTTCGGAGTCCGTCAACACGTTGTCCCAGTTCTGTTCGCGACCGCACTAATGGCGCTGGTCGGCGCATGCGGCAATAGCGACACCAGCCCGGACGCCGGTTCGGCTGCCCGGCTGGACAAGGAAGCCGAGTTTCTCAAGTGCTTGAAGGAGAACGGCGCCAACATCAGCGCTTTCGCCGGCGGAGCCGCTAGTGAACTAACCGATGAGCAAGTGAATGCCGAGGAGAAGGCCTTCAAAGCATGTGAGAAGTACGCCCCGGTGAGCAAGATCAGTGCTGCCGAGGAGCAGAAGATGCAAGACGAGATGCTTGCGTACACCAAGTGTATGCGTGAGTACGGTGTCGACATGCCGGACCCGAAGTTCGATGGCAACGGGGGCAGTACGGTGGTGGGTGAGGCCCAGCAGATAGACCCCAATGACCCCACGTATGCGGCGGCAGCAAAGGCTTGTGGTGACAAACTGGGGATCCCGGCGCCCGATGGAGGCGTGCCCGTGCCGGCGCCCGATGGAGACGCTGGCCAAAGTGACGACCGGGGCGGGGCCGGCTCGGCGGTGACTCCGTGAGACGCCGCACGATGCTGTTCGCCACGCTGGCAGTGTTCGCCGGTGGTGCCGGTGCTTCGGCCGGTGTCGACGCCGCCCGCTCGGGACCCACGAACGTGCGCCGCGACCAGTCAGCTACCCAACTCGAGACAGTGCTGGTCCAACGGGGAACCTTGCGGTCCCTCTTGCGAGTTACCGGCACGCTCGGGTACTTGGACGTCATCAGCCTTACTGCGCCGCGGGCCGGCACGGTGACAGCGCTGCCCAAGGCGGGGAAGACCCTCCGGCGCGGAGAGGCGCTGGTTGCGATCGACCTTCGTCCGGTCCCCGTCTTGTACGGCGCGCTACCCGTCTTTCGGAGCCTTGAGGTCGGGGTCACGGGGCCGGACGTTCTACAGCTGGAGCGCAACCTAGTCGCCCTCGGGTACGGCGCCGAGCTATCGGTGAATGAGGAGTTCACTTCCGCAACGTCGGTCGCGGTCCGTACCTGGCAGAAGGACCTCAAGGTGGACATCACCGGGTCGATCAAGCCCGGCGACGTCGTGGTCGTGCCGGGCAAAGTGCGGCTGGCTACCCCCTTAGTCAAGGTCGGGTCGACGGTTACCGCGACGGACGAGATCGTCAAGGTCACCTCGCCTCGCCGCGGCGTGACTGTCGATCTCGACGCGACCAAGGCGCCGCTCGCGAAAGTGGGGTCAACCGTAGCTGTCACACCATCGCTGGGCAGTCCGCTCACCGGCAAGATCCGCTCCGTCGTACCGGTCGGGGAGAAGGCGAACGCCGACAACGGCTCAAGCGGTGCAGACAGCGACGGTCAGGATAGCGGGCCCAAAGTCAGCGTGCTGATCGACATCACGGCTGAAAGGGAGACTCGTCGCTACGACACGTTGTCCGCCTCGGTCGACCTGACCGCCGAGAAACGGAAGAACGTGTTGAGCGTGCCGGTCGAGGCGCTGGTTGCGATCGACTCGAGACAGTTCGTGGTCACGATCATCGAGGGAAGTAGGCGCAAGCAGGTACGAGTGACCACCGGGATGTTCGCGCAAGGCCAGGTGGAGGTGACCGGCGCTCTCGCCGAGGGCGACCGAGTCGAGGTGCCGACGATATGAGCGAAGCGAGAGGGCGCGTAGCGGTCGAACTGCGAGTTCATCGTGGGGGTGGGTGCGAAGCGAGAGGGCGCGTAGCGGTCGAACTGCGAGTTCATCGTGGGGGTGGGTGCGAAGCGAGAGGGCGTGTAGCGGTCGAACTGCGAGTTCATCGTGGGGGTGGGTGCGAAGCGAGAGGGCGTGTAGCGGTCGAACTGCGAGCTCATCGTGGGGGTGGGTGCATAGCGAGAGAGGGCCGGGGCATGGTTGGGGCGGTCGAACGGCGAGCTCATCGGGCGGAGTGGTGAGCGCCGTCCTGGCCCTCGATGACGTGACTAAACACTTCGGCATTGTCGAGGCGCTGCGTGGCGTGAGCTTGCGGATCGAGCCGGCCGACTCGGTAGCCGTGATCGGCCCGAGCGGTTCCGGGAAATCGACCCTGATGCAGATCATCGGCACCCTGGACACGCCGACCACCGGGCGTGTTCTGCTCGACGGGCACGACGTCAGCACCCTCTCCGACGCCCGGCTTGCCGCGGTCCGGGGGAGTCGTATCGGGTTCGTGTTTCAACAATTCCATCTCGTCCCCATACTCACGGCGTTGGACAACGTGGCCACAGCGCTGCTCTACACCGGATTGCCCGCGCGTGAACGCCGACGCCGGGCGGCCGATG
>JBOFLH010000310.1:0-16524 GCA_051657765.1 Nocardioides sp. | reverse complement strand
ACGGCCAAGTCCCGCCTTGCGTCGGCCACCGAACCGGCGCACGTCAAGGCCGCCACCACAGCGCTCGAGGACGGCCGGTACGCGATGGCCTGCGTGTTGGCTCGGCAGAACGGCGACCCGTTACCGATCCGTCGTGCGCCGTGTTTCTTCAATCCCCAACACGGGCCGTCGATCGCAGACATCGAATGGGCGCCGCCCGGCGGCGAAGCTCGTGACGTTCCGCTCTGCGCGGCTGACGCGGATCGGGTCAGGCAGGGTGCCGAGCCGGACATCCGCACGATTGAGCGTGGATATCAGAGCGTGCCCTATTGGCGTGGCGGCGTCGACTATCAGCCCTATGCGATGGGCTACTTCGGTGCGTATGCGTCGATGATGCCCGCGTTCTTCGCGATGACCATGCTCAACTCCGCCTGGATGGGCGGCACCGTGAACGACTTCGGCACCGAGGCCGACACCGGCGACGGGAACGCCGGGACGGACGCGGCTGGTAGCGATGCCGGATCTAGCGATACCGAATCTGCTGACTCGGGCGGTGGCGAGTACGGAAGCGGTGACAACAGCGGCAGTGACTGGGGTGGCAGTGACTGGGGCAGTGGCTTCGGCGGCGGGGGCGGATTCAGCGACTTCGGCGGCGGTGGCTTCGACGGCGGTGGCTTCGACGGCGGTGGATTTTAGCCGCCCCACGCCGGCACTCGCAACAGGCCATATCCGACCGCTGCGTTCGGGCACCGTCCCCCGCACTCGTCGCCCAACCCCGATCGACCGGAGGTGACCGGCACACACCACGCGGCCAGATCGGCGGCTCGCAGCGGATGCCCTGGCTTACGGAGTCCGGCCCCGACCGCCAGCGCGGTAACCCCGGCAGCATAGGCCGTGGCACCCGAGGTGCCGCTGGAGACTAGCCAGCCGTCATCGGGCGCAGTACCGTCGTAGGTGCTATTCCGTCGATCGAACAGCGAGCCAGGTTGGGTGGGGAAGCGGATGTAGGCGCCGTTCGGCAGAATCCCGCACGGACCTGATAAGTCGGGCACCGCGCGAGCCTCGAACACCAACGACCGAAAACTCGAAGCAAGATTCGACGCCCGCATGGATCCATCGGGCCCCACGTGCGCACCGCCCACGGTGATCGCTCCAGGCGTCGCGACGGACTGGAACATTGCCGAGTGTCGGTCGGTCGAACCATTGCCGGCGGCAAATAACACGGTGATCCCTAGACGAAGCGCGTTGGCGACCTCAAGGTGCAGCTGTGGCTCGTGGCGCAGGGTGCCCCAGCTGCACGAGATGATATCGGGCCGAAGACTCACTGCTGCTTGGAAAGCGGCCAGCGGGAACGACATGGTTGCGTTCGCCATCTTGACCATTGTCAGGGCTGTGCACGGCGCCATCGCAAGCAGAGCGGCCGACATAGCAGTACCGTGGCCACGCTCGTCGACCGCGACATCCAGCCCTTCTAGGGCCGGCAGCACGGCGGTCTGGTACCGATACTCGCGGTGATGAGGATGGGCGAAGAGGCCGGTGTCGACCATCACAACCCGGGTACCCTGGCCCTTGGATTCATGCTCGTGCCAGGACCGGGCACCGCCAATGTCGACCAGGCCACCAGGCAACTGCACGGGCTCAGTGGCCTCGATTGGTCCACCACCGGTCATTTTTCCACCGGTCATCTCCGCGCTGGCCATTTCCGCACTAGCCGGCTCGCGGCCAGCCGGCTCAGGGGTCGCCAGCTCGAAGCCGGACCGAGGAACCGTCACCGACGAGATCAGGTCCGGGCGGACCCGAGACCTCAACGGCCCACCGCCCATGAGTTCATAGCGGGGCGACGTTCGGATGTATTTGTTCCACACTGGAGCGACTGGGTGGCCGAAGACCTCCTCGAGCAGGCGGGCGGACCCCCGCACGGTCAGGCCGGCCTCGGTGCGCTGGGCCACGATCAGACCGGCCGCCTCTAGCGCATGACACAAGGCCGATACAGTCTCGGGCGACGGCAAGAGATCGCTGATCGGGTGCTTTGACAACAAGCCTGGATCTCGCGCAATGCTCATGCCGGATCGGGCACGAGGCACCACAGTCACTACTGGATGGTCGACGAACGCGCGGACTTCGGCTGCCTCAGCCGACGTCGCCCGAGGCAAGGGGCGGTAGCACCGCCTCATCGACTCGCCCGGTCCTGTAACCACTGCCGGTTCAGTTTCCCAGATTCTGTGCAACCCACGGTGCCAGCGCGAAGCACCTCCACTCGCGCTGGCACCATGTAGCTCGGCAGATGCGCGCCTAGGTGAGCTAGCACACTCGTGACGAGGTCTTCGTCGGCGCGCTGGTCATCAGATGCCACCAGGAACAGAACAATCGCTGAGCCAGTGAGCGGATCCGGCACGGCGAGCGCGTGTACATCCAGCACCAAACCGCTGGCCAGCGCCTGGACTTCGAGCTCGCTGAGGTGCACGAGATTGCCGCTCACCTTGACGGCGTCATCCCGTCGTCCCCAGAACACCAGATTGCCGTCATCGCGGCGCACGACAAGGTCACCCGTGCGGTAGAAGACCTTGTCCTCGCTTGGGATGCTGACCAGGACGGCGGCAGTGCGCTCCGGGTCGCCGCAATAGCCGGCCATCACCTGTGGCCCGGCAATCAACAGTTCGCCGAGCTCACCGTCGACGACTGGATGCAGCTGGGGGTCCACGACGACCGTGTCGACACTCGCTAGCTCGCGCCCGATCGGGAGGTACTCCTCGGTATGCGATCCCGGATCGTCAGTCAGGTAAAGGGTCGCGCTGTGGGTCGTCTCGGTAGGTCCATACCCGTGTACGTAGCGCAGCCCCGGCACGATGGCCTGCAGCTGGCGAAGCAACGAGGTCGGACAGCCTTCGCCACCGAACCACAATAGCTTCCAGGTCGACAGGTCTCGGTTGCGAAGGTCACTAAATCGGCTAAGCAACAACCTCAGCACTGACGGCACCAGCAGTGTATGCGTGATGCGCTCGTCTTCCAGCGCTCGGGTGAGCTGGCCGGGCATGCGTAGTCGCGGCAACAGGAATACCGTGCCGCCAACGCTGAACGTTGAATAGAGATCTACGACCGAAGCATCGAAGAAAAGTGGCGCGACATTGAGATAGCGCATGCCGGGCTCGAAGCACACCGACATCTGAACCGACTCCAGCAAGGCGCTTACATTGCGATGAGTGATCCGCGCGCCCTTGGGGCGCCCGGTCGTTCCGGAGGTGAAGATCACATAGGCGTCGTCGTCGGGACTCCGGCCACGAGTGGTGTTGGCGAGTGCGGGCGTCGCTTCCTCCTCCGGGTGCCATCGGTCCGGCTGATTTGTCGGCAAGTCCGCGACGATCAACAAGGAGTGGCCTGCGGCAGCGCGCCGACAGCTCCCGGCCAGCTCCTCGTTGGTGACGGTCACCGCCGGCGCACACGCATCGAAGAGGACCGTCACTCGAGCCGCCGGCAACGTATCGTCAATCGGCACGTAGCGCGCTCCCACCCGCAGCGTCGCCAGCATCGCTACGACCGCCGCAGTCGATTTGGGCAGAATGATCGCAACAGTGTCACCGCGACCAACTCCGGCTCGTCGAAGGCGGTCCGCGAACGCTTCGATACGTCGATCGAGCGTGCGATAGCTGACCCGCTCACCGGTCGCCAGGTCGACGACCGCTTCCGCTGCCGATTCGCGTCGATGGGTAACGAGGGCGTCAATCAGCGGCATCGAGCAACTTCCCCGGAATCCGGCCATCGGCCAAAGCAGCGACCCGGTCACAGATGACGTCGACGAGTTCGGGAAACGTCTGGTCACGTTGCGCGGGCGTACCAAAGTGGCCGTGTTCGTCAAAGACGATGAACTCGCTGCCGAGTAGCTCATGCAGCTCTTTCGCGGTAGCGAAAGGAACCCAAGGATCGTCGGTGGCGTGGATCTGGCCGACATAACGCTGGTGAGAGCGGATAGCCGCCCAATCCCAAGGGTCATCGAAGAAGCCGGAGCGCCGTTCGCGCCGGTAGCCGCAGTCGGTGTGATGGGCGCCGATCGTCACGGTTCCGAGCAACGGCGCGATCTCGCCATACCGCAGCGCCGCCAGCGCTCCGGAAGAGTGTCCGACAAGGATCGTGGACGCATCCGGGACGATCTCGTTGATCAAGAACGGCATCCAGTATCGGCTTCTGCCCATGAGCGGATCGGGGAAGTCGCGCGCCACCACCTCCAGCCCGTGATCGATCAACCTGCGCCGCAAACTGGGAAACCAGACGCCGTCGACGCTGGCTCCGGCGTTGCCGGGGATCAGCACCACCCGGGTCACTGTCCTACGCCGTTCATCGCGACGCTGCCGCTGCCGCCGCATCGTCCTCGACGACCATCCGGACCAGATCAGCGAGTGAACCGAGAGTGGCGAAGTTCTCCATCGTCAGCAGCTGCGGATCGAACTCGATGCCGAATTGGTCCTCGACGGCCAGCGTGAGTTCGATCATCTGGGTCGAGTTCAAGGACAACCCACCGTTGAACAATGGCGTGCGCGTATCAAGTCCTGCTCCACAGCCCGGGAATGCATCCTCGATCGCGGCCACTACACCCGCCTCTACGATGATCGGCGCGGCTGGCGAAACGTCGGGATTCCTCGGGCCCGAGCCAACCCCGGTCGCCTCGACCTCGGTCATATCCTCTCCACCCCGATGGCATCCTTGCGTACACCGATCTTGTCCTTGAGATAGACCGGTGTCCGTGGGATGTTCATCTCGTCCTGATGAAACGGGTTGCGTTTGTTCTTCATGGACAAGTACATCGTGCGCCGCGCCCTTGCCTTCTCCTCATCAGAGTAGAAGAGAAAGGCAATGTTGCCGGCATTCTCACGGCCGGAGTCGGTGAGCATCAAGTCGTCGTCTGTCTCGATCGCATATCCCTGGGCGACGAGCCAGTCTATTTCGCGTCGGTACTTCTCGAGCGAAGCGACCTCAGTCTTCTTGACCGCACCAAAAACGGGGAAGAAGACCATCACGCGATTCTCAACCTCATCTTCAGAACAAATACGGCCTTGCTCGACCGGGACCACCCCTGACTCGACGTCCGCGATCCAGCGCGCCACATTGGTGTGGTTGCGGAAGCTACGCTCGCCCAGATAGCTCTCAGCGGCCGGACCGATACCGAGGGTGTAACTAGCCCGATAGCCGTCTCCTCCACATGCGTGATTCAGCCCGATCTCACCGGGATCGTCCAAGTGCGTGAAGAAGTTGATCAGCAGCTGCTTGTCATAGCCGTAATCCGCTAGCGACCTCTTGATGTCACGGTACTGGGCACGCTCGATGCTTCCGGAGGGCCTGACTTCGGCGGCTTTCCCAGCCCGGATCTGCTCGTCGAGCCGAGTGCCCTCCCACTGGTTGAACCGGTAGGTCTGGACGAAGCTAGGCCGCAACTCCTCGCAGATACCACGAACGTCGGCGGCGAGCACCTCTTCGTCCTGCCCAGGCAGATTATACATTAGGTCGAGGGCGAAGGTTTTGATACCTGCCTTGCGGATGTTCTCCGCAGTCTGGTGAACCTGGTCAACGGTCGCCTTGATGGTGAGCTTGCGGCGAATCTCCTCGTTGAGCGTCTGCACGCCGAACGAGATCCGGGTAATGCCCAACGCCTTCAGCATCTCGATATAGCCATCGGTGGACAAACCCAGCGGGCTGCCCTCAAGCGACATGCCGTCAGCCTCACCAAGGTCGAACTCGCGGTGGACGGCCTCGATGATGGTGCTCATGGAGTCCTGGTCGAGTGCGGACGGCGTTCCTCCCCCAAATTGAACATAGCGAATCTTGGTTCCCTGGAAATAGCGAGATCGAGCGGTGCGCTCGATCTCCTTCACCATTGCGTTGACGAACCGGCGACGCTCCTCCCCCTGATACTTGGCTGCCGACTCCTTGAAGCAAGCGCAAAAGTTGCAGAATGCCTCACAGAACGGGATGTGAAAGTACAGCAAAATGTCTGTTCGCTGTGGATGTGACTGACGATCCAGAAAGGAAAAGTACTCCGCTTTCTGGCGCTCCGTGGTCAGCGCATCCTGGAAGGCGCAGATCTTCGGATAGAACCAAGTGACATTGGTTCGTTTGGCAGGGTTCTCGAAGTCGTCTTTCAAGTAGAAATTGGAGTCGAGCCCTAGCATGAATTCGTTCTCAATCTGCTGTACCATGTGCACCTCCCGATGCGTAGTTCGCCGCCGCAAAGGACAGCGAGTCGTGGGTATCGGCTACTCGTCACGGGGCCGGCTTTGGTAGATGATGGGGTATTGCTGGCTCTTGTCCCCGTTGATTTGGATCCATTCGAGCTTCTCGTGCGGTAGATCAACGTCGGCAAAGATCGCCTCTGGCGGACACTCGCTCACGCAGGCGTTGCAATCGATACATTCCTCGGGGTTGATGTAGAGCATCTCGGGACCCTCGTGGAAGCAACTGACCGGACAAACGTCCACGCAGTCGGTGTACTTACAGCCAATGCACTCATCGATGACTACGTAGGCCATGCGATTCTCCTCCTAACTCAAGCGGTAACAGCGGAGACTTCGGTAAGCCGACGCATCCAGCCAAAACGATCGAGGAGAGCGCCGCACTGAAGTCCGGCTAACATCTCGGCATAGCGACGTGCGACAGGTCCCGGATGTGTGCTGATGACGTACTCACTGCCGCGAACTCCGATAGCGGCAATCGGTTGAATGCCGACAGCCGTGCCAGTACCAAAGCATTCGGTTACCCGCCCGGCAGCGATGCCGTCGATGATCTCGGTCAGCGTCACCGGTCGCTGACCGACCTCGTGGTCCTCGTCGCGCGCCAGCTTCAACACCGAATCACGTGTCACGCCCGGCAGGATTCGTCCATTGAGCGGCGGCGTGACTAGCACACCGTCGATGACGAAGAAGACGTTCATGGTGCCGATCTCCTCGACGTACTCCTGATCGATAGCGTCAAGCCACAACACTTGATCGAATCCGTGATTGTGGGCAAGCAGAGCTGGCAGCAAGGTGCCGCCGTAGTTGGCCGGGGTCTTGATGTCGCCGGTGCCTCCGGGAGCGGCCCTCGAGTACTGCGGGGTGGCCATCACCGTGACCATGCCGTCGGCGCCCCCGGACTCGGCGAAGTACTCCCCTAGCGGGCTCAGCAGCACGATCAATTGATAGGCGTCGGCGGGGGCAACCCCGATCGTCGACCCGTTGCCAACCAGCAGCGGTCTCAGGTAGAACGCGCTGCCCGGCTCGTCGCTCAGCCACGGCAAGTCGGTTGAGACGAGGTCGCGTAGCCCAGCCCACAGCGTGTTGAAGTCCACCAGCGGTATCCCCATCCGATGAGCGCCGTTGTTAAGTCGATGGAGATGGCTGTCGGGCCGGAAGAACGACACGGTGCCGTCCTGCATCCGCACCGCCTTCATCCCCTCGAACACGCCCTGGCCGTAGTTCAGCGCCGCCGAGGTGGGCAGGATCGCCGTCGCCTGCAACCGGTTCTGGACCACCGGGGCCGACCAGCGCCTGCGCTCGGTCCACGACATCGCCAGTACGTGATCGGTGAAAACTCGACCGAACCCAAGCGATTCGGGTTCGGATCGGGTCGTGCTCTCCTGATTCATGAAACTGTGCCTCCCGTGGGGTGATCAACATCGGTTTGGACTCGGACTTCGTAAAGCACCTGATCGACGAGCAACTCGACGCGCTGGGCGTCACCAGTGAAGAACGCGGCAGCCGCTCGATTGGCAAAGATGTCGTCGGGATCCATCGCCGTTCCCACCGGCACCTCGTCAACCACCGAATCGAACTCCGGCTCATCGCGGAAGGCGTCGAGCCCATCGAGTCCCGCGAAGCGGCCTGATCGGGTCGCGGTGACGAACGCGACGCCGGCGCTAACCTCCGATGGCTCGGAGTACTCATGCGCCCGGCCGATCGCGGCGTCGACTGCGGCCAGACACAGGTCGATGCCGGGTCCGGACAACACTAGGTCGGTGATCTGATCGCCCCCCAGCCGGGCACCGACTTCGACGAGCGTCGGTCCGTCATCTCGCAGGAACGCCTCAATATGAAAGCTGCCGGTAGTGATCTCGAACGCGCGTACGACGTCGGCGGCGAAGTCGGCCAGCAACGCCCCATGCGCGGCGAACGCGGGGGCGGTAGTCACGTGCCCGATCTCGAAGAACCGCGGCGGCGCCGTCGTGAACTTGCGGGTGATCCCCACTACGTGGACTCCCGCCGGATCGACCCACCCCTCGATGGAGAACTCAGCGGCCTCAACGAACTCCTCGACCAGGATCGTCCGCCGGGGCGCGTGGTGATAGCGGACATCGGGCTCGGTGAGGATGGCGGCACAGCCGGCGGCATACTCCTCCCGGGTGGACGCCAACCGGACGCCGAGGCTGCCGCCCCAATCGGCCGGCTTCACCACCACGGGCAGCGGCAACGGTGGCTCCGCCACCGTGTCGACGGCAACAGAGCGTGGTACTGCGATCCCCTGCGCCGCCGCCACTGAACGCATCAGGTCCTTGTTGCGTACCGCTCCCGTGGTGAACTCAGACAGTCCCGGGCAACCGACCGCGGCCGCCAGACCGGCGGCCTCCGCAACGACGTACTCAAAGCCGGCGATGACCCCGTTGATCTCTTCGTCGGCGCGCTCGACGCACCGCAGCAGCCCGTCAACACCCGACACCGGGTTCCACTGAACCGGCTGGACATTGTCATGGGCCGGCACCTGATCGGGGAACGAGGTCGGCACCAGGCAGCGGTACGAAGCCTCGGCCGCGCGAGATACCAATCGGGTTCCTGCCGAGATCGGCTGGACAATGACAATCATCCGATCAACTCCGGCTGTCGCTGTTCGATGAACCGTGCGTCGTCGCCGAGAAACGCCCAGTCCACGCACACTCGCGGCAGCTCGGCGGGCGTGCGCGCGACGATCACCACCTCACGCGGGTGCAGGCGCGCCCCGCGCAGGCACTTGGCACGATACGAGGTGACCCCCAGGTGGACATAGCGCAAGCCGTGCGTCATCGCGTAGCACACCGGGCCATAGACGGTGGCCTGAAAGTATTCGCCCGACCTGCCGTGTCCGGCACTGTAGTCGGCACCGAAGACCCGGAGATAGAAACCGCGGCCATGCCGAATTCCCAGGCTGAACGCAGCCAGCCGGCCACTTGGGTCACGTACCTCGTGAATGATCGCCCGATCGAGCAGGTCTCCGGTGAGGCAGCGTTGGAGATATCGGATCGCCCCGACTTCCTCGAGCTGTTCGCCGCGCCGGCGCTGCACCTGCACGACCAGCGGTGCGTAGTCGGCCAGACGCAGTCGGTCGGCGAGCACCGACCGGCAACGATAGCCACGGCGTTCGATCCTTCGCAGATCTCGGCGCACCAGCGACCGCCGAGCACCGGGCAGCCTCGCCAGGTAGTCCTCCAGGCTATCTAGGCCGCCAACATCAAGCACCGCAGACGGCAGGCACCGCGCCCGCGTGGTGCTCAGTCCGGGCAGTGCGCAGACCTCATCGGCCTCGTTCGGGGGGAGGTACCAGAAGCCAAGATGGGGGGCGGCAAGTTCCGCGAAGGCCCGGTTGATGACACGGACCAATAGGTCGCGCCGCTGGGCGGGATCGAGGCACGGGTGGATGAGCAGCCGGTTGTCATAACCTGTACGAGAGCCGACTAGCACCTGCACCTGACTCGGCTTCGCGAGGATGGTTGCCTCGTTGTACAGCGGGTTGGTATCGCCGTTGGCTCGCGCGTGAATCGGAAAGAATCCAGCTAGCGCCTCAGATGCGTATGACAACTCCGCTAGGTAGCTGCTCCGAAAGTCGCGATCACCATGTTGGGATCTCGTCCAGTCGCGGCTGACATAGAAACCCATTTCGTCGATCCATCGGCCGGGCCCGAGACCGCCGGCGAAGCTGTCGTCACCCGGACCGGTGGGCGGCCCATCACCTCGCGGGAGGTTGGGACTGGCCGAGCTCTGCAGGGTCATGCCGACTCCCCCACCCGTTCGGGTTGCGGCACTGAATAGCCGCCCCGAAGCAGCAGGACGGTGGCGACAACGGCGAGAAGGCTGACCGCGCTTGCCGCTTCGGCGGCGGTCATCGTAGCGAGCAGGGCCGCCGCAAGCCCCGAGCCGACCGGGATGGCACCAAAGGCGAACAGGCGGTAGGTCGCGTTGACCCGTGCGAGGGCGCCGGCCGGGGCGAGAAGCTGCCGCCTGGTCAACGCATGCACATTGTAGTACGCCAGGCTCGCCCCGTAGCAGCACAGCGTCAAGTAGAAGACACCTTCATAGCCCGGCCCAGGACCGTCAATTGCCCACATCGCTGCGACCAAGGCGATCTGGGCAGCTACCAGGCTCCAAATCCATGAACGCGCCGTGTCACCGCCACCTCGGCGCATCGACAACCGGGCGCCGACTACACCGCCCACGCCGGCCGCCGAGAAGCCCAGGCCCAGCACAGTGACTGAGCGGCCTGCCTCGGTGACGACCGCCACGAAGATCGAGGCAAGCGCGACCTGCTCAGCTACGTTGAACAAGGTGCCGGCCGCAACTAGGCGACGCAACGGATCCGAACGCCACACCATCCTGAGCCCGGCCCCGAGCCCTCGCGACACGGCGCGGGCCGGCCTAGATTCGCAGCCGTACCGCTGAATCGCGTAGCCGCCGAACAGATAGGAGAGCGCGTCCCCGGCCAAGGCGACCAACGGCCCCGCCGCGCTGACCGCGAGACCACCCAACGCCGGTCCACCGGTCTGGGACACCGCATAGACCGAGGCGAGCCGACTATTGGCGACGACGACCTGATCACGGGGCACCGTGTCCGGGATGTAGGCCAGCCGCACGGTATCGAAGAGCCCGGTGAAGGCACCCATGAGCACCCCACAGCAGAAAAGCACTGGGTAGGTGAGCAGGTCAGCAACACCCAGGATCACTACGCCAGCCAACAGCGCGGACCGGGCGTAGTGCGCCAACACCAACAGCGGCGCCCGTTGATGACCGTCAGCATAGTTGCCAGCCCACGGCGTCACCACGAAAACCAATACGAATTGCGAGCCACTCAGCAGCGCGATCTGCGACGGCGAGGCTCCCGTTGCCATCACGGCCAGCGCCGGAAAGGCGATAAGAGTCATCTCCGAGCCGAACGACGAGATCGCCTCGCTGGCCTGCAACGCACGAAACGGCTTCGGGAGTGGCTCCGCGTTTGCGCCGGCGCGGACCGATCCGTGGCTCGTCACCGGCTCACCCCGAGATGAACCGTGAACACCATCGGCACCGGTCCGAAGTCGCGAGTGATCACCAGGTTCGCCTCAACCGCCGCCTTCTCGGTCGTGAGGCAAGCATCAAAGTGACCATCGGCGCACTGGCGAGCGGCTCGTGAGTTGCTGCTGGTCAAGCTCACCTCGAACGAGCTGACCAAGGCGCTGGGTGCCGGATGGGAGACCACGGTACGGACCGTCCGCTTGGGATTGTGGGCTGCGAGCACCATGTTGTAGGTGTCCAGAATAAACGAGTCGACCATCACCAACCGATGAAGATTCTGGAAGACAAGATCATGCAGCCGCGGGTAGACAGCGCATGCGAGGATCGCCTGAGCCCCGTCGTACGACATCCGGTCGAGGCCGTCCTCGACCTCATCATGGAGTTCGACAGTGCCAGGGCGCCCGGCTTGGGCAAACCAATAGTGTGCGGCCCGCTCCAAGTTGGTGCCCGCCGGCCCCAAGGTGTGAATGGTGTCGATCCGACCGACCACGGTGTCATCTGGCGAGACCGCCCGGTGCGTAGCGGTCACCATGCGACGCCGCCTTCGCCGAGCCCGAATTCCGGTACCGGCATGGTCCAACCCGAGTGTCGTCGTACGCCGTGTTGGTGCTCAAGCAACCGGTTGCGCAGCTGCCGCCAAACGGTCCCGGCCGGTAGATCGATCCGCGCGCCGGCCGCGGTACGGATGCTCCCGATGTCCACCACGCCGGCGGCGGTGCCGGCCGCGAACATCTCCACCAGACGGCCGTCCTGACACGCTGTTGCGATCTGCTCTAGCGAAATCGGCTGTTCGACAGCAACCATGCCAAGATCCCTGGCCAGCTGGAGGAGGGACAGCCGAGTGATTCCTGGCATGAGCGTGCCCTCGTCGGCCGGTGTCGAGAGCCTCAGCGCTCCGTCGACGTGCCACACGACAAAGCAATTCATGGTCGAGAACTCCTCCACCGTGCCGTCGGGGCGCATCCACAGCACTTCCTGGCAACCCGCTTCGACGGCACGATTGCGGGCAAGCAGGCCAGCGGCGTAGTTGCCGGAGCACTTCACGTCCCCAGTCCCTCCGAGCGTCGCTCGTACCCACGGCGTACTCGTCATCACCGACATCGGCGCGCTAGCGCGGCCGTAGCACGGGTCCGCAGGCAAGGCAAGGAATTCGCAGCGATACTCCCGCGCTGGCCTGAGACCAAGCTCGGCTTCGACCGCGACCAGGTAGGGCCGCACATACAGTGATTGGGCCCAGCCGTCAGGGACACTGTCTCGTTCCTTATCCACCAGCATGAGGCACGCATCAACGAACACCTCCGGGTTCAGCGCGGGCATGGCCATCCGCCGTGCCGACCGCGCGAACCGACGGCCGTGGTCCCAGGGGCGAAACAGTGCCACCGTGCCGTCGTCCTGCCGAAACGCCTTCAAGCCCTCGAACACGCTTTGGCCGTAGTGCAGTACCGACGCCGTCGGATCGATCATCCACGACTCGCGATCGCTCACGGCCGGGCGCGACCAACCGGCGGGAGTCCACCTCAGGACCACACTGTGCGCGGTGAGCCGACCACCGAAACCGATGGCGTCGGGCGTTCGATCGACTACCCCCGTTGTCCGCATGTCGTCGACTAGCCTTCGACCTCATTGACCCACAACCCGAGTGGGGCCCGGGGGCCTGCGTAGCGCTGGCTGGCGTCCATCGGCGGATTCAGCAGCGTCTGGAACAGGAACTCCTCCGCAGCATCGCGATAGCCAGTGTCGTCGGCGATCGCTTCCAGAGCGAGGATCTGGTTCACCAGCTCGCTCATACCGACGACCAGCTCATCACGTGCCGCCAGCCTGCGGGTGCCATCGGGGCCGACGCTGAATAGGCCCCGCTCGGCCAGCCAAGTGCCCAGGGCGAAGCCGCTGCCCGCGTCGAAGTTGCGGAGCTGATCGGGCTGGGCAGGGTAGCGGAACAGCCGTTCGAGCAGGACGTATTCGAACACCACATCCCCGAGTGGGACATTCTCGCTCGCGCAAGCGATCGCAGTCTGGGTGTCGACTTTGAGCTCCTCCAAAAGACCGGTGCGCCACCGGGTCTTGAGTCTCAGGTGCTCATCGAGCGGGCGTGGCCCGCGGTGATGGAAGTAGTCGTGCAGGTAACCCCAGACACAACGAGCCTGGTAGGTGCCCTCCGCGTCGAGTGCGGTAGAGCCCAGCTCGTCCTCACCGTCGAATGGGGAGCCCTCACCACACAGTCTTCGAACGATCTCGAGTGTCCCCTGATAGATCTCACGATGACGGTCGAAGAAGAACCAGGCGAAGTTCTGAGTGTCGCACGGGATGTCGGCTGGGATGTTCTCAGGAAAAAACACCACACAGTTGCCGTCGTGGAGGCCGTTGGAGGCGCTGAGAATCTTGGTCGATTGGAACATTGCCTTGGGGTGCGGGTAGTGCTTGGTGAGCTCACCAAGGTGGTCCGTCTCCTGACGCAGGATCGCGAAAGCCTCCAAACGAGGTCTGACGCCACCGTTGTTGGGCAGCACCGCCGGGCCGACGAACGCCGCGAGCTGTCGGTCCTCGGGAGCCGGAACGGTGTCTCGTGTGGCCGAGAACGAGGGGCGGCTGGTCAGTCCGGTCGATGCCCAGGTTTGAAGGTCGGCAACGGTGGCCAAGATCTGATCGCGAGCCATCAGGGGCTCGAGTTGGGCTACCTTGCTACACAGATTGTCGATCATGGCCCGGATCGCGTCCGACTCATGATCGAACTGGGCGGACCTAATCAGGTTGACCGCAGGCACGACATCGCTCTTGAAGAGCGCCGCCGCCGAGTCGACAGTGCTTGCCATCACGACCACTTCCCCGATTTGGTCTTCTGGACACCTCGCCTGCAGCCGTGCTGAAGGCGGTGCTTTATCACTCTAAGGTCATCGTCGGCCTCGAATCAACACACCAGTCTGCATTCGGGTCCTGAGGGAGTTCGTGGGCCAAGCCGGCGACGACGGCGACGGCCATCGAGCTCTCGTGGGTCAGCGTCAGCAGCCACCGGCAGATCCCCTGCGGGTCTTGAATTGCCCGCAGGCGCTCGCCAGCCATCAAGTCGGGCGCTCCCCGGTTGCCGGGCAGCACTTCGATGTCGGTCATCGAGATACCGGCGCCGATGCCGATGCCGAGTGCCTTCAGCACCGCCTCCTTGGCCGCGAACCGGGCTGCCAGACCTTCGGCCTCACGACGACTGCGCTGGCAATGCTCCACCTCGCGGTCGCTGAAGAGCTTGCGACGCAATCCCGGACGGCGCCGCAGCAACTGCTCGAAATCGTCGATGTCCACCACATCGACCCCGATCGCCACCACCGGGGCTTTGGGCCACCCTTGCAGCGAGGTGACCAGCTCTGCGGTCAGCCGAACTGGAGCCTGCCTATCCACGCGATCCAGACTATCGCCCGACTGAGACATCTCATCCCATATTTCGAGACGCTCGATGTTACCCGAACTCTCCGTTCACCTACTTTTAAGTCCGATTTGCGGATTTCCGCGTCGCGGTGTCGGTGGTCAGTGCTCAGCTAGGATCGTCGGAAAGAGCCCGGACCTTCTGGTGCGAAAGTGCGGGGGAAAGTCTAGCGCGGCTGGCGTCTGTCGCCAGGTAACGGTTGGTTGTGTCCAGATATCTGCTCTCGGGGGGCATATGAGTGACGTTGCGGTTGTTGGTGCCGGTGCTGTTGGGACGGCGATAGCGCTCGCTTTATCGACGGATCACACCGTCGTGGTAATTGACTCCGGCGACACCTCGCTTCGGGGCGCCAGCGGTCACTCTCCGGGCTACATCACCCACCTGTTGGACTCCGAATACGCATCCGAACTCGCCGAGCTCTCCTCGCGGGTACTGGTCCGGATGACCGCTGGTGACGACCAAGCATTTACCCGACTAGGCAGCGTGGAGTTGGCCGTGAGCGCAGGCGGCGCCGAGCTGGTGGCTGATCGGGCACGCCGAGCCCGGACCTACGGCCTGACCTGCCGGTCTCTCGACGCCCGAGAGCTAGCCCAAACGATCACGGCCCCGCTCGACCTGGATCGCGTTCATACGGCCGTCCACTACCCCGCCGACGCGATCGCCACCGGGCAGCGCCTCTGCGCTCGCCTGAGGGAGCGCGCTGAAGGCAATGGGGTGCGCTTCCGCTGGCAGACACACGTCACCTCATTACGAGAAACCGGTCGCCGAGTCGCCGTCGAAACCGACACCGGCCGGATCACTGCCGACCACGTCGTCGTGTGCACGGGGAGCTGGACCCCGGAGCTACTCTCCGAACACGAGACGCTAGCCCCACTAGCCGCGATCCGGCACCCCTTCATTCATGGCCGGACCGGGCTTCCCGACCCGGGCCAGCAGCCCTTCTTCCGTCTTCCCGAGCTGCGGACCTACGGCGGATGGGACGGACGGGGCTGGTGTCTGGGCACACGCGCGCACCACATGCGACTGGCGGACCCGGGCTCTCTCCCCCGCGCCGAGGTGCCGTGGGACGGAGCCTTCGAGCCCGATATCGCGAACCTTGCCTACTTGTTCAGCGATGCCGGCGCGCTCACCATTTCCGACGGGGTCGACGGTATCTTTCCGGCCACTCCGGACGGCCTGCCGTATGTCGGCCCGCTTCGACCGGACGGGCCTATCACGATCGCGGTCGGCAGCCTGATCACCCATACGGGTGCGGTAGCCGCCATCGTGGCTTCGTTGCTGCGCGGCGGGGTGACGCCGGTGTCCATTGCCGAGCTTGCACCTGATCGCTTCGATCACCTCACCACCGACCAGGCACTGGCCCGGTGCTTGCACACCTATAACGGGTACGCCCAGCAAACCGCCCCAGTTCTGATCCAGCAATCAACCCAGCGCCGAGACCAGTCGCGAAATCAGCCGAGCTATGCCTCGGCTCGACCCGAGGGGGGATCCTAGCCATGACCAGTCACGTCCAAGAGATCCGAAACGAATACGCCCGACGGTGGCCGAAGTCCGTGCAGCGACTCGTAACCCGAGCCACCGGAAAGGCCGCCACCGGTGAGACGCCGCCGAAGCGGGTGCTGCCGCACAGCGCGGAGGTCGCCCTCTCCCTCGCGCAGTTCCCGGCCTCGGTGCTGGTTGGCGCGCTGGGCTGGCGGCACCCCGTCGTGCGATGTGTGGCCGCACCGATGTCGGTGCTGGTCTCGGTCAACGCGCTGCGGAAGCTACAGGTCTACATCGGCCACCACGCCGTGCACAACGAATACCCGTTCGGCAAGAACATGACACCCGTAAAGACGAGTATCGGCGTCGTCTCGCCGCCCAACTACTGGATCCAAT
>JBOFLH010000309.1:0-1616 GCA_051657765.1 Nocardioides sp. | reverse complement strand
TGCCCTGCCCGAAGGGGCTTCCCTGCCGGAGGGGTTCCAAATCCCGGAGGGGATTTCCCTGCCCAGCGCCGCTGGCGGCGGTCTACCGACGGGGTTTCCCGGACTACCCGGAGCCGGCGGCGGCGCCACGACGGGAACGGTCAGCCTGGTCGACGGCGACGTGCTCTACATCAAGGACCCGGCCGGTGCAACGATCAAGGTGGAGCTCGCTAAGGACGCTACCGTGCGGAGTTTGCGTCGCGGTTCCCTCGCCGATCTGCGCGCAGGAGATAACGTCTCCATCGACGGAACCACCAAAACCACTGGCCGGATGAAGGCGTCCTCGATCACCCAAACGGCACAGTGAGGACCCACGATGTGGTACGCCGTTGCCGCCGACACCGCAGCTGAGGTGGCCAGCCCGACGAGAGAGAGCAACGTGCCGCAATCCCCCACCAACTCAACCCGCCTCTTGGTCGTCGACGACGAAGGATTCATCGCTGACCTGCTCTCCAGCAGCCTGACCTATGCCGGATTCGAAGTGCAGACTGCGGGTTCGGGCACCGAAGCACTAGCCGCGGTTCCACGGTGGCGACCCGAGCTGATCCTGCTGGACGTGCAAATGCCCGACCTCGACGGCTTTGAGGTGTGCCGCCAACTGCGAGCCATGGGCGTGACCACCCCGGTGCTGTTCCTCACCGCACGCGACTCAACCGAAGACAAGGTAGCTGGCCTGGCCGAAGGAGGAGACGACTATGTCACCAAGCCGTTCGCGCTGGACGAAGTAGTAGCCCGAATCCACGCCATCTTGCGGCGTACGGCGACAGCTGCCGGCGGCGCGCCGCCGGGGATGCCCGATGCGGAACTACGGTTCGCGGACCTGGTGCTGAACCAGGACAGCCATCAGGTGTGGCGGGCCGGCGAACTGATCCACCTTTCGCGCACCGAATTCGCGATGCTCCGATTCCTGATGTTGAACCTCGGCAGAGTCTTGTCCAAAGCCCAGTTTCTCGACCACGTGTGGGACTACGACTTCGGCGGCAACGGCGCGATCGTCGAGTCCTATGTGTCGTACCTTCGCAAGAAGATCGACCAGGTGGACCCACCGCTGATCCAAACCGTTCGCGGCGTCGGATACACGATGCGGTTGCCGCACAGCAGCGGCCCACCCACCGCATCGGGCAAAGCACCTCGATGAGGCCCGACAGATGAGACCTGACAGATGAGGCCGGGGCTGCCCAGACTGCATCGCCCCGGCTCGATCGCCGGCCGGATGCTGCTCGGCACGGTGGCGCTGACCGCCGTGGCGCTGACCGCGACCACGGTGAGCGCCACCGTGCTGGTCAAGGACTATCTCTATGACCGAGTCAGCGCGCAACTGTCGGTGCTGGCTGGCTCCGCGGTTCGCGGGCCGCTGGGTGTGGCGATCAGGGACCGCGATCTGCCGAGTTGCCAGGACCTGGCTCGGCCCGGTAGCGGGGAGGGCTTCCTGCCGAGCGACTTCACGGTCGCGTTTCTCGATCAGGACGGGCAGCTGCTGTGCCGGCTAGGCACTGCAGGGCGAGACGACGCGGCGCCGACGCCGCCGGCCGCGGAACTCCCTGCGCTGGCCAATGCCGCCACGGTTCTGCCGAGCG
>JBOFLH010000308.1:0-10018 GCA_051657765.1 Nocardioides sp. | reverse complement strand
GAATCGTTGTCGGCCGATCGACTGTTATGAGGCCGCTCCGCATCTTGCCACCTGAGAACCAAGAGCCGCAGGGCAAGCCGCGTCGACGCTCCCGGCGGCTGGGCGCACCGATTCCGGTGCGATTCACCGACGAACAGCTCGACGCAATCCGCCAGCGCGCCGAGGCTGACGACAGATCGGTGTCGGCGTGGATTCGCCGCGCCGTTGAGCATGAACTGGACCGCCGCCCGGCATGACACATCCACGATCTCGGTCGTGCGCACGGTCTGTAAGCTGGCAACGCTACCCAGCGTCCTTGTCGGCGGCGAACACCCGGAATGTCACGTTGTCCATGACTCCGCTGAACTGATCGGGGGCGTCTTCGACAATCCCACCCGCTGGATTCAACTTGCCGCCGATGGACACCGACGCCGGTGGATCGGCAGCCGGGATGTCGCCGGTTTCACCCGTCGCCGTCCAAGACATCCAGTCGAGATCGTCCCCCGAACCGGCGATCTCCGCGGCGAAGAGAGTGACTCCGTCGTCGGTACGCTCGCACAACAACCGATACCACTGATCGCTCGCCAACCTCAGCCGCGCCTTGACCAACACTTGGCCCTCCACGCCAGCAATCCGGCAGGCCGGCCGGCCCTCGTCGACCTGCAACTTGTATTGGCCCTCGTCGCCGAACAGGCCACGCTGAATCAGATTGTCGCCGTCGTCACCCGCCGAGTCGCCGGCCGAGTCGGCCGGATAGCGGACATCGACCCCAAACTGGAAGGCACGTCCGCCCGGGGCGAGGTCATCGGAGCCGGGGCTGGTGACCCGCAGCACGGCGCGCCGCCCGGCCGCAACCTCCGCGCCGGCCGGGAACTGTGCGGCACCGGAGCTGTCGGCCCCGACCGCCCGGCGTACGCCGTCCGCACCCGGCACCACCTGGATCCGGGCCTCCCCGACCGTCGTCTCGATCTTGGCGAGCGCACGATCGGCGTCCGGCAGCCGCTCGAAGTCGATCAACAACTCGACCTTGCCGCCGGAGCGCGGCACCTGATCGCCGGCTGTCTGCTGGGGGCGATCACGATCGGCACCGTCGGAGCGGCCGCTGTCCGCGCCACAGCCGAACAGCGCAAACAAGACGGTGCCGACCCACAGAAAGGGCCACCCACCGCGACTGACTCGCTCAAGGCGCGGAGCTGACCGAAGGTGGGCGTCGAACCCGGACAAACGCATGAGCTGAATCTACCCAAGTCGCCACCAAACATCGGCGAAGATGGGACACTACCGTGGTGAGACAGCATGGTCCCCGCGGGCCACGGGGGGACCGGGGCGGATCGCGGTCGATATCGCGGCGTTGGCTGCTGGGTGGTGCGCTCGGTGCGGCTGGTGGGGCGGTATTGGTCAACAAGTATCGCCACGACTGGGCCGTGGTTGACCGGCTGTCACCAAGTTCCAGTCCCGGACCGACCGGACTCGACAGCGCCACGCCGTCGCCCAAGCGTCGTTTCCCCGGAGATCCCGGACCCAGTCGCTTGCTCCTCGGCGTTAGCCTGGCGATCAACCAGCCGGCTGCCGCGCGAAGCGACATCGGCGGTTCGAACATCACGGTCGCTCGGCGCTTCTATCGCAGCCACCAGCTCGATCTGATGCGACAAATGGTCCGCGGAGACGCCGCCGCCGACATCGTCCCCTTCGTCTCCCTGAAAACCCCTGAGTCATGGCAGGACGTCGCCGACGGCCGGGCCGACGGCTGGCTCGCCGAGGCCACCGAGATTCTGGGGAGCCTGGACGTGCCGGCCTATCTTTCGCTGCACCACGAGCCGGAGAACGATCATTCCGGCGGCGGAAACACCCCGGCCGCCTGGCAGCAGATGCATCGGCGGGCCGGCAAGGCCGCGCAACCATACCCGCGGCTCGGGGTGGTGCCGGTGCTGATGCAGTGGACCTTCGACCCGGCCTCGGGCCGCAATCCGCGGCAATGGCTGATGCCGGATCTGCCGGTCCTCGGCGTCGACGTCTACAACCCCTGGCGAGACGATCGGCCGTCGAACTGGGTCGAGTTCGGCGACCTCATGACGCAGATCCGCCGGGTTGTTCCCGACACCCCGATCATCGTCCCTGAGTTCGGCAGTGCGGCCGACAAGCTGGACCCAGAACGTGCGTCGCTATGGTTGCGGGCCGCCTACGATTCGGCGCTCACCCACAACGTCGCGGGCCTCGTCTGGTTCGATTCCGAGTACAACAACGACCGCGGCGACATCAGACTCGATACCAACGGGATCGCGGTGATGCGGGAATTGCTCAGTCGTCCTGAGACGGTGCGCTGGAACAGCCAATCCGCCTGATCCCCAAGCGTCGGCGGGGCCGCTATGGCATTGTGAGCAACCGCAACCTGGCCCCTTCGACGCGATCGCGGACCGGCTGGGTTATCAGTTCGATCCGAGTCAAGTCCGCCGCGCTGAGGTGCTTCTTCCACGCGTCCGCGACATCGGCGGGGTTGCGGTCGAAGCGATGCAGGGACTGTTGGTCGGTGTTCGCGGTTCCGATGCGATCCAGCTCCGCGCGGGCATCGTCGGAGAACTCCAAGCCCAACTCGTCGAACAGTCGGGCACTGGCGACCAACCCACCTGCGGCGACCTCCCGATGCGCCACCATTATTGCCCCAGAGGTCTGGGCCAGTCCGTCCAGGGCGATCGTGGTCAGGACGCTCCAAAAAACGCCCATGGCGTCGGTGTCGTTGAGTTCGGCCGGGTCCTGAGCCCACAGTTCGCCCACCAAGGCCCCAGCGCGGTCCGCCGCCTCCCCGAAGGGCCGCAGCTCGGCGACGTCGGCGTGCCACCCCATGCGGCGGTAACTGGCCAGCACAGCCCCCGGGTGCCGATAGAGCTGAATCGCGCGGGCCCCAGTGACCGCCGCGATGCAGGGCACCGACAGCATCGCGAACGGGTCCTTGACGACTACTCGAGTGCCCGGCCAGGGAGCTCGCCACTGAGAACGGCCGTATCTGCCGAACGTGCGCGGATTGATTCCCCGATAGGTGGCACGTAATGCTCGCCGCTGGCGTGAGGTTGGTAGTTCGAGCCTGGTCCAGCCACCGAGCGTTCCGGACAGCGCGTATTGACGACCGCGAGGATTCATCGGCTCGCGGCCGGCTAATGCGGTGCCTGGCGCCATGCTGAGCAGACGCGCCAGCCAGGTAGTCCCGGACCTGGGCACACCGGTAACCAGTAGTGGCTCGCCGGACCCGCTCATACCCTGCATCCTGTCAGAAACGCCTGCTCATCCGCCGCTCTCAGGGGGTCACCGTAACTGTCCGGCTGATCGGAGCCGCTGACGCGCCCCAGCCGTCGGTGGCCGTCATCGTGATGGTGTAACTGCCCGCCGCGGCGTAGGTGTGACTGCCGTTCACGGACGTGCCGACCGCGGTTCCGTCACCCCAATTGAACCGATAGGTGATCACATCACCCGCGTTCGCGTCTCTGGACGCCGCTCCCGATACCGCGCACACCCGGCCGACACAACTCGGCTGGGGGAACACCGCGGTGGGCGCTACGTTACCCGGTGGGGTGGTCACGGTCACGATTGTGGTGGCCGTGCCGACCGCGCCGAACTCGTCGCGAGCGGTCAGTGTCACGGTGAAGGTGCCTGGGGTCGGGAAAACATAGGTCGGCAATGGGCCAGAACCAGTGCGCCCGTTCCCGAAGTTCCAGGTGTAGGTCACTGTGGGTACATTCTCGTCGGTGGTTCCGCGAGCATCGAACGCACAGCTGTTGTTGGTGCACGTCCGGCTGATCTTCGCGACCGGTGGCATGTTGCCCGGGGGCGCGGTCACGGTCACCACCGAATCGGTGGAGCCTGGGTACTGGAGGTGCCCGTCTAGGGGCCGCACCCGCACCGTGTAGGTGCCGGATGGGATCGAGGGAGTGGTGTAGGAGTAGTTCGACCCCACCGATCCCGGGCTGTTCACAAACGTCTGCAGCCACCTCTCGCCGGGCAGGAAGGTGCCGGTGGCGGCCAGATACTGACCGGCGGAGTTCACCACGGCCACCTCGACCCGGACCACCGATACGTCGTCGGTTGCTCGGCCGCTGACCGGAATGCGGGAGTCGGTGAACTGGTTGCCGGTCACCGGTGACCGCAGATCCTCCTCCAAGAAGGGATCGGCATCGCCGGGGTAGATCAGATACCTGGCTACCGCGCCGGTGGTGTTCGGATCCCACTGACCGGCCGAGTCGACCGCGAACGCGGTGGCCTGCCAGGTGCCGGCCTGCGGCACAATAACCGGAAGGCTCCAGCCGGTGCTGGTCGCCCCCGAGTTGGCCAACGTGGCATTGACGGTGGTGAACCCGGCGCTCAGCGTTCCGTCCGGTTTGAGATAGCGGCGCGTGTCCTCATCGAACACCGCCACCTTGACCGCGGACACCCCCTTGTCGTCGGTGGCAGTGCCGGTCATGGTGAAGTTGAGAACCTGGAGCGACTGATCGAACGTCGGTGAGGTAACCAGGCCATTGGGTGCCGCATCCCCGGTCGGCTGGACGTTCAGCGTCAGTCGAGCCTGATTGGCCGTGGCCGTGGCCAGCTCAAGATTGTCGATCGCCCGCACCGAGAACGTATAGATTCCCGGCGTCAGGTTGAACGGGGTGGTGTAGGTCCAGTTGTAGGACGTGCCGGTCAGATTCAGCGGCGATACCCGGTAGTAGCCGGCCGGTACGCCGGTGCCCCATGAGCCGTCGGCCGCCAGGTTCTCACGCGTCGAGGTGTTCTGTAGCCGGATCTCGACCCGGTCCAAGTCGACATCATCGGTGGCGGTGCCCGAGAAGGTGATCGGGCTGCCGGGCTGGACGCTAAGTGGCGGGGCAGCGGTGGGCGGATTGACCGCGGTCGGCGCGGTGATCGTCACCGCGGGCGGCGCGCCGCTGGCGTCGACGGTCCAGGTCACACCAATGAACTTCAGGGAGTTCTGCCCGGTGGTGTCGGTGGCAAGGACACCACCCTTCCACTCGCCTTCGTGGGGGAGGGTGACCTCGGTTTGCCAGGTCGCCGCCGTGGCGCCCGGCACGTCGGGCTCAACCTGGAAGGTGGTGTATTCCGAGGTCAACTCGCCGTCGGCGGTCAGGTAGTTGTCGTCGGCGTCGCGCAAGAACACCGTCACCGACGAGACTCCTTGATCGTCGTTGGCGGTGCCACTCATGACGAACGAGGTGCTGGTCAACAGGCCGGCCCCAGGGGAGGTGATCCGCGCCGTTGGTAGTGCGTTGCCGTAGGTAAAGGTCTCGATCTTCCTGATTGCCTTAGTCGGGTCTTTGGCCTTGTTCAGGCCGAAGGCCTTTGCTTGGATCTTCAGCACCCGAGCGTCGGAGATGGTCACCGGGAGCGACCACTGGGTCACACCGGCCGCTGTCGCGCCCAAGGTGGCGACGATCGTGTTGAAGGTGCCCCACGTCGCCAGGTCGTCTTGTAGGTATTGACCCTCGGCGTCGATGATCTCGACTTGAACTCGATCGATGCCGGCCGGAGACGTCGCGGTGCCCGCGATGGTGAACGGCTGGCCGGCCGGCACCACACGCCCCTCGACCGGCGCGGTGATGGCGGTGTCGGTAGGGGTCGCGCCGGTCGCGGTGGTGAAGTCGTAAAAGGCCACCCGGCCGGTCCGGACTCCGCCTTGGATGGTGGCGTCGCCGCCGGCGAACAGGCCGCGCTCGGTGACAAGCATGGCCTTGTTGCCTTCATAGGAGTTGGAACCCGGGTTCCACTCCAGTGCCTTGCCATTGGCTGGATCGAGAGCCATGATGTGGTCGCGGCGCACCACTTCGTCGCCCAGTGCGTAGCCACCGATGCCCTGGCCGAGTCCATAGCCCTGATTGGTGAGACCGGGCCACGGATCGGTGGAGGTTTGCGACTCGGTGAATGACATGTGCCCGCCGACATACACCGCCTTCTCCGAGACGCCGATGCCGTAGACCGAGTCGAACATCCGAGTCACCCACAGGGGTTCGACATTGTCGCCACCGGCGATCGGGAGGGCGATAGCAGTGTCGTTGATCGGCGGCCGGTCGCCACCGGAGCCGCTGCCGACCACGAAGTATTGGTCGTTGGGAGCTACGTCGCCACCGAACACCCGCTGGATGCCGCCGACGTACTGCAGGTTGTCCTCCCACAACCTGGTGCGCCACGGACTCAGCTGCTTGGTGGCCGTGTCGATGATGCCCACGCCGTAGCGATCCTGGCCGGCGATCTTCCTAGCCGTGTGCACCACTACCAGCTTGGTGTTGTCGTGGGTGAGCTTCAGCGTCTGCACGGTGATGGCGCCACCCACCCCGATGCCGCCGGACAGCTGGTTGTCGAACCCGGTATCCACCGCACCCGTGGTCGCGCTGACCGCGGCCAAGCCCACTCGCGGAGTGCCGTTGACGGTGGCGAAGCGACCACCAAAGTAGACCGTAGAGTTTGTCGCGGCGATCGCGTTCACCTCAGCGCTTGAGTTCGCCGTGAACCCGGGAACCGGCGCGCCGGTGGTCGGGCTGATTGAGGCCAGCTTGCGTTGGGTGACCCCGTTGATCGCGTTGAACCGGCCACCGATGTAGAGCTTGGTGCCGTCTGGTGAGGCCTCCACGGCGCTCACTCCGCCGCCGGTGATCACCGGCCGGAAAGTGGTGTCCACCAGACCCGTGTTGATGTCGTACGCCGCCAGCAGCGGCTGATTGACGGTCGCCCGATTGCCGGTGGTGTTGGTCAGCGAGCTGAAGCCACCGGCGATGTAGACCCTGTCGCCGATGACGGCCATATCCCAGATCTCGCCGGTGCCGATGCGGGGAGTGTTGGTGCGCGGCTTGTCTGGCACGAGCGCGGTATGGCCCGGCACCGGTTGTTCGTCCGCGGCGACGGCCGCGGGCGCGCTCACCACGGAGATCACCGCGAGAGAGGAGGTCGCGACGGCTCCGACTAGGGCACACCGCAAGGAGTACTGAGATGACGCGCGGAACCGGGTCAATAGCCGAACAGATCGCATGCAGGGTTCCTTCCCCCCAAATGGCCACCCAGACCGAGAACCTGGTCCACATGACTCCGCGGAATGGCGCAGGCCGACCCCAGCGGTTGACCCCACGTCCTCGTCGCCTGTCCTGTAGTCACCATCCCCGATGACTACGGCACGAGTCTTCCAATGGTATAGGCGACGATCGCCAGCTGCACCATTCCAGCGCAGAATGATCCGTTCGGACTATGAAGCCCCTAGCCACTAGCCAGGCCCGGAGATCAGCGTGAAAGACTCCGCAGGTGACCGATCACCCGGGTGAACGCCGAATGACCGATGACCACGAGCTGGCCACCTGGCTGGCGGCGACCGCCGGTGCGCGTCTGCTGGAGATTCGCGCCGAGGGCCTCGCCGGCAAGGAACTCAAGGACGCCGGTGATCGCGCGGCCCACGAGCTTCTGATGAGCTTGCTTGCCGAGCACCGGCCCGACGACGCGGTGCTTTCCGAGGAAGCCCTGGAGAGTTCGGCGGACACAGCGGCTCGGTTAGCCGCTCGCCGGGTGTGGATCGTCGATCCCCTCGATGGCACCCGGGAGTTCTCCGAGCCGCCGCGCGATGACTGGGCGGTGCATGTCGCCCTGTGGCAAGACGGGGATTTGGTGGCCGGTGCGGTCGCCCAGCCAGCATTGGGGGAGACCTTCAACACCGGGCACCCGCCGCAGGTTCCGCAGCGCACGTCGATTCGGCCGCGCATCGCGGTCTCTCGAACGCGGCCGCCGGCTTTTGTGCAAGCCCTGGCCGGGCAGCTCGACGCGGAGCTGGTGCCGATGGGCTCGGCCGGGGTGAAGGTCTTGTCGGTGGCCCGGGATGTTGCCGACGCCTACGTTCACGCCGGCGGACAATACGAATGGGACAATGCGGCGCCCGTGGCCGTGGCCCGGGCGGCCGGTTTGTTCTGTTCCCGCGTGGACGGTTCGCCGTTGCGCTACAACCAGGAGAACGTCTCGCTGCCCGACCTTATTGTGTGTCGCCCCGAACTAGCCGAGCAGATTGTGGACTTCGTCCGTCACCACGGCACCGGCTAGCCCGAGGTCAGATCACCTAGACAGCGGACCACCAAACACCGACGCCAGATCGCCGAACGAGACCTGAGACCATCACCGTGCCCGTCTCTACCCCAATCACCGACCCGTCGTTGCTGACCGAGTTCGCGGCGGCGGTCCTCGCCGACCCCGCGCTGTCGAGCGCGCTGGAGAACCTCGAGCCGGCCTCGACTGTCAACGTCGTCGCGCCGCCGGCATTGCGGCCGTTTGTCAGCTGGGGACTGGCGGCCACTGGCCGCACGGTGCTGGCGATCACGCCGACCGCCCGAGACGGCGAGGCGCTGACCGACGCCCTGGGTGAGCTGATCGGCGCGGACCAGGTGGCCTTCTACCCGAGCTGGGAGACCCTTCCGCACGAGCGGCTGAGCCCGCGCAGCGACACCGTAGGCAAGCGCCTGGCCGTGCTACGCCGGCTGTGTCACCCCGGAGCCAGCGCGCACAACGGCCCGCTGCGGGTGGTGGTCGCCCCGGTTCGTTCGGTGCTACAACCACAGGTGGCCGGCCTCGGCGACCTACAGCCGGTCGAACTCCTGACCGAGCAGACCGCGGTGCTGGAGGAGGTCGCCCGGGAGCTGGCCGACGCGGCCTATGTTCGGGTCGACTTGGTGGAGAAACGCGGCGAGTTCGCGGTGCGCGGCGGCCTGATCGATGTATTCCCACCGACCGAGGAACATCCGCTACGGGTGGAATTCTGGGGTGACGAGGTCGAGCAGATCCGCAGTTTCGCGGTGGCCGATCAACGCACTTTGGAGATCGTGGACCGAGTGTGGGCGCCGCCGTGCCGCGAGTTGTTGCTGACCGAAGACGTGCGGCGGCGCGCCACCGAGTTGGTCGGCACCCATCCGATGCTCGCCGAGATGACCGAACAAATCGCCCAGGGCATCGCGGTCGAAGGCATGGAAGCTCTGACCCCGGTGTTGGTCGACACCATGGAGATGGTCGTCGATCTATTTCCCGACGATGCGCACCTCCTGCTGGTAGATCCCGAACGGGTACGCACCCGGGCCGCCGACCTGGTATCCACCAGCGAGGAGTTTCTCGCCGCGAGCTGGGCGGTGGCCGCCGGCGGCGGCACCGCACCGGTCGACCTGGGTGCGGCTTCATATCGCTCGCTGGACGAGATCCGCGACAGCGTGCTGGCCCGCGGGTTGAGCTGGTGGACGCTGAGTCCTTTCGGAACCGGAGATTCGGGCACCGTGGGAGCCGAAGATTCCGGTTCGGGAATGTCCCGCGCGAGTCGTAGCATCGAACTGCCGCACACTCCGGTGCCGGAGTACCGCGGTGATGTCGATGCGGCGGTCAAGGACATCCAGGCGTGGTTCCACGACGGCTATCAGGTTCTGGTGGTGCATCCGGGCGCCGGGCCCGCGCAGCGCATGGTCGAGATGTTGGCCGAACACGACGTACCGGCTCGATTGGCCGGCCCAGTCGATCACCCGGCCCGTGGCGTGGTTAGTGTGACTACCGCGCGACTTGACCGCGGCTTCGTCGACCCGCTCCGGCGGATGGTCCTGGTGACCGGCGAGGACCTGTCCGGACAGCGGTCCTCCACCCGCGACATGCGATCGATGCCGGCCAGACGCCGCAAGCAGATCGATCCACTCGAGCTTGCCGCCGGCGACTACATCGTTCATGAACAGCACGGCGTCGGCCGGTTCATCGAGATGCGGCAACGCGAGGTCGGCGGAGCCGTCCGCGAGTATCTGGTGGTTGAATACGGCGCCGCCAAACGCGGCGGCCCACCTGATCGGCTGTTCGTGCCGGCCGACGCGCTGGACCAGGTCACCCGCTATGTCGGCGGTGAGCACCCCAGTCTGGATCGCCTCGGCGGCGCCGACTGGGCCAAACGCAAGGGTCGCGCCCGCAAGGCGGTGCGTCAGATCGCGGCCGAGCTCATCAAGTTGTATGCCGCCCGCCAGGCCACCCAGGGGTACGCTTTCGGTCCGGATACCCCCTGGCAGCGCGA
>JBOFLH010000307.1:0-10786 GCA_051657765.1 Nocardioides sp. | reverse complement strand
AGCACGACCCGCAGCAGAAACAACCCGCTGTCCCAGATCGCCAACATCGCCAACGTCCACGCATCCGCCGCGGCCTTGGACACCACCCCACCCAACGGGTCGAACGGGTTCGGCACCGGAATCGGCACCGCGCTCACCTGGCCCATCTCAACGCTCACCGCCGCTGATCGCCGGCGTGGTGGGGGTGGGGGTCCAGGTGCGCCAGCCGGCATCAAGGGCCAGGGCCGTGCCGGGCCAGGTCGCCGGCGCGGGCGCGGGTGGGGCGCCGGGGGCGAGCATCCACCGGCCCTCGATCCACTGCATCGGCTCGCAGTGCGCGAACGCGATCTCGCCCACTGACTGGTAGGTCGCGGTCACCCGGTACAAAACGCAGACCGTGGCCCAGTCCGGGCCGTCGGTGCCTTTGACCAGTGCCGCGGCCGGGACCAGGGTGACCGACGCGGTCGGGTCCATCCCCTGCTCGCCCATGCCGGTGCTGGACAGGAATGCCTTCACGCTGGTGGTGATCCACCAGTCCTCCGCACCAACCCCACCGGGTAGCGCCCACGCCCGGTAGACCTCGCCCGCGACACCGACGCTCATCGTCTGGAGTACGGCCAGGTCGATCTGGGCGAGCTGCCCGATCGCGCCTTCGGGAGTCCGGGGGAACCCGGTCATCACAAACCCCGGACCGGCCACCTGGCCGCCCTCGGGGATCTCGATCGCCGGTGCGTCCTGTGGGGTGGTTTCGGCCGGGAACGCCGCATCCTCAGACACAGTCAGCATCGGCTCCGACACGATCCCCGCCCGGTGCCCGGCACCTCGTGCCACCCGAGCCGGCGCCTGGGTGGTGCCGGTCGCCACCCCACCCCCGTTTGACGTGCCGGAGGCGGTGTCTCCGACGCCGGTGACAGCCGCATGGACCGCGTACACCAGGCCACCGATCAGCAGCACCAGGACCGCGGCGGCCGCGGTGAGGATGCCGATCAGGCGCCGCCTCCCCCACCCCACCGGCTCGGGGACCGTTGGGGTGGTGGCCTCTGGTGTGCGGTGACCCATCAGATACAGCCCCTGCCGAGGATCCCGGACAACATGCCCGGCAACGCCAGGTAGGCGATGGCGCAGGCGAACACCACCACCACCGAGATCACCCCGACCTTGGAGGCATGCGGCAACGCGAACACCCGGCCGGCGATGATCGCGCCGATCCCGACAATGATGGCCAGCCCGAACAACACGCCCACCCCCCACAGCACGTAGCTGGTGATGTCATTGGTTGGGCCCACGGCACCCGGAGGTGCCTTCGGGCACACCTCGGCCGCCAACATCGTGGCTTTGGTCATGACGTCCATCAACGGACCCTTCTTTCTCTGTCTGCTCTGTCTGCTCTGTCTGCTTTGTCTGTTCTGACTGGTCAGGCCGATCGGCCCTCACCCACCGTCGGCCGGGTCGCCGGGGACGGGAGTAGGCGTCACGGGGAGTAGTAGATGTTGGGCCGCGGCCACCAGCGGACCGGGGACCGGGCGGGAGTCCAGGCCGTTGACCGCGAGGTCGCGGTCCTCAGGGATCTCCACGCAATGACCTGCCGCTAGGGCAGTGCGTACCACTGGGCCGCCGGCGTGTTCGAGGCCGCGGGGCCACCGTCTGCGGCGTGGCCCGCGCATCGCCACCACCACCTGGTCGGGGTCCCTGGACGGAGCCAGCAGATCCAGCGCCACCGCGAGCCGTCGTACCCCGGGGAAGGTCGCGGTCGCGACCAGCACCAGCCGGTCAGCGGTGCGGACCGCCTCGGCCAGCCAGCCGTCGGTGGCCAGCACGGCGCCGGCATCCCAGCCGATATCGAGAACCGTCAACCGATCCCCGGACGCAACCGCGGAGGGGGCCGGGACCGGTACCGCGGCCGGGGTCGCGTACACACCGCTGGTGCGTTCGATCAGCACCTGGTCACGCCGGCCCTGACGCCAACCAGACCCATGGAGACCGAGCTCAGTCGTGCTCGCGGCCGCCAAACCCGACGACGTCGCCGAACAACACTCCACCACCCGCACCACCGACGAGGTAGCGGCGAGACCGGCCGCCAACGCCAAAGTGCTCGCCCCCACCGAACCCGCACACCCCACCACCGCCACCGTGTGCTCCCCGACCGCCAGCGACCACACCCCCTGCCCGGCCAACGCCGACGGTGCTGGCGGTCGCGGCCCAGAGTCGGGCCGGTCGCGGCCACCCGCCGGGGTGGGGCGGAACTCCCCCGCGCTCACCGCCCGCCAGGCACGTTTGAGTTCATCAACACCCACCACCGGCCGCCCCGGAGCACTCAGTACCTGGGTGGTCATCGGAGGTCACCACATTCGGGCCACCGGAACTCCAACGCGGCCCGCAGTTCGGCCGGGCTCAACCCGGCCAGCACCCGTTTCGCGGCCTGTGCTCGTTGCAGCTGCTCCACACAACCGGCCAGGCGGCTGATCGCGTCGGCCTCCGCGCCCGCGGTCGCGAACAACGCCGCAACCTCCTCCGCCGCCGTCCGAGACCCCTCATTGCTGTGGGTGCCGGTGTTGTCGTGAGTGGTCATGTTGTGGGTGTTCGTCATGGGTTTCACCACCTCCACCCACCTACGTCCCCACTCCACCGCCCGGCGATCACCACCGGCCTATTTGGTGTAGACGAAGTCGCCCGGCGCGGCCGCGGCCAACGCCCGGATGCTCTGTGACGCGCGGCGGCGGACCTGGACCTCACTGACGCCTCGGGTCGGGCCCGCAGCATCCAGTCGTCGTACCCGTGGCGCTACGCGCCGCACCAGCTCGCCACTCAGCAGCCCGCCGCACCCCCGGCCCCGGACTCGGGTCAAGGTGTCGACGCGTTTGGCCTCATCGACCAGCGATAGCAACAACCAGCCGTCCTCCACGCTGATCACCCGCCGTCCGCACGCCCACACCAATAGCTCCCACATTTCGTCTTTGGCAGTGGCCTCGGCCGCATCCAGCTCAGACCCGCCGGCTGGACGCTCCATGCCGTGGAGGCCGGTGGTGTCGTCGTCGACCCGCTCGTCCGGGTCGATCGGGATGGTGTTCGCCCATGTCCGGTCGGCCCTCGAGACCTGCAACACGTTGCCCAACTCGCGGAGCACCCCGGCCCGGGTATTCATCAACACGTTCGCCGCGACCTTCTGCCGGCGGCGCCACGCGAAACTCCGTACCTCGATCCACAACTGCGAGGCCACCAACTCGTCAATGCGCGCCGACGCCACCCCCGGCCCAGGCATCACCGGGCCGCTGTCTCGAAACACCTCCCGCGGCGGCAGGGTGCTCAACCAGCCCGCCAACCGGCACGCCCCCGGCAGCAGACACTTCGCCAACGCCGCGGCCGCAGCCACATCATCGCCACCGTCCGGGGCGGCCAATATCGCCAACCCCACCAACACCCCATCGGCCGCCTCCGGGTCAGCTGCCCGCAGCCACCCCCGCAGGTCGTCGAACCCCTCGACCACACCCAACCGGCCATCGGCGGCCACCCACTCCGGCCACCGACCACGCGCCACCCCCAACAACCCACCCTGCAAGTCGTCCAGACCAAGAAGATCCGCGACACCCATCACGCCCACCCCTTTCAAACCAGGCACCCGGAAGGGCACCGGGGTGAAAGGTCGCGTGCGGGCATCTCCTCCCCCACCCCCGAACACCACGCGTGCGACCGGGGGGACGCGGTGTGGGGACACGTGTTTGCGCAGCTCAGAGGGCGTCCCCCGGAAAGTCCGGCGAGCCTGCGCGAGTGATCACAGAAATCGGCGCGCAGCGCCCGCCCGAAACACAATGCCCTTGAAGGCGTACGCCCTAGGGTGCATACTGGTGGGGTGGAGGTTTACCGATCCCGCCAGTTCAAGAGGTGGGTCGATGACCTCGTGGTGAAGGCCAAGGACGGCGACCTGTTTGCAGTCCAGATGGCCAAGCACGTGCTTGATGAACTCAACTACATCAAGGCTCTGGACGCTGAGCCCACAGAAGATACTGCGACGTTGAAGCGGGTCAGGCAGAGCCGGAAGTATCGGGTCTGGCGGCTCTCGCACCCATTCGACCCGCAGATGGCGGTACGGATCATCTGCTGGTTCGACACCACGTCCGGCACCGTGGTCGTCGTGCTGTTCGCAGCCGACAAGGCATCGATGGGGGATGTGTTCTACGACAGTGTGGGCAGCCGGGCCGACCAAGCCATCGACCAGTGGAAGATCGAAACCGAAGGGAAGTCATGATGACCGGACAGTCCGTCAGCGAGTTCGAGCCTGCCGATGACGTGTTCGTCGCGCTGGAGTCAGTCCCTGACATCAACAGCGATCTGCCTCAACGAGAAGCCGCTCGCGAACAGATGGAGCGTCAGCACCGCATCGGTCTCGCCACTATCCGCCAGGTCGCCGCGCTCACTCAGGCCGAGGTCGCCCAAAAGATGGGGATCCGCCAAACCAGCGTCTCCCGCCTCGAAGGTCGCCCCGACATCCTGCTCTCCACCATGAAGGCCTACTTCGACGCGGTAGGAGCCGAAGCCACCATCACTATCCGCGTCGGCGATGTCGAACACCGAGTCGCCCTGGCCGAACTCGTCGGTAGGTGAAACAGATGGATCTCGCTACTCAGTGACCGCACAGAAGTAATGGTCGTTCCGTTCCGCTTCCCACGACAACACACGCGGCTCACCGTCACTGCGTGAGCACCTGGGCTTCGGCGATGCGGACCGGTACCGGGTTGGTGGTGAGGTCGAATTCGATGGTTCCGGTTTGGCCGGCGCCGGTCCATTCGACGATCCAGTGGCTGGTGGCGGTGATCTGGTAGGCACGGTCGGGTTGGTCGGTGGACATTTTTTCGTAGCGGTGGCCGCAGGTGGGTGAGTCTTTCTTGCCGTAGCTGTCGGTGTAGGGGGTGCCGGGGCCGGTGCAGGTGACTTTGGTGCCGTCTTTCATGTCCCAAGTGACCGAGTCAACGGTGGCGGTGGCGGTGACCGAGACGGGGCCCTGGCTCGCCGAGCGGGTGATCGGTCCCCACGTGTCGGGGGTTTGGTTCTCGACCCACATCCAGACCGGCAGCCCGACGAGCCCGACGCGGTCGGGACCTTGTTCGGGGACAATCCCGACCGTGATGGGGTCGAGGTCCATCGCCGCCACGGCGCGGTAGGCCAGGGTGACCGGGTCGATCAGAGTTTCACCGGCGCCGACCCACACGATGTTCGGGCCCGAGATCCCGGGTGGGAGGTAGCAGGTGTGCCATTGCCCTTCTTCGGGGCTCTTCTCCCCGTTGGGGCCGTCTATTCCTCGTCGGGTGGGTTCGCCGACGTAGCAGGTGCCGTTCCACACCGATCCGGCCGGCCCGGTGCAGGGGATCTCTCGGCCGCCGTACTGGCAGGTCGACGAACCACCAGTACCGCCACCACCACCCGGGCTGCCGCCGCCACTCTCACAGACCAGCTTGAGTTCCCCGGTGGCGGGATCCGGTTCCGCCCAACAGTTCTCACCTGGAGCGGCTCCAGAGGTTGGCGGCGCGGCGGCTCCAAGTAGCGCAATGGCGGCAGCTGCGATCGTGGCCAGTGCCCGGGCTAGCACTTCTCGTCCCAACGGGTGTTGGAGTTGCTCACTAGCCAGCGTCCTTTCTGCTTGACCAGTTCGTAATCGATGGGGAGCGGGTTTCGTAGCGGGTTGCCTTCGGGGTCCTTGGGCGGCGGGATGTCCTTGCCCTTGCGGCGTCGCTCGACGCCGCTGCGGTCTTCGCAGTCGGTGATGCGGATGGTGGTCTCGTTCCGCTGATTCGGTGCACCGAGGGTATGCACGTAATCCCCGGTCTCCTTGGTTCCTGAACTCTTGGTGGCTGCGACGTACTGCTGAACGAGGAGGTACTGCTTGCCGGTGGCGACCTTGGCGAGCTGTTTGAGGTTGAGTTTGGCGGTCCGGTAGGCGTCGTCGCGTAGGTCGAGGTAGCGGGTGAGTTGGTCGGTGGCCCGTTCTTCGGGGGTTTTCGGGGTGGGGCTCGCGCTGGTCGGCGCCGGTGAAGTGGGCGTCGCGGTGGGGGTGTCGTTGGTCTCGGGTGGGTCGTCCTCGCTGTTGGTGCAGCCGGTGAGGGTGACCGCGAGTGCCAGGGTTGCCGCGATGAGGAGGGTGGAGGGGTTCATCATCCGGTGTCGTGTCCTGATGGTCGGCTGGTTGAGTCTCATCGGTCGAGTTCTTCCTCTCCCCGGGGTGGGGTTAGCTTGCGAGCCAGTCGTGGATAGTGATGATTGTCTTGGTTCGCGCCGACAGTTCCGGTGGGGCGTCGTGGTCGTCGGTGCGGTTACAGACCTCCTCGCGCAGCATCTGGGTCGCGGCGTGGAGGTGGCCTTCAGCCTCGGTGATCTTGACCAGACACAGGCGGGTGAATTCCTCGTGGGGCGCGGCCGTGGCAGCAGTGTGCGCGGCCGACCGAGCGGTGACCAGGTCGCCGGCGGCTAGGGCGTGGGTGGTGAGGGTGAAGGCGATGTCGGCGATGGCGTAGGTGGCGTACTCGTCGTGGCGTTCGCCGTCGAACAGCCAGTTCCATCCCCCTTCACGTAGCCCGTCGAACGGCAGACCAGTGATCAGTTTGAGGGCGGTCTGGAGGTCGTGTTGCCCCTCGGTGCCGCCGCGGGCCTTCGCCCGCAGGTGCAGGCGGCGGAGCAGGTCGTAGTCCACCAGGAGATCTTCGTGGATTTGGTAGACGTTCACGCCGGTGGTTGTGGTGGCCGGAGCTTGATCAGCGTTCGGGAGGTACTTGGTGCCGGTAGCGGGGTTGACCCCGAGCCAGTCCCGCACGATCTGGGCGTAGTCACGGGCCTTGTCCTCCTTGATCCCGAAGGTGCGGCTGACCTCGGCCACGGTGACCCCGGTGCGGCGCCGGAGTGCGAGGAACGCCAGGAGTTCGGTGAAGTAGGGCCGGCGTTTAGCCAGGGCCTTCCCGTGAGTCCTCGCGTGGACGGCACCGAGCAGGGTCAGCCTCGGGCGTGGACAGTCGGTGGCGAACCAGTCCGCGAGGTCCTCGTCGAGGGTGGGGTCGGCGTTCTCGACGTCAGCACGGACGTGGGCTGGGACTTTGGGGGCGACGGCGTCGAGGTCCTCGGCCACGGCTGCGCCGGCGTGCAGGTAGCCCTCGTCGTCACCCTCGAGCAGCGACGACACCCCACCACCGCTGGGGTTGGGTGTGTGGCGTGGGAGGGTGTGCTCGCACCGCAGGCCGCCGGTGTAGTCGGCGTAGGCTTCCCAGCCGCCTGTGGCGGACTCGTCGACGGGGACCGGGACGTATGCGGGGTTCTCGGCTTGTGCGTAGACCAGGGCGCAGCCGCGGGCCTCCTCACTGGTCAGCCCGACGGCTTCGAGGTCGAGGCCGGCGTGCTCGAGGACCACCCGGCCCGCGGCCGTGACCAGCAGGTCCGCGACTGGTGTGGTGGTGGGGGTGTCGGTGATCACGACGATCGAGGTAGCGGCCTGCCCGACATGGTCGGCCACCAGCTGCCGCAGCCGATCGAGGTCAGCCGGCTCACCGGCCGCGGCATCGACCAGCAGCATCCGAGCCGGCCAGACGTCGTCGTCGATGCGGCCGGTGCGGCCGGTCGAGACATCGGTGTCGTTGCGGGTGGCCCGTTCGACCATGGCGACCGCGGCCGCGAGGACCTCGCCAGTGGCAGCCTGGGCGGCTTCGCCGGTGGGGTGGTAGACGATCCGCTCATCCATCGCGACCACCTCGTCGGCGACACCGATGCAGTCGAGCTGAACCCGCCGCGACCACGGGTTGACCGCGACCTGTGCAGCGAGGTGCCGGGCGAAGTCGCGGCACCGGGACGGGTCGCCGGTGATGGTGAGGGTGGCGAGTTCTTCGCAGTTCAGCAACCAGGTCTCCCCGGTGTTGTTGGTGCCGATGGTGACCAGTAGCGGGTAGGGCGCCTCAGCGGTACCGGTATCGGGGCCGACCTCGTCAAGCGCGAGGCTGGCGGGAATGTGCCAGTGGGTGTGGTCAGGGGACCCGACCCACGGCCCGGGCACCTGAGCGGGTGCGGACAGATGCAACGTCAGACGGTCGGTGCCGAGCTCGACCGCGGCCACCGGCGGCATCACCTGACCCAGACCAGCGACTGTCGCGGCGAGCCGACGCAGCACCTCATCGGTGAATTCCACCGTCACAGCCGCAGTCGTTCCGGTGGCGTTCAGGGTCATCTCGACCGGCGCGAGGTCAGGTGCCGGGGCCGCCAGGGCACGACCGGGGGGCCGGTTACGGAACCCGGCCCGACGCCGGCCCCGCAAGGCGATCAACAACGCCCCGGACAACATCACCCCAGCGCCGCTCAACCCGGCCAGCACCCACGGAGCCGACAACACCGAATCATCAACCCCCTCCCCCACCTCGTCACCGCGATCGACGGTGGTGGACGTGGTGGTGTCTTCGGCCGCTGACTCGCCCTCCTCCTCAAGCGCTGGCTGCCCTGCTGGTGTGGGTTCGCTCTCCGCAGGCGCGGCGTCGGGGGGCTCCCCCTGGCCGGTGGGGGTGGGGTCCTCGACCGAGGACGGTGGAGGGTCGCCGACGCGTCCGGGTGGTGGTTGCTGAGCGGCGGGGTTGTCGTGGTCGGCGGTTGGGATGGTCAGGGTCCAGCCGACGTCGATCACATCCGGATCCGCCAGCCGGGTGTCACCGGGCTGGGTGATACCGGTCGAGGCCTCGAAGATCTCCGGGTATCGGTCGGCGTCACCGATCTGCTCGTGGGCGATCTCGGAGAGGGTGTCGCCGGCGGCCACCGTGTACGACGACGTCGGCTGCTGCTGTTCTGTGTCTGGTGGTGTGGGGAGGTGGAGCTCCCAGCCGACCTGGAGGAAACTGGGCCGGTCCCCGATCAGGTTCCGGTTGAGTTCGACGATCTCGCCGTAGCGTGCCCCATCCCCCAGGTGTTGCTCGGCGATCCCCCACAAGCTCTCCCCGGGCCGCACCGTATGCGTCACCACCCCCGCCGACGCGGTACCGGTCCTCTCCTCACCAGACCTGGAGTCGCCGCCGGTGTGGGGACGGGCCGCGGGTGCCGTGTCCGCGTCAAGTGCCGAGACCTGGGTGGTGGCGGCGGTTGTGGTGTGGTGACTGGCCAAGGCTGTGGCTGCGGCGGTGGCTGGGGTGGCACTGGATGGCGCGACTAGTGGGGCGGCAATGAACAACAGTGCCGCGGCCACCAGGAGGCCTCGAGCAGCTGCTTGTGGGCGACCCAAACCGGGAAGCGCGGGGGCCTCGACCCGGCGGAGCAACGCAATCGCCTCAACGGTGACGCTGAGCGCCATCACCGCCCAAGCAACCCACGCGACCACGGTCAAGACCGCGAGGACCACCGACCCGTCATCGGGTGCCAACAACGCCTCTTTGATCCCGGTCGGGCTGAGGCCTTGGTCGGGGATCAGGTCGGCGCCGATCACCATCAGCAGCACCGGCAACCCGAACACGATCGCCAGCACGACGGTGGTGGCGGCCAGGCCCGTCAGCCGCCGCCTGATGTGGTGGAGTGTTCTGCTTGTTGTGGTGGTGGTCATTGTTCGACGCCTCCTTGAACCCGGATGAGCCGCGCTGATGCCTGCCCGGTGACCCGCATCGCACCCAGGCCGATGATGGTGAGGAACTTCGGGTCGTAGGTATCGGTGGTCCGCACCACCAGAGTGTCACCCCCGGTCAGCGTCACGGTGCCGTTGACCTCGGCCGCGCGGAGATAGCCGACCGCAGCAGTCCTCGCGGCCGCCACGTCGACGCGGAGGTCTTCCCCGCGCACCGCGGCCGGGCCCTGGACCTCTTGGGCTCCGGTGCGGGCGGCCTGGGCCGCGGCACTGCGGGCGCGTTGCTGGGCGTGGACCTTCCCGCCCAAATCGACGGTCATGCCGACCAGGATGATCATCACCAACGCCGCGGTCGCGAACCACGCGCTGATCACGCCGTCCTCACCCCGGCCGGCTGGGATCTCACAGGTCGTCGCTTGGTGGGGGGTCATCGGCGTTCCCGGAACGCGTCAACGGGGCTGGACGCGGTAGCGGTGATGACCCGCTGACCTGGCAGGCCCGGCGCGATCAGATCCGACAAGTTGACTCGGCAGGTCAGGGTCGCGGTGACCTGGCCGGTGGTGCCGATCGGGGCGTTGAACGCTGTGGTGTTGATCTGACTGGTCAACACGCTGCACTGGAGTCCCTGATCAGACGCACCGCTGCTGGCGGCGGCCTTGCCGGCCGCGATCGCGGCGGACTGGGTACGTTCGATCGACGCAGCGCGGGCCGCGTCATAGGCCGCGGCGTCGATCGACTGCCGGGCGATCGCGACCCGGCCACCGGCGAGGACCATCGCGATCAGGAACCCGAACGGCACCACCAGCATCGCGGTCTCGATCGCCACCGACCCCCGCTCGCTGCGCCTCACCAGCCACCCTGTTCTGGTCATTCGGTCAGTCTTTCCACCGGAACGCTGGCGCTTTGGCGTACCTGGACCCGCCAGCCCGGGATCACACTCAAGCTGGCGCCGCTGACTCGGATCGTGGCCGTAGTGGCGGTCCGGGACCCGGTGATGCTGGTCGAGGTCATCACATCCGAACCGCCCGCCTCCTCGAGGAAGCTTCGGGCTGTCGCGATGCCCGCCGCCTGGGTACCAGTCTCGGAGCCGGCTTCGCGGGCGCCTTCTTGCGCGGCCGCGAGCGCCACCTGACGGGCGTGGTAGTACAACGCGCCCTGCATGCCGGTGAACATCAACGTGAACAGCGCGGGCATCAAGAAGACCATCTGGATGGTCACCGACCCTCGCTGGTTCCGGCCGCGAAC
>JBOFLH010000306.1:0-4300 GCA_051657765.1 Nocardioides sp. | reverse complement strand
TCCCCGTCCAGGGTGCCGGCCACCCGGGTCAGCTGGTCGCGGAACACCGGGTCGATCCGGTCGAAGCGATCGGTACGCCGGATCCGGCGGCCGTCGACCAGCGCCGCGACACCGCCGTGCTCGAACGCCCTGAGCTTGCTCCGGACTGTGCTCTTGCTGACCGTCAGCGACTTCAGCTCGCCCCGTTCGACCCGACGGACCAGGTCACGGTCCGGCTCCCGCTCGCGGGTCATCTCGGCGGCCATCCGCTCGCACCGCTGGTCGATCGACACACCGAAGGTCGGTCCATAGGGGTAGTGAGGTTCGCCATCGCGGGCCAGGCACGCGTGACCGTTCGCGTAGCCGGTCACGATCACCTGGATCCGTTCGGTCCAGTCCATCAGCTCGCGCAGCGACACCTGGTCTATGGAGTCGAGCAGCGGCCGCAGCGCGAACTGGTGGTGGCGGGGCCGCCCATTCGTCGCGGCTGCGGTCGGGGCCAGGTCCGTCCATGGCACGTGATGCTCGACGCCGATCACGTCCCTGACCGTGTACCCGCCGGCCGCGAGCTCAGCGACGACGGCGTAGCCGGAGGGGAGCAGGATCCGCTCCCCGACCTCCAACCGGACCCGGTAGTCACCCATCGGAGGGCCGCCAGGTCAGCTCGGTGCTGGCCCGCAGGGGCCGGGTCAGGTCGCACACCAGGTCACCACGCCACACGAGGTGCCACATCGTGTTCACCAGGTGGCCGCCCTCATCGTTGGCGTCGTACACCTCCCGGATAGCGAAGCCGCCGGGGAATCGCGCCAACAGCTCAGCGCCGCGCTCCGCATGCCAGGGCCGCTTCCGGCGATGTCCCGCGAGCCACAACTCGTTGAGACGCTCGGCCTCGGTCGCGTGACCGGTGAAGACCTGGTAGCGCCAACCGACGGACTCGCACGCAGCCTCGGTCGCGGACGCCTTGCGCTCGAAGAGTTCGTCTTGACGGGAGCCTGGCCGGGCGTCCCACACGGTTACCGATCCGTCACGACTTCGGCTCAGCAAGTCCGGCGTGTGGGAACCCCGGCGACCGCCCACACCGAACAGCAGCACCGGCTGCGCCACCAGCCACACCACCTCGGGGTCCCGATCCAGCCGGCGAAGCAGGTCATGCTCCAACCCCGACTCCAGCTCGTGATGCGAGCCGGTGGTCGTCGAGTACGCCGTGACCGGGATGTGCCGTGAGAAGTCACCCGAACTCGGTCGCCTCGTCGAGTACAGCTGCCGTAGGTCGGGCTCACCCAACATCGCCCAGTCCCACTCGGCCCGCGCACCGGCGCGCTCGACCGCCACGAACCACGCGACCGGGCCGGTCATCGGGACCCCGGGGGACCACAGGCGTCCAGGAGTCGTCTCCCAGAATGAGTAGAATCGGCCACGGCTGGCCCCTTCGCTTTCCGTCGCTGGTTTGCCTCGGCGGTCCAGCCAACCCGAGGGCGTCGCTGTCTCACCAGCGGCGTCCTCGCCATTTCAGCCAGTCCGCAAGGTAGCTGAAATCTACTTGAGAGTGGCTGCGCCTGACAAGGAAGTCGTGTCATGCTCTGTGTTCAGAAGGCACTAACGGGTCACGTACGACCAGGTGCGACCGTGTGACACGACTTCTTGAGTGAGAGAGTGACAGAGATGCTCAACCGTGATACGACTCATGGCACCAACCGATCCCGCGGGTTCACCACCCGTGCTCCCTCAGCTGGAGCTGCCGTCGTGTCACGCATTTCAACGTTTGTCCCAACACTGCTCGAACAGGATCCGTCCTCAGCTGTCAGCAAGTCCCTGCCCAAGTTGCTGTTGGCCCGAGAGTCATTGGAGCTTCTCTGCTGCCAACCCGGTTGCGGAAAGCCCGTCGACCGCAACCGACAAGGCCGCGTCCAGCGCTTCTGCAGCAACGCCTGTCGTGCCAGGTTCTCCAAGACCAGACAGCGCATCGTCGCTGACCTCAAGGCGCTCGAGCTGCTCCTGGCCAAAGGACCATGTGCCTGGGCCGAGCGGACCGAGGTCGAAGGGACCGCAGCCATGCTGAAGGGCGAGCTGGCCCGGTACCGACCGTTCGAGCAGTAGTGGACCTGGCGACTGCCGGGCGGCAGGACTCGACGACCTCCCCTCGTGTCGCGAGAGCAACGGGCCTTGGCGCCGAGCTTGGCGCGGCGCCAGATCAACTAGCGTGCCTCGAAGCGCAGCTGGCCCGCATCTGAGTCGAAATGCACCCGACCTCCTTGGTGCGCGACGAGCTGGCGGAAGACCTCGAAGCCCTGGAGGATCGCTGCCTCCCAGTTCGCCTGGCTGCGGGCTCCCACTTCGAGTTGCCCGGTCACCATCTGGATGGTGTCAAGCAGCTTCTGGTCGACGCGGGTGATGTTCTCCAACATGTTGTGCTGGCTCGCGTAGCCGAAGACCAAAGCCGCAATGCCTTCTTCGATGACGATGGCCCGGCCCCCGTCCTCGTTCTCGTCGGTATCGGGGTCACTCTTCCTCTTTCTCGCGAGGAGCAGTCGGGTCACTGGTGACCACCCGAGTAGGACTGCGTAGCTCAGATGAAAGATGTCGTGGAACCGGTAGCCGTCGTCGACGTACGAGGCATCTGTCAGCTGAGCGCCCACGGTGGCGCCGTCAAGGTAGATGTCGACGGCCGCCTTGCCACTCTCTGACGACGTCGATACGAACTCGTAGACGCCTTCCCGCGGCAGACGCTCGCCGGCGGGGAACGCCGCATCCAGGGGAGCACTCGCGGAGGTCTGCCAGCGATCGCGCGTCTTCTCCAGATTCGCGTGGGCGATCTCATCGAGGTCAAGTCTGAGGTGGGATGCGATCGCTGCGACGTACCAGAGCACATCGCCGAGTTCTTCTCGCATGCGGGGCTTCCACCACGCGTGGGCTTGGCCGTCGCGGAGCATCTTCTTGTACTCAGCGGCAACCGAGCCGGCCTCACCCGCCAGGCCGAGAAGATGGACGACCATGTCGCCCAGGTCCTCCCCCGGCCGCTGATCCGTACCAGACGCCTTCCTCTGGAACTCCGAGAACTCCACGTTGACACCATCTCCTTCGGCTCAAGCCACATGTTGTCTGCTTTTCCAACATACGTGCTGTAGGATCCTGGAACAAGGTGCTGGAAAATCCGACCAAGCGAGGTGCTCGTGGAGACACCCAGCCAGCGAGACATCGAGGACGTCATCGTCGACCTCCTCGCCGAGGATGCGGGCACTAGCCCGGCAGATCTGCGAGCCCTGCTGGAGCTAGAGGGTCCCGGGCTGCCGGTGGACTCGCTGCTAGCGGTGGAGGTGCTTGTGCGTGTCGAGGCGAGGTTCGGAGTCCAGCTACCCACGACTCAAGTGACCGCCGACGCGATGAAGTCTGTCGCCGAATTCGCGAAGGTTGTGCGCACAGCGATTCAACTAAGCCCGGACCATACCCATGAGTGAAGAGAACAACAACGAACGAGAGTGGCGCGAACTCGGCAGCCGGCTGCGCGAGATCCGTGAGTACCTCGGCATATCTCAGCAGAACGTCTCAGCTGCCACCGGCATCCCCCGCTCCGCGGTGTCCGACATCGAGCGCGGCCTGCGCAAGGTGGACAGCCTCGAACTCCGCAAGCTCTCCAAGCTCTACCGATACCCGGTCAGCTACCTGCTTGGTGAGGAAGCAGCTCAGGCGGGGGCGAGCGAGCCCGTCAGCGCACTGGCCCGGGTCTTCGATGACCTAACGGAGCAGGATCGCCAGGAGGTACTCCGATTCGCGAACTACCTGCGGTACAGCGCCAGGGCCGATGCGGAGAACGAGAAGGACCTGCCGGGCTCATGACCGTTCAGGCGTTGCAACACCCTGCCCTCGACTTGTCCGCCGATACTGGTACCGCCGGATTGGAGCGTGACTGGAGGTGCCGCATCGTCAACTGGGAACAGGCGAACCAGCTGGCCCTGATCGCAGCGTCACGCGCCCACGCCGCCACGGGGGTCGACCTCAGTCAACCACGGGTCGATGTCGTTGCGGCGATCAGCAACGCCCGGCTCGAACTGGTGTGGAGGCCCATGCCGAAGGTATTCGGCGTCTACTTCAACGAGCCCGAGGCCAACATCGGGATTCTGGTCAACAGCTCACTCCATGCGGGCGCCCGCCGCCACACGGCTGCCCACGAACTCGGCCATCACTGCCTCGCCCACACAACCAGCATCGACGATGGAAGCACCATCGACCTAGGAACCGACGCTGAACGACATCAGACCCCGCGAGGCACCGTCGACTTCCTGCCATCCACCAGGCCACGGCGCTGGACTGACCAGGAGAAGGC
>JBOFLH010000305.1:0-6441 GCA_051657765.1 Nocardioides sp. | reverse complement strand
ACCAGGCACGCGGCAATGCGCTCGTCGCCGCCTCGTCGACCAGCAACCACCACGCAGTTGGCGCCGGCATCCAGCGGCACCGCGTAGGCCCGGACCATGGCTGCGGTATCGGCGTGCGCTGGATCGATCTCGACCACGGCGACTCGATGGGCGTGCGGCCACGTCGCCAACGCGCGGGCTACCGGTTCGGCGACCAGGTCGGGCCGTTGGCTGACTGATAACGAAGCCAGGCCGCCGAGCTGGGGGAGGACGATGTCATCGGGCATGGAAAACCTTGCACTTGAGAAGTTCCCGCGAATGTCGGCGGTTCTGCGACGAGCATACGCAACGTCGTCGGACTTAGCGCGGGCCGGAGATCTCCGGCGCTACTCGCGATCCTGTCGTAGGCGTTCGTCGACCACGTTCAGTGCGGCGGCGAACAAAAGCACCAGAGCGGTGATGGCGAAGACGCTTCGGAAGCCAGCGGTTGCAGCCACAAGGCCACCTGTGACTGGCCCGAGCACCTGTCCAACGTACTGGGCTGAGACGCCGAGGCCTAGGGTTCGTCCTACCCGGTCGGATGGAGTGACCTGACGAATCGCCGCGGTGACTGCTGGCATCAACCCGCCTAGGCAGGCACCCAAGGCGAGCTGTGTCAGCGCGAGTTGCACCGCGCTCTGCACGTACCCCTGCACCAGTACGCAGAAAGCAGCGCCAACCAGGCAGCTAACGATCACGCGTCGATAACCAAAGCGGTCTGCCTTTTTCCCAATGAGCGGCGCAGACGCTATCGACCCGGCGGCGCCGAGAGCGAGGACGAGTCCGCCCCAGAGGGTCGCGCGAGCCGCACCGTCGATCTCGGTGACGTAAGCCGTGACGAGCGGCTCGATAGACATGGTGCCGAACATGAGCATGCTGGCCGTGATCAACAGGATTGTGACGGAGCGGCCGCTCGACATGCTTCGCTCATGCACGTACCCACGTCCTTCCGCTGGCGGCGCACTCTCGGACCTGCCGGTGGCGTCGCCCTGGAGCAGGAACGCCGTGGCCAGGAAGGCGCAGAAGATGAGCGCGCCCGTGAAGTAGAACGTTTGTCGGATTCCAATCAGCTCTGGCAGGACCCCACCGAGCAGCGGCCCGGCTACGGCGCCAGCCATGATTCCTGAGGACAGCACGCCAAGCGCCCAACCACTGCGTTCTTGGGGTGCTTGGGCGGCAACGAGAATGGTTGAGGCGGAGCTGTATCCGCCGAGAAGTCCGACGAGCAACCGGAGCGCGACCAGGTGCCATACGGTTTGCGCGAGGCCAATCAGGGACATGGCGACCGTCATACCCAAACTGGCGCGAATCAGCATCAACTTCCTGCCGTACCGATCTCCCAGCACACCCCATAGCGGTGCCGTTAGCGCAGCCGTAAAGAACGTCGCTCCGTAGGCGATTCCCGACCAACGCAGAACCTCTGCGTCGGTGGATGCGCCGAGCTCGCGCACATACAGGGGCAGGAACGGCACTAGCAGCGTCATGCCCACGCCGGTGGTGAACGAACCACCCACGCACACCCAGAGATTTCGGCGCCAGTGCGCGCCGGTCCGGTCAGTCGCCGTTGCCACCTGCTGAGCCACGTCAGCAGAATAGACGAGTGCCCATATAATGAGACGTCTGGTCTTGCAATATGGACTAGGTGCTCGACGAATTCGGCCCCACGTCCTTCGCGACGAAGGCCCGACGCGCCAGCACTCGGGCCCGCCGAACTCTTTGGGTAGGGCTTGAGTGCATCGCACGCCCCGCTCTGGCGGCATCACCTCGCGGCCCGCCGGCTGACGTGTCACCCACTCATGAACCAGACCCGACCTCGCCGCGTGAGGTGGGAGGCCCCGAACGTTCCGTCCGGGTTCGGGTCGCGCGCGTCGCAGGGTGTCGCGCGGCCGGCGACGACTGGCGCGGCTTCATTCTGCCGGTCACCCTGGGATTCACGGGAGTCCTGCTCGACGTGCTGACCGCCTCGAACGTGCGTGCCACCGCAGGTCCGCAGGGTGTCACCGTGCATTGGGGCGTGCTCGGCTGGCCGCGAATGCACTACCGGCCGGGCGAGATCGCCGAGGCACACGTGGTCCACGTGCCGTGGTGGCTGGTCACGTTCGGCTTCTGGTGGACACCGTGGCGCACGACGTGCACAACCCGATCCGGGCCGGCGCTGCGGCTAGTGCTGACCTCGGGGCGGATTGTCACGGTGACCGTGCCCGAGCCCGCTGCTGCGGTGGCCGCCCTGCGCTGACGTGAATGACCCAATGCAGCGTCTGCTGCGCGGGGCATCTCGCGCCAGTGAGGTCCTGCTCAGTCGGTTCGGCGGCGTCCTGACATGGTCAGCACGATTAGGCTGGCCGCTCCGGCGATCACCCAGGGCAGGGGGATGAGCCAGCGTAGATCATCGGTGGACGCTATCTCGTTCTCGAACAACCCCCAGATGGTGACCAGTCCGAGGAATACGACCCCCATCACCAGGTGCAGCACGTTGACCGGATGCGTACCTCGGGTTGGGCCGTCCTGGACGATTGGCGGGGCGATTGGCGCGACGATTGGCTGGGTCACCGGTTGGGTCACCGATTGGGTCGCCTCGGTCGCCGCGTCGGCCGGGGTCGATGCGTTATCGGGTCCCGGCCCGGGCACCGGTGCCAGGTCGATCGCATCGTTGTCGTTGTTGGGGTGGTGGGCGTTCACGAGGTCCTCACTTCGATTTCGCCGACGCCGAGTTCGGCGTTGATCGTGAGCAATTTGTCGGACGGAGTGTCGTTGAGCCAGGTCACGCGGGCGTCGGTTCCCGAACCGCGGTCCTGCCCCAGAACGATGATGTTGCCGGCGTGATTGATCCGCGAGTTCACTCGGGTGTCGACACCGCTCGGCACGACGATTACCACCTGGCCGAATTGTGCGTCCACCGTGATGGTCTGGCCGGCTAGTTGCTCGGGATCGTCTAGCCTGGTCAAGTCCACGACAAGTTCCCCGATCCCCAGCTGGTAGATGGTCTCGGCTTCGGTGGCCGACCTAGGACGCGACAGAATCTGCCCGTCGAAGTTCTCACCGACGGCCCAGCCGGCGAGCGTCATCGAACCCACCAAACCAAGCGCGATCAGACCGCCGGCCCGGCCGTACCAGGCCCCGACAACCAACATCAGGCCGATGATTGAGACCGCCAGCGCTGGGTATGCGGACCCCGGCACGTCCGCGCCGCCCACTTCGGCGACCCCCAGCAGTCCTAGTGCGAACAGCAATAAGGCGATGGTGAACCCGAACAACAGCGGCCCTCGTTTGCGAGGGTTGACTGGTCGTGGGGCGGGCCGATAGTCGAGGGGGTAGCCCGGTGGGTAGTGCGGCGGGTAGTGCGGCGGGGCGACTGGTGGTGAGGGTGCGGCGTGCCGGTGCTGATCGCCGGCCGGATGTGTCCAGGCGGACGCCGACTGACGGTGCCGGTCACGACGTTGTTCGAGACTTCTCAGTACCACCAGCGTGCCGATTGCCAGTGCGCCGAGGAATACGAACCCACCCACGGATACGTCGAACGCGCCGAAGAGCGCCACCACGCTCAGCACGGCCACCACAATGATGACGATGGCGCGACTACTGTCGTCCAGGCCGATCGGCGTACTGACGGCGTTGTCAGCCGGCACCAGCAGCCAGAGTGCCAGGTATGCCAGCACTCCGACGCCGAAAAGTCCGGTCACCACGAACAGCACACGCACGATCACCGGGTCGATATCGAAGTGCCGGGCCAGGCCGCTTGCGACGCCACCGGCTTTGGCGTCTGCCACGTTGCGTCGCAACCGGCCAAGATCGAGTGCTTCCTCACGGGTGACTCGGGGGCCGGCTCGCTCCCCGGTTGCCGGACCGGCCGTGGCCGGCCGACTAGGTGCCGGTCCAGTCGGTGTCGGTCCGGGAGGGGAGGGTTCAGTAGTGGCCTGACCACTGGGCGCCGGGCCGTCCGGCGTATCGGAAAGCGGCGGCACCGCCGGATCGGGTGAAGCGTCCTCGGTAGGCCCGGGGGGAGGCAGGTCGCTACCGAGCCCCGCAGGTTCGCCGGTCGGGTCGGTCGACCGATCTGGCAACCCGTCGGTGGCCGTCGGTTCGTCGGAGTTGGCTGTCATGCTTACAGCTTGATCGGTTGCCATGGCGATATCCATCGGGGTTGCCCCTGATCGAGGCCTGGCAATCGGGTCAGGGGAACAGCGGGTGCGGTGCGGTTGCTCCTGGCCAGCCTGCCACGGTAGGTGTCGGCCGTCCGATGGCGGGCGCCAGGGATGAATCGGGGGTTCGCCGCATGGTGTGCCGCTGCCGAGTCTGGAACGATGGCGATGCCATGACTTCGTTCACTACCGGTCACCGCCCCGAGCCAACTGCGGATGAGCGAACCCAATCGGTTCGCAAGGCGACTCGCGACACGACCTCGCCCATCGTCGGGGGAGTCGCCGCGGGTCTGGCGCGGCATCTGGGTTGGCCGTCCAGCTGGGTGCGACTGGGTTTCGCGGTGACCGGGGTGACCGGTTTCGGGATCGTGTTGTACGCCGCCTTGTGGCTGGTGTTGCCGGCCGAAGATCGTTTCGACCACGAGGCGCCCGGCCTGGAGAGCGCGGAACGCCTGGGCAAACGGCCGGGTCGAGTGCGGCGGCTGGCCGATGCCGGCCCGGCGATCGCCGCGACCTCGGTCGGATTCGGCGTGATCTTGCTGGTCAACTTGTCCTTCGGTGGCAATCTGTTGTGGCCGCTCGCCCTGGTGGCGGTGGGCGTTGCCTTGATCTGGCGCCAAGCCGACGAGGCGCAACGCGAGCGCTGGCAGGACGAGCGGACCGGCCGAGTCAATCCCGGCCGGGCGGTGCTCGGCCCGGGCGGCTGGGCGTCGTACTCGCGAATCGCCGCCGGGCTGGGGTTCATCGCGGTCGCCTTTGTCTACTTCACGCTGCGGGAAGGTTCCCTGGCGACCGCGCGGGACATGGGACTTGCCGGCGTGCTCGGCATGTTGGGCCTCGGCATCGTGGTTGGCCCGTGGATTGCCCGGCTTGCTGCCGACTTTGCCGCCGAGCGAGCCGAGCGAGTGCGAACCCAGGAGCGCGCCGACGTCGCCGCCCACCTGCACGACTCGGTACTGCAGACGCTGGCCCTGATCCAGAGGAATGCCCACGACGGCCTATTGGTGGCTCGACTGGCCAGGTCTCAGGAGCGAGATCTTCGGTCCTGGCTCTACGTCGGGGAGCGGATCGGCGACGGCACCCTGGGCGCCGCGCTGCGCGGTGTTGCGGCCGACGCCGAGGACGTGCACGCCGTCACAGTCGAGGTGGTCAACGTCGGCGACTGCGATGTCGACGAGCGAATGCAGCCGCTGATCAACGCCGCGCGCGAGGCGGTCGCCAATGCCGCCAAACACGCCGGTTCCAGCAAGATCGACGTCTACGTCGAGGTATCGACGCCTGCGGTGGATGTGTTCGTGCGCGACCGGGGGAGAGGTTTCGACCTGGACACCATTGCCGAAGACCGGCTTGGCGTCCGTCACAGCATCATCGATCGGATGGCCCGGCATGGCGGCTTCGCCGAGGTTCGGTCCACGCTCGGCGAGGGCACTGAGGTTCGGCTGCATATGCCGCGCGCGCCACAGTCGGCGGCGGCCGGTCAGGTCGATGCGGTGGGCACTTCCGTGAACGAGCGCAAAGGCGCCGAATCGAAACCGACCGAGCAGAAGTCCGAGGAGGACAGATGACCAACCCTCCGATCCGAATCGTGCTGGTCGACGACCACGCACTGTTTCGCAGCGGCGTTCGCGCGGAGTTGACCGGCGCGGTCAATGCGGCTTCGGTGATCGTGGTGGACGAGGCCGCCGATGTCGGGCAAGCCGTGGTCTCGATCAACCGGCATCAGCCGGACGTCGTGCTCCTCGACGTGCACTTGCCGGGCGGGGGCGGGGTGGAGGTGATGCGGCGTGCGCAGTCCCCGGACACGCGGTTTTTGGCATTGAGTGTCAGCGACGCCGCCGAGGATGTGATTGGCACGATTCGCGGTGGCGCCCGGGGGTACGTCACCAAGACGATCACCGGCGACGAGCTGGTCGCGGCCGTGGTTCGAGTCAGCGAGGGGGATGCGGTGTTCTCCCCCCGGCTGGCGGGGTTCGTGCTGGATGCCTTTGCCGGGTCGATCGAGGTCGCCGCGGTCGATGAGGATCTGGATCGTCTCACCGAGCGGGAGCGTGAGGTGATGCGGTTGATCGCCCGCGGCTATGCCTATAAGGAGGTTGCCAAGGAGTTGTTCATCTCGATCAAGACGGTCGAGACCCACATGTCGAGCGTGTTGCGGAAGCTGCAACTGTCCTCACGGCACGAACTCACTCGGTGGGCGTCGGATCGCCGCCTCCTCTAGCTAGTCCATCAGGCAGCCGCCGAGGCGTCACCAAATCCCGCCGACACGTCACAAAACCCCGGGTTT
>JBOFLH010000304.1:0-6338 GCA_051657765.1 Nocardioides sp. | reverse complement strand
AGGCCGTCAAGCCCGCCGCAGCTCGGATCACTACGGCCCGGTTCATCCGTCGCGGTCCGGCTCCCAACGGTGCCCGGAGTCCGGCTGTTCCGAACTCCAAGGTTCCGTCGAACCGGTCGACCAGTTCGGCCAGTGCGGTTCGAGGTGTCGGCGACACCGAAGGAGCGGGATCGGTGGTGGCGGACCAAGCGGCAGCATGATCGCGGGTCACTTGATCGATCAGCCCGACCAGCTCGGCCCGGGTGCGTGGGTCCGGATCGTCGTCGACCCAGCGACGCGCCTTGGCGAGCAGGTCGCCCAGCTCGTTGCCGGCTAGCGCACCGGTCATTGTGGGCCCAGCCGGCCTGGCGGCCGTTCGGTCTCGAAGTTCATGCAAGAGAAGGCTACTCCCAGCGCTCGCCGCGCGTTTTGATCTGGTGATTCCCACGGGTCAGCGGCGCCTAGCTGACTGCTGAGGTCAGTTTGATCGTGGCTGGGGACCGCACGCTCTCAGTGAACGCTTCGAGCTTGGCGGGTGACTGGGTGAGTAGCCAGTTATAGCCCTGGTTGTTGAATAGGAGATTGTTGAAGTAGGAAACGGCGACGACCCGATCGGCGCGGGCGACGGCGTACTGCCACGACGCCCGCCACCAGGGCGCTCCCTTGATGGTCTCGAAGTCGTCGCTGCATGCGGTTTCGCCGATCCCGATCATCTTCGAGGTGCGCCCACGTTCGTCGAGCCACGCTAGGACCCGCGCTACGCGTTGTTCGTAGGTTTCACCAAGGGCCGTCTGATAGAGGTCGATGCCCATGAAGTCGCAACGATCCAACACTGCGGGGGTCATCCAGTCGGCCGGGTTGTGTCGACGATTGCGCGGATTCCAGGTCCACTCACCCAGGATGGGCGCGTGGATCACGTTCTTCAGCCCGGTGGCCGATTTCATGACGTCGTGAATGCGGACCCACGCCCGAGCGTATTCGGCCGGTGGTGCCGTTTCGCGTTGCGGTTCGTGACAGAAGGTCACGATCACCGGCCGGGAGAGCTCGGCGTAGCTTTCGGCGCGACGACGAATGTCCGCGTCGTAGGCGCCGTCGCCGATTCGCTTCCAGGCCGTCCCGATCGGTCCGGCCGGTGGCCGAAACGATGTCCACGGCAACCGATTGGCGCGATGGTCGGCATGGATCAACCGCATCTCACGTTTCATCCCGTCCCAGCGGTGAAACGTTCGGCGGAGACCGACTGCGCCGGTCCGGTTGGTGATATCGAAACCGACGCCGGAGACACCGAGATAGATCTTGCCGGGCACGTGTGCCGGGAACTGGCCGGTTGCCGCCGTCGCCGGCGTAGCTAGCCGGTTGAGGGCGAGAGGCGTCGAGATGGTCGCGAGTGAGCCGGAGCGGATGAGGTTACGTCGAGAGATGGTAAGCATGAGAGCAATCAGCCTTAGGGGGGTCGGCGAGTGGAACTTGGTAACGCAAGTGCGAAACTGGAGGTCACACCATCACGCATCTAAATATGGTTCTCCTAATTTGTGGTTAAGAAAACCTCAAACACGCAGAATTTCCTTGGCCATCGCAAAGTGCCACAGCGGCGAATTCTGACGCTTGATCAATCGCCCAGCTCGCGGCAAGGTCGGGCGCGCAGCCGTTCGACGTAGTCGTCAGGGGCCCCCGCAGCTACCGCGGCGTCGCTCAACACGGCCAGGTATGAAGCCGACGGCAGACCGCCCTCAAACGCGTCCAGGACATAGATCCAGGCCAGCACCTCGCCGGTGAGGGTGGCGATCCGCACTCGGACCTTGCGGTAGAGACCGCTGTCGGCCGCCTCCCACTGATCCATCGTCGCTTCGTCCTCCGGGGTCACGTCGTAGACGGCCACGAACACCTCGCCCAGCGGATCTTCGGCAACCGTCGCCAACGACCCGTCCCAGCCGTGCTCCTCGCCGCCGAAGGTCAGTCGCCAGCCTTGCAGCCACCCAGTTGTCTCCAGAGGGGAGTGCGGACACCGCTCACTCATCCAAGCTGGATCGAGATTGGTCCCGTAGGCGGCATAGAAGGTCACGGGCATAGGCTAGTGGTCGTGCCCGGCGCCGATGACGAGACCGAGATCCGGGTCGGCGGCCGCGAGTTGATCGACCAGTTGGAGCCGCTCTGGTTGGACTTGTTCGACCATCATGCGGACGTCGGCGGTGGTGGTCTCCCGGTGATTGCCAGGGAGGCATCGTGGCCGTCGCGGCGCGCGCTCTACGAACAACTGCTCGCCGATCCGCGAGCGTTCGTTCTGGTCGCCGTGCGCGAGCGCCGGCCAGTTGGGTATGTCGTCGCGCATGTGTTGGACGGACCTGATGACACGTGGCCGACTGGGGACCTGATCGGCGAGATCGAGACGCTCAGTCTGGTGCGGTCCGAACGTGGGAAAGGACTCGGCACGCGATTGCTGGATCTCGCGGAGGCGCGGCTCGCCGAGCTGGGTGCGCGATGCATCTGGATCAAGGCCCTCAACGGCAACGAAGGTGCACATCGGTTCTACGAGTCGCGCGGGATGCGTCCGGTGATCACCACGTTCATCCGACTACCGTGAGGCGTCGTGAGGCGTCCGTGAGGCGTCGTGAGGCGTCGTGAGGCGGCGAGCCAAGTGCGCGCTCGTTGTTGCCGATCGGCTGGATTCGGACTGATTTCAGCGCATGTGTGCCGTGATTGTCGCCGGCTGCGCCGCCTGTGCGTCATTGCGGGGGCATGATGAGACAGTGCCAAGTGGTCGATTTGCGCCCAGTCCGACCGGCGAACTGCACCTGGGCAATCTGCGCACCGCGCTGCTGGCCTGGTTGTGTGCGCGATCAACTGGGCGAGGGTTCGTGGTCCGGATGGAAGATCTCGATCGTCAGCGATGTGTGCCCGGCGCCGATCGGCAACAACTGACAGATCTGGCGGCCCTGGGACTGGACTGGGACGGCGAGGTGCGCTATCAGTCTCGGCGCCTGGAGTGGTACGAGGCGGCGGTCGACTGCTTGACCAGCAGCGGCCTCACCTACCCGTGTTACTGCACCCGGCGCGAGATCCGTGAAGCTGCGTCGGCGCCCCAACCGGTCGGCGCGCCCGGGGCTCAGCGCTACCCGGGAACCTGCCGTAACCTCACCGCCTCTCAACGGTCCGGTATGGTCGCGTCCGGGCGGCCCCCGGCGCTTCGGCTTCGCGCGCTGGTGGGCGAGCTGACCATTCGCGACGCGTTGCACAACAACTACGCCGGCTCGGTCGAGGACATCGTGCTGCGCCGCAACGACGGTCTCCCGGCTTATCACGTCGCGGTGGTGGTCGACGATGCCGACCAAGGCGTTGATCAGGTTGTACGCGGCGACGACTTGTTGACCATCACGCCGAGCCAGGCTCACCTCGCGGATCTGCTGGGGCTCCCGACGCTCGGCTATGTCCACGTGCCGTTGGTGATCAACGCCGACGGCCGGCGGCTCGCCAAGCGTGACGGCGCCGTCACCATGGCCGAGCTAGCCGCCAAGGCGGTCAGGCCCGCGCAGGTGCTCGGCGCACTGGCCGTGTCGTTGGGTCTGGCGAGACCTGGCGAGGCGGTCTCCTTGCCTGCATTGCTGGAACGATTCGAGATCGCCTCGATTCCGGTCCGGCCCTGGGTCCTCCGATAATTCGGCACCCGGTGAGCATGCCGCCGGCCTCCGCCGCCCGGGTCGGATGCGCGCTGGACGGGCCGATTGCCACCTCGATCGCCCGCCAATGCGGCGATGCGGTATCGACCGGCTAGGCTTATCGCAGCGGTCCGCTCAGTCTTGCCTCGGACCCCTTGCGCGACGCCCTGTTCGCGCCCTTGTCCTCTGGGCAAGGCGTACGCCGCATCACATCCGCCGCCGGCGGAAGCGGCGCCTGGGAAACACCCCGGGGGTGAGACACCCGACCCGATAGCGAACCTACTTTCTTGCCTTCTCCCGCACTGGACTTTTCCGCACTGGGTGTGCCCGCGACCCTGACGGCTGTCCTCACCAACCTAGATATCACCATGCCTACGCCGATTCAGGCGGCCACGCTGCCGGACTCATTGAGCGGTCGCGACGTCCTCGGTCGGGGCCGCACCGGTTCGGGCAAGACCTATGCCTTCTTGGTGCCGCTGGTCGCACGCACCGCCGCAGCACGTCATACCACGCGCGCGGGTCAGCCGCGCGCTCTCGTCCTGGCACCCACCCGGGAACTCGTCGGCCAGATCCACGCGACACTCGACCCGCTAGCGCGGGCCGCCGGACTCACCACGATGACCATCTTCGGCGGAGTTGGCCAGAGTCCTCAGGTGGCGGGGCTTAGGCGGGGCACCGATATCGTGGTCGCCACTCCGGGACGTCTGGAAGACCTGATCCAGCAACGCCACGCGTCGCTCGTGGACGTGCAGATCACCGTGTTGGACGAGGCCGACCATATGGCCGATCTGGGATTCTTGCCGGCGGTGCGGCGGATTCTGGATCAGACTCCGTCATCTGGTCAGCGGATGCTGTTCTCGGCCACCTTGGACAAAGCGATCGACGTGCTCGTGCGGCGGTACCTCATTGATCCGGCGGTGCACCAGGCCGACTCCGCGCAGTCCCCCGTTGCGTCGATGAGTCACCACGTGTTGCATCTGGATCGGGCGCACCGGTTGCCGGTATTGGTTGATCTGGCCAGCGCGCCGGGCCGCACGGTGGTCTTCACGCGAACCAAGCACGGCGCCAAGGCCCTGGCTCGTCAACTCAATCGCGAGGGAGTTCCTACCGTCGATCTGCATGGCAATCTGAGCCAGAACGCGCGGACCCGCAACATGGCGGCGTTCCACGCAGGTCGGGCCACCACACTAGTGGCGACTGATATCGCGGCCCGCGGAATTCACGTCGATGACGTGGCCCTCGTGGTGCACGCCGATCCTCCGGTGGAACACAAGGCCTATCTCCATCGCTCAGGGCGTACGGCACGGGCTGGGGCTGAGGGCACCGTGATCACGCTGATGACCGACGACCAGCAGCGTGACGTTCGTGCGCTCACTAAGGCGGCCGGCATCACCCCCCGGATAACCCGGGTGGACGGTGGCACTCATCCGGTGTTGCGAACGCTCGCGCCGGGGGATCGGGTGCGAGCTGGCGGCCTGGTGTTCGCCGAAGGAACCGCTCAGGGGAGTCGCGCGCAGCCGGATCAGAGTGCGGCCGCGGCCAGGGCCGGATCCGGGCCGGGGAAGAAGCGACGGGGCAAGAGGCCGTCGAGTGGTCGGCAAGGCGACCGGGCTCGGGCCGGGAAGTCGGCCGGTAGCAGTCAGCCGCGGTCTCGATCGGCGAGTCGCTCGGGCGGCAAGGCGGGTGCCCGCTCGGGATCGGCCGGCGGCGGGCACAGCGCAGCCGCCTTCAGCTCGGGCCGCCGGTAGGCGACACTGCCTGCGCGGAGGCTGGGATAGGCGCTCGCTGGCCCATTACCGGCATACCCGCACCTCGGTCCGTTGACTCGATCGACAGTGGCGGGTTGCATCATTGCTTTAGTAAGCGTGCATACTAAAGCAATGATGACTCTGGGCACTGGAGAAGCAATGTCGACCGCTCCCGCCGCCGCCTTCTTTGCTCGGTGGATCGACCATGACTCCTGGCCGCACTGGTCACCCGGCACCCGGTGGGTTCGACTGGACGGGCCAGCCGCGCTCGGCACCACCGGTCGCCTCAAGCCGACCGGCGGGCCGGCCGTGCGGTTCACCATCACCGCCTTCACGCCGAATCGGGAGTACACCGATACGTCCCGGTTGCCAGGCGCCACGCTGGTGTTCGAACATGTCGCGGAGGAAGGCGACCACGGCACCCGACTCAGCGTTCGGGTCACCATGGCCGGACTGCTTGCACCCGGGTGGGCGCGGATCATGGGCGGGGGGTTCCGGGAGTCCGCACAGGCGGACCTGGACCGGCTGGTCGCGTTGGTCGAGGCGACGGCGAATCGTCACCTCCTCGACCATCCGGTCGGGTCCACAGAGTGATCCGAGAGCTGCGATCCGCAGCCGATAGCCCGGAAGCATCTCCCGGGTTGCTGCTATGGCAGGTCACTCAGGCCTGGCAAGCGGCACAACGGACGGCCCTCGAACCCCTTGGTCTGACTCATACTCAGTTCGTATTGCTGGCCTCACTGACCTGGCTCAAAGGTGAGGATCCGATCACCCAAACCGAGTTGGCTCACTGGGCGAGCACCGATGTGATGACGACCTCTCAGGTGTTGCGCACCTTGGAGCGGAAAGGGCTAATCGCACGAGGCCGGCATCCGTCCGACTCCCGGGCGCGATCACTGGCGCCGACTACGAAAGGAATTCTGCTGGCGAATCGAGCGGTTGTCGTGGTTGAAACGGT
>JBOFLH010000303.1:0-1693 GCA_051657765.1 Nocardioides sp. | reverse complement strand
GGTTCCAGCCCGTGCGCTGCGCCAGCGAATCCGTCAGCCGCTCATCGATACCCGTCACCCGCGGATCACCCAACATCCATGGCTCCCACGAGTTGGGACTACCGCCCGGGCTCGCCCAGCCGACCCCCCACACCACATCCGGGCCACCCACCACCCGTTGCACCAAGAGCACCGTCACCGTGCCGTACCGCTCATTCGGTATCGACAAAAGCGGCCCGGCCTCACCTATCAGGCGGTCCAGCAACGCCCGGCCTCCCGCGACCAGATCCACATCCGCCGCGACCGGCTCACCCTGTTGACCTCGCACCAACTCCGCCAGCGGCCTACCGCCCACGTTCACCGCCACCAACGACCCAACCTCAGGCACCGGCAACACCCGAGTTCCGTCCTCAGCCGAACCGGGCTCACCCACCGACTGCGCGAACCCGAGGCAATCATCGGAGTAGTCGTCATCACGCGGCGGGTCAATCACCAGATCCGGGATCCGCCGCCGCGGATCATCTCGAAGCAGCCCAAGAGCATCAGCTATCAACTGTCCGATCAGAGCCGGATCAGCACCGTCGGCTGAGTCAGCGTCCTCGGGTTGACCTGCGCCGCCCAACCAGCTACTCACCAATCCGGCGAGCAGCGCCACCGCCTCGGCGCTCACCTCCAGCCGCGGTACCCCGCCAATCTCCACCACCATCCAGGCCAACACGTCCGCTAACCGCCGAGCCGGCACCAGCGTCTCCTCGGCGAACGGCTGAGCTGCGGGCAGCAGGCTCTCGAGATACTGCGCCACAACTACATCCAGCCCCGGCCGCTCGCGATCAGCGAACACCCGCGCGACAAACGCCCGCGGCCCAGGTGACCGGTCCGGCAGCCGGTGCGCCCAGCCGACCGCGCGAACCGCATCCTCCGCGTCGGTCACCACCACTCGCCTAAATGCGGATGCGAAGTCGGCTTGCGCCTTGACCACGGCCCGGGCCGGCAGTATCCCAGCCACGAAGTCGGTGGCGGCGTCTGCAAGGCGACCGGCGCGCTCAAACTGCGCGACACTGCCATACCCGTATACGTTCAGGCCCAGGCGACTGCCCAGCAGCCCGGTGAACTCGGGCCGGTTCCGAACGACCTGCGACCAGAATGAATCGAAGACGAAAGCCGGGATATCCAGGACGAGTTTCGCGGCCGCCCACAGGCGCCACGGATCGGTGCGCAGCCAAGCTCCGAGCGGCACCCTCAAGTCGGTCAGGTCCACCTCCCTGGTACCTCGCGCACGCAGGACCCCCTGAACGCTCGCCGGGAACAGATCCACTGTCACGGTTCCTCGGAAAACAACCTCAGCGCGGACCTGGGTATGCCTGGAGGCGAACTGGGCAAACCCGTCGGCCACAATTTCCTCCACCACCCAAGCGACCGGCTCCGGGCCCAGCAACCCGGCAACCATCCGGTTCAATCCAGCTATCACGCCCTCGGTCAGGCTTAGCGACACCCGGCCCGGCTCAACCACCGCCATCCGCTGCAACACCACCGCCAACCGGCTGGCCGGGCGCAACTGAACGTCGACGACGCCGCGGTTCCAGCCCGTGCGCTGCGCCAGCGAATCCGTCAGCCGCTCATCGATACCCGTCACCCGCGGATCACCCAACATCCATGGCTCCCACGAGTTGGGACTACCGCCCGGGCTCGCCCAGCCGACCCCCCACACCACATC
>JBOFLH010000302.1:0-7765 GCA_051657765.1 Nocardioides sp. | reverse complement strand
GAAACGGTCGATCGCGACTACTTCGGTCGGCTGAGCGAGCCCTCCGCATTCCTTGGAGCGCTGCGAGAACTGAAGGACCCGCCGCAGATGTCGACGGCCGGCGTAAGCTCTGCGACATGACCACCCGGGTGCTCTCCGTCACCGGAATCCTGCTCGTCCTGGTCGGCTTGGTGTGGACCGGCCAAGGACTGGGCTACCTCAAGGGGAGCTTTATGACCGGTTCACCGACCTGGGCCGTGATTGGACCAATGGTTGTCGTGTTCGGCGCCATGCTGACCTACAGCGCCCGGCGCAGCAAGTAGCCGGGGCACCGGGCTTATCCACAGCCCCTCAATCGGGGGTCGCGCGCCCGGGCCTGACTCTCTAGCTTGGGCGACATGTTACGGACTGTGGGGATCCTGTGTTGCGCGCTGGTATGGCTCGGCGGCTGCACCACCTCGCCATCGCTGGAATCAGACAAACATACCCCGGCTGTCTCGGCACGAGACAGCCGAGACAACGGTGAGGTGCAGCCGGACTGGTTCTTGGCCGGCCACCCGGTGGGACGGGCCGTCGTGACCAGCGGAATCGCTGTTTACCTCGCGCAGGTGCGCACCTCGGAGCTGGACATCGTCGGTGTTCGGGTGTCTACCGGGAAGGAAGTCTGGCGCCACCCCTACACCCCTGGCCGGGAACCCTCGGGCTACGGCCTGTCGCCTACCGTTGTGGAGTACCGACCGGGCGCTGAGCGGGTGGTCTTCCAGTGGCCGCGCCAGGGACCGGCCAACGCCGCTGCGGCGCCCTGGGTCAATCCGATCGTCGGTGTGGATCCGGTGACCGGCCGGATTCGGTTCACCTCCGTCCGAGTCACCGCGACCGAACCGCTGGCTGAGTGTTCGGTGGGTTCCGGAGTGTGTTTCGAGGGACAGGTCGACTCGCGGCGGCTGGTGAAGTTGCGGCTGGACCCGGAGACCGGGCGTCTGGCCACCGACCGTCGGTCGGGACCACTGGACTCACGATGGCTGGAGCGCGATAGCGGGCTCTATGCGACCGACGAGCGGCCCGGCGAACGGATCGGGCGAGTAACCAGGCGGGGCATCGCTTGGGAGCGAGCGGCCAGTGAGCTGTTCACCGAGGGTTTCACCTCAGATGGTGGCTGGGGTTTCGCTTACGATGCCGCGCACCGCGTGATCACCGGGAGTCTCGGCCACCGGGTGAGCAGCCGCGACCTGAGGCGGTTCAGCCGTGGCAAGGCGGTCCGCTGGGATCTCGCGGCTCGGCGAAAGATGGTCAGCATCAACGCGGATTCCGGAGCGCTGAAGTGGCGGGTGCCCGGCACCGCCGACGACTGCCTTCCGGATCGGATCAAGTCCGAAGACTATCGGCCGGCGCGTTGTCGCTATGCCGGGGTCGTGATCTCGCGCAAGGGCCACGATCCGGTCTATCGGCGGGCCAAGCTGACCATCGAGGGCTTCGATCCGGACACCGGCCAGTCCACCTGGTCGGTTCCGTTGTCGCCGCAGGGAGCCGTGGACGTGTTGAACTCCACCAGCAGGGCACAAGTGGACGCCTCCACGATGGTGGTGGACAGCGACCAGGGGCCGGTGCGGGTGGCCCTGGATACCGGAGCCGCCGAGCCGGTCGACCTCGCGGATCGGTTCGTATGCCTGGGCGATCGCACGACGGTCAGGTTCGACAAACGCTTCACCGGCTCGGCGAAACGGGTAGGCGGTCGCCTCGCATATCCGTGCGCGGCCCGGGGCGCACGGCGGATCGAGAGCGGCAACTTCTCCGCGGACGCCGTGCGGGAAGGAGGGGTTCCGGCGCCCGATGACTGGTATGTGCTGACCACACGGCAGGGGATTGCCGGCTACCAGTTGCCCTAGCGTCACCAGTCCCAGTCCCAGTCACCAAGGACTTGGCGACGCCGGCTTCCTCCGGCCTATCCGCTGAGAAAGCCGCGCACCGCGGCGGTGTACTCGGGTAGGTCGAAGAGAAACGAATCGTGGCCGTGCGGCGCGGAAATCTCGACGAAGTCGTGGTCGACACCAGCGACCGACAGGTGAGCGGCAATGCGCTGTGAGTGCGCGGTGGAGAAACGCCAGTCCGAGTCGAAGGACAGCAGCGACATCCGAGTGTCCGCGGCAGCCAGCCGGACGGTGACCTCGGGATCGGCGAACGGGTCGAAGTAGTCGAGGCAGCGACTGAGATAGAGATAGGTGAGCGCGTCGAAACGATCGACGAACGTCTCACCCTGGTGGTGGAGGTAGGACTCGACGGCGAATTCGGGGGCCAGTTGATGGCGTGGGCGCACTCCTTGTTGCAGGCGCCGGTCGAACTTGGCAGTCATCGACTGATCGGACAGGTAGGTGATGTGCGCCATCATGCGGGCCGTGGCCAACCCGAGCCGCGGTCCCTCGCCGTCGACGTATGAGCCGCCCGCAAAGCCAGGATCGTTCATGATCACCGACCGGCCGACCGCCGAAAACGCCATGTTCTGAGCGGTCAGCTGGCTGCTCGCCGCCACCAGCACAGCGCGCGCGATCTCGTTCGGTGCCTGCAGCGCCCAGGACAATGCCTGCATGCCCCCCAATGAACCGCCGATGCAGGCATGCAGCCGGCGGATGCCCAGGTGCTGGAGCAGTCGGCGATGGACGCTGACCAGATCCTCGATCTGGACCACTGGAAAGTCGAGATCGTAGCGTGCGCCGGTGGCCGGGTTGATCGAGCGCGGTCCGGTGGTGCCGTTGCAGCCACCGAGCAGATTGGGGCACACCACGAAGAACCGCTCGGTATCGACCGGCTTGCTCGGACCAACCATCGCGTTCCACCAGCCCGGCCTGCCGCCACTGTTGGCGGCGTGCGAATCCCCGGTCAGGGCATGGGCGACGAAAACCGCATTCGAGCGGGCGGCGTTCAACTCACCCCAGGTCTCGAAAGCTACCTCGACGGGCGACAACGTCGCCCCGGTCGCGAGCACCAGCGGGTCGTCCTCGGTGAACAGAACGGCCCGCTGGACCCCCGCGTCGGTGCTGGCCTCAGACACCGGCCGCAGTCAGCGCCCGCTCGATGTCGGCGATGATGTCATCTGCGTTCTCGATCCCCACCGACAACCGGATCATGTCCTCCGGCACACCGGCCGCGTCGAGTTCGGTGGGGGTGAGTTGCGAGTGAGTAGTCGTCGCATTGTGAATTGCCAGCGACTTCGCGTCGCCGATGTTGGCCAAGTGACTGAACAGCGTGAGGGCCTCCACGAACTTCTTGCCCGCTTCGCGGCCCCCGGTGATGCCGAACGACACCAGCCCGCCGTACCCCCGGCCGGTGAACACGCGGTCCGCGATCGCCTTGTTCGGATCGCCGTCCAGTCCCGGAAAGTTCACCCAGGCGACCGTGGCGTGGCCGGTGAGATAGTCGGCCACCTTCTGCGCATTCTCGCTGTGCCGCTCCATCCGCAGGTGCAAGGTCTCCAGGCCCTGCAGGAAGAGCCAGGAATTCATCGGGGTGACCGCCGCACCGGTGTTGCGCAGCAACACGGTGCGCGCCCGGATGATGAAGGCCAGGTCGCCGACCGCTTCGGTCCACACCACGCCGTGATATGCGCCGTCGGGCTGGGTCAAGCCGGGAAACCGATCCCGGTGCGCGGTCCAGTCGAAGTTGCCCGAGTCGACGATCACGCCGCCGATCGAGGTGCCGTGCCCGCCGATGTACTTCGTTGCGGAGTGAATCGACACGTCGACACCGTGGTCGAACACTCGGCACAGGTACGGCGTCGGCGCGGTGTTGTCGACCATGAACGGTAAGCCGTGGCGGTGCGCGGCGTCGGACCACGCGTCGAGGTCGAGGACGTTGATCTTGGGATTGCCAATGGTCTCGCCAAAGACCAGCCGGGTCTTGTCGTCGACGTGCTGACTCAGTTCCTCTGGTCGCTTGGGATCGACGAAGCGGACCTCGATGCCGAATTGGGGCAAGGTATGCGCGAACAACGCATAGGTTCCGCCGTACAACGTGGACATCGCGACGATGTTGTCGCCCGCGTAACACAGATTGAGTACCGCATAGGTCACCGCGCTGGAACCGGACGCCACGGCCAACGCGCCAACCCCGCCCTCGAGGGCGTTCATTCGGGCCTCGAAGACCGACTGTGTCGGGTTCATGATCCGGGTGTAGATGTTGCCCGGGACTCGCAGCGCGAACAGGTCGGCAGCGTGATCGGTGTCGTCGAAGACATACGACGTGGTCTGATAGATCGGCACCGCCCGCGCGTTGGTGGCCGGGTCGGCCTCCTCCTGCCCGGCATGCACGGCGAGGGTTTCGGGCTGATAGGTCCCGGTTGGCTGGTTCATGGTCGGACTCCTGCGTCATCGAGGGAGATAGAGCTGGTGGTCCAAGGCACGCTAGTACCTCAGGCGCGGTCTGCCCAGCCAATGAGCCATCGGCTTTGCTCCGGGCGGCGGGCCTGCGGTCGAGGTGACCCTCAGTTCGAGTCGAACTCACCGCGGTGACGGTAGGGTGCCCGAGGAGGGGCAGGAGGAAACTGCGATGAAGTCGGGCAAGGTGAACAGCCGGGTGGTCAGCAAGGCGGCGAAGGAAGGTGCTCGAAGGGGAGCGCTGTTGGTGGTGCGTTACGGCCCGCAGGCCAAGATCGTGTGGGATCGTGGCGGCCGTCAGGCAGCGGCCGCCGCGGCCAAACGCGCCAGGACTCTGCACGCCCGACGCAAGGCGTTCGCGCACGCCGGCAGCCTGATCAACGGCACGGTGCTCAAGGTCGCCACAACCGGTATTACCCGCTACGTCGTGTTCTCGGCTGATCGTCCGGTGGCCACCTATCCACCAAGCAACGTGCCGTATGCGGTACTCCTGGAGCACACGGATGTGACCAATCGGTTCCCGGTGCCGTCGAAGGTCACCAGGGCGGCGCGACGGTCGCGGCGAAAGTCGGTGGTTCGGACGGCCGCAACGTCAACGGAAGTGAAGAAGCGATGAGCGTAATGACGGTAGCGGTCCTCGGAACGGGCACGATGGGTGCGCCGATGGCGCGCAACATCGCCGAGGCTGGCCTGGACACGCGGGTGTGGGACCGGACCGAGGCGCGAGCGCGTCCGCTTGCCGACGTCGGCGCAACGGTCTGTGCGAGCGTCGGCGACGCGGTGAGCGGTGCGGACGTCGTGGTGACGATGTTGTGGGATGCCGATTCGGTCACTGAGGCCCTCCTGGCCGGGTCCGGACACTACGCAGCCGGTGCGGTTCTCGTGCAGGCTTCGACGGTGGGCGTCGATGGGGCGAACGCTGTCGGTGTCGTCGCCGAGGAACTCGGCCTGACCTATGTTGACGCACCAGTCCTCGGCACCAAACAGCCAGCCCAAACCGGCAACCTCCTCGTGCTGGCGTCCGGTCCACGCGAGGCCGAGTCCACCGTGGCGCCGGTGTTCGAGGCCATTGGCGCGAAGACCATGTGGCTGGGTGAGGCTGGTGTCGCTTCCCGGCTGAAGTTGGTGGCCAACGCGTTCGTGTTGTCACTCAGCGCCTCTATCGCCCAGTCGGTCGGGCTCGCCCGGGCCTTGGACGTTGACCCGAAGCTGTTTCTGGAGGCGGTCTCCGGTGGCCCGCTCGACAACGTCTATGTTCAAGGCAAGGGTGGCGCGATGATCGCCGGGACCTTCCCGGCCGCGTTCGGGCTCGGGGGCGGCGCCAAGGATGCGGGCCTCATCCTGGCCGCCACCGCGGACGACGCGATGGATCGTCGCCTGATGGAGGCGGTGCATGCCCAATTGAGTCAGGTGTTGAACGACGGATACGGGGATGAGGACATCGCTGCCATCGTCCGGGTACATGAGCGTCATTAGCCCATGAGCGTCACCAGTCCGAGCCCGGTTACCGAAGGCGGCCCGGCCACCAACAGCTTCATCGAGGGCGACAATCTCGCCGTGTTGCGCACCCTGACGCCGAAGACGTTCGATGTCATCTACATCGATCCGCCGTACAACACCGGAAACGACTTCGCCTACGCCGACAACTTCAGCCATGGAAACCGGCGGACCACTCGGCATCGCGCCTGGGTGGCCATGATGCGGCCGCGGCTGATCGCCGCGCGGTTGGTACTGAGCATGCGGGGTGCGATCTTCGTCAGCATCGACGACAACGAGGTGGCACACCTCCGGCTGCTGATGGACGAAGTTTTCGGAGAAGGCAACTTCATTGCGCAGATCGTGGTGAATCTGAACCCGAAGGGTCGCCAGCTCGGCACCGGGTTTGCCACCAGCCACGAATACCTCCTGGTGTATGCCCGCGAAGTCGGTCGGTGCGCCCTCGAAGCGGCAACGACCGAGACCGTCAACCCGACCGACTTCCCGCTGACCATGACGGACGGCCGTCGCTACCGGCACCTGCCGCTGCGCAACACCAACAAAAAGTTCAACCCGATCACCGCGCGCACGTTGCACTTCCCGATTTGGGGCGACCCGGTCTCCGGTCAGGTGAGCGTTGCGGAATTCTCCGGGGCGGTGGAGATCGCACCGGTCTTCGGCGACGGCACCCCGGCGGTGTGGCGATGGTCGCGGACCAAGATCGCGGCGCAGCCTGACGATCTGGTGTGCCGGGAGATCAAGGGTCGACTGGGCCCGCGGGTCGATGTCTATCAGCGGGACTGGCTGCAGCCGGGCCGCCGCAAGAAGCTGCGAACGATCTGGTCGGCTGACGAGATCGGCTCCACCGACACCGCGGTCGCCGAGCTGAAGGAGATCCTGGCCCACGTGTTCGAATCGCCGAAGCCGACCGGGCTGATCCGGCGCATCCTCACCACCATGCCCGCGGACGCCGCCGTGCTGGACTTCTTCGCTGGCAGCGGCACCACCGGTCATGCGGTTGCGCTACAGAACGTCGAAGATGGCGGTACACGGCGGTGCCTCAGCGTCAACTCGGCCGAACCCACGAGGCCTGGATCTAACGCGCACCTGGCAGGGTATGCCACGGTCGCGGATATCACCCGGGCCCGACTGGCGGCGGTAGCGCGGCAGATCCCCTGACACCTCCGAGGCGAGTCGTGCCAGCACGCTTACGCACTGCGTGCCCGCATGCGACGGTCGGTTGATTGGGGAGACGCTACTCGGGGAAACGCTCGAGGAAGTGGTCACGAAGTACTCGCACTCGCAAGGGCAGGTGTTGGCGGGAGGCGTAGACCAGAAACAGAGGGGCCCCGCCAGCCCACCACTCGGCGAGCACTGGCGAGAGCTCCCCGGTGGCCACCGATCCGGTGCCGACGACTTCCGGTAACAGGGCGATACCGGCACCGGAGATCGCTGCCCGGCGGGCAAAGGACAAGTCATTCGCGGATAGCGGGCCGGACACCGCGACGTCGACTTCACCGGCCTCGGATTGGAGCTGCCATAGGCTCTTGCCGCTGCGGCCACGAAACAAGATGCAATCGTGGTCGGTGAGGTCGGTGGGCGTGGTCGGCACCTCACCCCGGGCAAGGTACGCGGGCGACGCGTAGAGCCGGAACGCTGTGTCTTGGAGCTTGGTGGCAGCGAGCGACTCGTCGTTTCGTCCGCTGCCGCGCAGTGCGAGGTCAAAGCCCCCCTCGATCAGGTTGGGGGTGTCAGCCGATAGGTCGATCTCCACGTGTACGTGCGGGTACTCCGCGACGAACTCGGTAAGCAACACGGGAAGGAGTTCGTTTCCGACGTCCGGCGGTGCGGTGAGGCGAATCGTTCCGCGAGGTTCTTCCTGGGTGGCCAAGGCGGCGCCGGCCGCCTCGTCGAGATCGGCTAGGGCAATGGACACCCTTTTG
>JBOFLH010000301.1:0-9703 GCA_051657765.1 Nocardioides sp. | reverse complement strand
CGATCCGGTCGGCCGCCGACAACGCTTGCCCCAGTGTGTCGACTCCCCCACGACTCCACGGCGCGACCGGTACGCCTACTTCTTCGGCGATCAGCTTCGACCCGATCTTGTCGCCGAGTTTGCGCATGGCCTCGGCACTGGGCCCGATGAAGGTGATGCCGAGCCGGGTGCACAAGTCGACGAACGAGGCGTCTTCGGCGACAAACCCCCAGCCCACCCAGACCGCGTCGGCGCGGGTGGCCAGCAGCGCTTTCTCCAGGACGGCGTGATCGAGATACGGCCGATTGATCGCCGGACCGAGCGAGTAGGAGATATCGGCCTCACGCACGAACATGGCCGACTTCTCAGCCTCGGTGTAGAGCGCGATGACCTGGATAGGCGCAGCTGGGTCGGTCGACCCGACCGGAGATTGCGCATCCGGAGATTGGGCGTCCGGAGATTGGGCGGCCGGCGATTGGGCGGCCGGCGATTGGGCATTGAGATCGCGTACGGCGTGGATCAGCCGCATAGCCGCCTCGCCCCGATTAACGACCGCAATCCGCTGGAACAACCTAGAACCTCCCGATGTATGACGAGACGTCCGGCCGGACGCTAGAGCGAGACTCCCACGTAACGGAGCTACCTGCGAGTACATCCACCATTCGTCGAGGTGTTTCGCCGCTCGCAAAGCGGCCGCCGCGACCTGAGTCGCTTGACCTGGTTGAATGGCATAGTTGAAACTGCGAGCATTTCGCGTCAGACGTTGCCTAGATCGCCGTCTGATAGGTGTTGGCGCACGGTGGGGGTGCGCCAAACGAGGCTGAGTCGGGTGTTTGGCGCACGGTGGGGGTGCGCCAACCACCCGACACTCGGCCAGAGTCCGCGGGTCACAGCACCCGCAGGTGCCGCGGCGATGGCCTGGGAACGGCAGGCACCCGAACCGGGGTGTCGACGGTGACTAAGGAGCCCTGCTTCTCAACTGCCGGCATCGGTGACTTGGGTCGATTCGCGCCGCGTGCGCCACTGCCTCCCGTGCGCCACTGCCTCCCGTGCACCACTGCCTCCCGTGCACCACTGCCTCGCGCGCGCCACTGCCTCGGGCATCTTGCGAGCCGCAACGACATTCAGAACTGAGTAAAATCGCTGGTAGGCCCGTAACCTGACCTTCGTGCCGGCAGACGAACACGAGGTGATCGTGATCGGCGCTGGCCTTGCCGGTTTGCGTTGCGCGATCCGGCTCGCCGAGTTGGGTCGGCGAGTCGTGGTCCTCGAGGCGTCGGACGGCGTCGGGGGCCGGGTACGCACCGACCGGATCGACGGGTTCCGCTGCGATCGCGGCTTCCAGGTGTTCAATCCGGCCTACCCGGCCGTCCGACGGTGGGTAGACGTGAAGTCCTTAGCGCTGCAGCACTTCGACTCGGGAGTCCTGGTGCGCCGGGCGCGTGGCTCCGTCGTCTTCGCCGATCCGGTCCGCTCCCCAGGACTGGCCGTTCGCTCGCTTCGCAGCGGTCTCATTCGTCCCGGCGAGCTGGCCGGCCTGGTTAGGTGGCTGGCTCCCGCACTGGTCTCACCGCGACGGACGCTCAGCAGCGCGGACGAGACACTGAGCGCCTCGCTGGATCGGGCCGGTGTCGCCGGCGGCTTTCGGCGTGAGGTGCTGCATCCGTTCCTGGCCGGGGTCAGCGGTGACAGCTTCGAGGCCACCTCGGCGATCATGAGCAAACTACTGGTGCGAATGTTCGTGCTCGGGCGGCCCGGTCTACCGATCGAGGGCATGCAGGCGTTCCCCGACCAGTTGGCCGCCTCGGTCCGCGCCCGCGGCGGCACCGTCCGGCTGAACAGCCGAGTCGACCAGGTCACTCGTTCCGGCTCCAGGATTCTGGTGGAATCAGCCGGCACAACGCACGCCGCACCCGCCGTGATCATCGCCGCCGACCCGATTTGCGGCAGCGACCTCGCCGGGACTCCCAGACCGGTCACCAGGGGTTTGGTCACCTGGTGGTTCGCGACCGACGACGCTCCCAATGACTTGGGGATGGTTGCCGTGGACGGCCGGCGCTATGAAGCACAGCCACCCGGGCCGGTGTGGAACGCCGCCGTGGTCAGTAAGGCCGCACCCTCCTACGCCCCGACCGGTCGGCACCTGATCGCGGCGACCACCCTGTTGGATCGCGGTTCGGCTCCCGAGCCCGCCGTACGCGCCCACCTGGGCGAGATCTATGGGTGCCACACCCGATCCTGGGAAGTGGTCACCCGCCACCACATCCCGCACGCGCTCCCGGCCTACCCGCCACACACCACACCGACATCCCCGATCAGTCTGGGTAACGGCTTGTACCTGTGCGGGGACCATCGCGACACGCCGTCGATCCAAGGAGCGCTGGTCTCCGGGCATCGCGCCGCAGGGCTGGTGCACGCGGCGCTCGGATAGGGCTTAGTCGCGCTCAGCGGGGACTTTATGACGTGTCACCAGAATCTTGTGCGGTTTCGTGCTCCGGGGTGGTGATCCTCGATCCGGGCGTGGACCGGCGTTACCGGTCAGCGCGCGTCGCGCCACATGGTGACCACCTTCGGCCCACCGCCGGGCGCGGTGAACATCGACCGGGTCCGGAAGCCGTAGCGTTCATACAGCGCTACGTTCGCTGGGTTGCTGGCTTCGAGGTAAGCCGGCTGGTGGTGCGCATCGATCATCGCCAAGGTGTCAGCCAACAAGCGAAGTCCCACCCCCTGTCCGCGGTGCGCCGGGTCGGTGCCGAGCAATGTCAGGAAGTAATGGTCGACGTCGCGGGGATGCGCACGGTGGAACTCGTCCGCGAGTGCCATCACCAGGTCGGCTTGCGTGCGACCCACCAAGTCCACCAGCAGCGGCCCGAAACGCTGCTCCTGGACTGCGGACAGTTCCGATCCACCGGGTGGGATCCACACGGCCACGGCCTTGCGGTCGGCGGTCAGCCAGGTGTGCGGGTACCTGGTCGCGCCCTCGACGAACAGCCGCCACAGGCGTCGATGCTGTTCGTTACGTCGTTGTGGGTCCGGGAATGCCCAGGCCCACAGCGGGTCATGGTAGAAAGCGTCGGCCAGAATCTCCACCGCCCGATCGACCTGCGGTCCTGGTGACACCGGTCCGACCAGGCCCACTCGGGTGGTCAGATTCGGTGCCCCATCCTCCGCCTCGTCGTGTGTCACTTCGGCTCCCATCTGCTATCTGCCATCGTTTGCTCTGCCTTCGAGTGCTCCGCCATCGAATCAGCCTGACGGGTCGAGCCTGCCCGCGCCAGCGGGCGCTAGTCCGGTACCGACAAAGTCAACGCGAAGTCGCCGGCCGGATCCGTCCAGTAGTGACACAACCGCAGGTCAGCTGCCATCAGCTCAGCGGTGATCGAGGCTCGGCGGAACTTTGCCGAGATCTCGGTGCGCATCTCCTCGCCGACTTCGAACTCGACGTCAAGCCCCAAACCGGCCACCCGCACCGCCTGGTCGCGGCGAGATCGCAGTCGCATCTCGATCCACTCGGCGTCGGCGTCCCAGTGCGCCACATGGTCGAACCCAGCGGGATCAAAGTTCGCGCCGAGGTCGCGGTTGATAACCCGCAGTACGTTCTTGTTGAACTGGGCGGTGACCCCGCACGCGTCGTCGTAGGCGGCGACCAACCGACGAGCCGGCTTCACCAGGTCGACGCCCAGGAGGAAGCCGTCGCCCGGCTCGAGCACCTGCCTCACTGCGCCAAGGAAGACCGCCCGCTGCGCTGGGTCCAGGTTGCCGATGGTAGAGCCAAGAAACACCAACAGGCGGCGCGGCCCGACCGGAAGGTGGCCTAGATGGCGCTCGAAGTCACCAACCATCGGGGCGATGGCGAGAGCGGGGAACTCCTCGGCCAGCGACGAACTAGCCTGCCCTAGCACGGCGGGATCGACGTCGAACGGAACGAACTGCTCCAGCGAATAGCCTCGGCTCAGCGCCCGCAGCAACAACCGGGTCTTCTCCGAGCTGCCGCTACCGAGCTCAATGAGGGTGCGCGCCCGAGTCAAGTCCGCGATCCGGTCCGCGCGCTGGGTGAGGATAAGCGTCTCCGTGCGGGTCGGATAGTACTCCGGGAGTCGGGTGATTTCGTCAAAGAGTTCGCTCCCCCGAGCATCGTAGAAGTACTTCGGCGGCAGGACCTTCGGCGTGGCCGTCAGGCCGGCTCGCACATCCCGAGCCAGCTGCTCGGCGTGCGCGGCCGGATCGAGGTGGACAACGAAATCGGAGATGGTCATGGCTTTCTCACCCGGTCATCGAGTACCCGGGCACCCGGTAGGCGTAGCTCCTCGGTAGCCCGGTGCGATCGCTCGCCTGCCAACTCGGTCAACCGCAGGCCAGCAGGCCCCACCGTCACTAGGTGGCGATCGGGGACGTCCACCCAACGCGGGTCATCGTCCCAGGGCTCGCTGGCCACCGCGGTCCCGTCATCGGTCACCAGGTAGCTCACGGAGTCACCCCAGCTGGTCGCCAGCACCTGACTGCCGTCGGTCAGCAGCAGGTTCACGGTAGCGGCCGGGTCCAGGCGCACCACCTCGCGGACCGTCGCGCCCAAGTTTTCCACCCCCCGAGCGAACACCAGTGCCGCCAACACCGCAGAGTCGCATACCGACTCCGGGTAACCATGCGGCAGATCGTGCGTCGCCGGAAGCGCGCCGCGGTCCACTCTCCCGTTGTGCGACAGCAACCAGCGACCATCGGTGAACGGCGCGGTCGCGCTCTCGTCGGCCGGCATGCCCTCGGTCGCCGATCGAACCGCCGCCAGCACCGCACCAGAGAACAGCACCGGCGCGACCGAGGCGAACGAAGCATCGCTCCAGAGCGGACGAGCCGACCGCCAACGAACCGGTTCGGGGCGACTCGGGGTGAAGAAGCCCACACCCCACCCGTCCGCGTTCAGGAGCCCGCGCCGCTGGCGGCGCGGCGCGTAGGACTGGCGCAACAACCCGAACTCGGGCTCCAGGATCAGCGCGGCCAGGCTGCGCTGTGCCCCGAGCCACGCCTGATGCCTACACAACGTCCCAGGCCAATCGGAGACCGGCGAAAATCTGGCGGCGGACCGGGAGATCCCAATTGCGAAACGACGGCCGGATGGCTGCTTCGGCCACCGCCCAGGAACCGCCGCGCAACACCCGGTAGTCGCCACCGAAGAACGGTGCGCTGTAGTCGGCGTACGCCATCGGCACGAAGCCCGGCCACGGCGCCAACGGTGAGCTGGTCCACTCCCAGACGTCACCGATCAGCTGCTCCACGCCATAGGCGGACGCGCCGGCCGGATAGGCGCCGGCCGGGGCCGGACGCAACGCCGACCCGCCTAGATTCGCCAGGTCGGAGGTCGGACTCGATTCGCCCCAGGGCCAGCGCCGGCGAGTGTTGGCGACCGGATCCCACGCGCAGGCCTTCTCCCACTCCGCCTCACTCGGCAACCGACCACCAGCCCACGCGGCATAGGCCTCGGCCTCGAAGAAACAGACGTGCTGAACCGGCTCATCGGCAGGGCGGTCCTCGACCAGGCCGAAGCGGCGTCGCGAACCGTCAGCCGACCAGAACAACGGTCGTTCCAATCCGGCTTCGACTCGGTGGGCCCAGCCACGCGCCGACCACCAGGCAGGTTCGCGGTAACCCCCGGCCTCGATGAACTCCTGCCACTCGGCATTGGTGACCGGGGCGCGAGCGATGCGGTAGGCCGATAGCTGCACCGTGTGTGCCGGACGCTCGTTGTCCAGCGACCACGGCTCCGCGACGCCGTCCACTCCCAAGGTGAACGGGCCGGCCGGGATCAGCACCGACCGCTGGTCGAGGACGCGGCCCGGCGGCAGCGCGGAGCCGACACCAAGCAACGGCTCGCCGGCGCGCAGCTGGTGGGTGGCTAGCATGGTCTCAACGTGCTGCTGTTCGTGTTGTTCGACCATGGCATGCGCGAAGAGGTCCGCTGGTCGCGCAGCGGACCGGTGCTCGAGGTCATCGAAAACCCGGTGGCGAACCTCGGATAGGAACCGTCTTGCCTCTCGAGGACCGAGTAGCGGGAGCTCGACTCGAGTAGCTCGCGGATGCTCGAATGCGTCGTACAACTTCTCGACCTTTGCCGAGAGCACACCCCGGGCGGCCGCGTTGCCGCGGCGGAGCAACCAGAGATCTTCTTGCTGGCCGATGTGCGCCAGGTCCCAGACCAGCGGGCTCATCAGCCGACTGTGCTGCGTGGTCAGTTCGGCGTCCTCGATATCGGTCAGGGCCAAGGTGCGAGCGCGAGAGCGCACCAGGCCTTCGACCGCGACGTCACGTAGTTCAGCTGGCACTGGACTCCTCCTCGAGCACCCGATACGGCCCGCATTGTTCGATGCGGCCGCGGAGTTCGCCACTCGGGCTGCGGCCGGCGTCAATCAGTTCGGCGAACGCCTCCACCTCCGCGCGCAACGCACCGGGACAACGGCGCGCGGCAAGGTCCAGACACCGACGCACCGCGGTACGAATCGCCGGCTCGGCGAGGCCGCGACGCGATGCAGACGCCCACTCGTGGGCCACCGGTTCGCAGACCTCATCGGTCGCGGCGGCCGCGACCGGATCGTCGATCAGAGTGACCGCAATCGCGGCCATCGCCGGCCACCACCGATCAGGCAACGCATCAATACAGCGGATCTCGATGTACCCGCGGGGGCGAACCGGCGGGAACAGGGTGGTGAGGTGATAGTCGAGGTCGGCGCGGCTAGCGGCCCGGCCCAGCAGGTCCGGATTGCCGAGCCACTCACCGAAAGTAACTCGCTCGGTCACCGGCCGCAGGGCACCGTTGAGGTTGATCAGCAGCACCGGCGCGGCGAGCGCGTAGTCGGCCCAGTCCACGGCCGGATCCGCCGTGGCAACCGGACCGCTGCGTCCCGGATCGATGCCGTGCCAGGTCTCTTGTCGCATGGAGTGCCAGCCGGAGCTGCGCGCAGCAAGGTACGGCGAGGTGGACGAGGCCGCGATCAGTATCGGTACCAACGCCCTGATCCGAGCAAGTCGGTCGGACCAGCCCACCACCGGGCCCGCGTCAAGGTTGACCTGAAGGGCCGCGGTCGCCGTCATCATGGCGCGACCGGCCGCCGCGTGTCCGTGTGCGCGGAAGTGCTGTTCCATGGCCGCGTAGCGCGGGTGCGGGTTGACTCGCTCGATCCGTCGTGCCGGATCCGAGCCGAGTGGTACGGCACCGAAGCCCAAGGTCCGCAGGCCGGCACGCAACGCCGCGCTATCGGTTCGCAGCGCGGCGACGGCCGCCTCCACGGTGCCGTGTGGGACCGTGGACAGCTCCAGCTGACCGCCGGGCTCCACGGTGATTCGACTGCCAACCGGCATCACCGGGAGCGCACTCAGCAACGACTGCACACCGGACCAGTCGGGTCGACGCCGTACCTGCTCGAGGTCGACAAGATGAAACTCCAGCTCCAACCCGACTCGGTGCCTGGTGCTCGGGCGCAGCGCATCCTCGGCAATGATCTGGCGGGCCGAGCCGAGTGGGTCGGCACGATCAAGCGGTGCCGGATCACGTCCGGCCGCGTCAAATTCAGCCGCGTCAAGTTCGGCAGCGTCAGGTTCAGCCGGGTCACGGTCAGCCCGGTCGAGTTCAGCAGGGTCGAGTTCAGCAGGGTCGAGAGTTGGTGAGTCTCGTCGAGTCGGGGATCGTCGTGCTGGTGCGGTGATGCTCATCGCCCCTCCAGGTCCGGACCGGTCCACCCCGTGGCGTGAGATGTCGCTATCACACGCGAGACGACCGCGGGTCGGTGCGGGGCCGATCACCCGTGATCGTCCTCGTTGACGCCGTGCTGGCTACATGCATACCCCACCGAGCGGCTTCAAACAACCAGCGCACAGGTTCGCCGGGAACGGTGTCAATCACCGGACAGCTCAAGACCATCGGCAGACCGAACCAGCGAGCTACCCGTCGTGAAGAGCCATCGCCAGCATCGCCAGCTGCGCGGGCGTGCAGTCTCGATGCGGACTCACCCTAAGTAGCGGTGCGGTCATCTCGTTCGGCACCCGCCACGGCAGCGACGCGGTGGTCACGATCCCGGCTTCGGCCAGCAGCCGGGCCCGGGTCGCCACCACGTCCTGACCGGCGGTCGGCGCGAGCGCGGTAATGGCACCTTGCTCGCTGCCGACAACTCGCCACCCCGACACCCCCGAGAGCGCCTCACGAGTCCGCACACCCACCCGATGAAGATCGGCCACCACGGTGTCGGTACCGGCCGCGATCAACTCGCCGACCGCGACCGCCAGACCTACCCGACCAGCGATATTTGCCTCTGCCGACTCGATACCCCGCTGCCCGGGCTCCGGTCGCACCGCCCACCTGAGCCGCTGGTGATGCCGCCGCTTGACGCCGACAAAACCAACGCCGCGGGGACCCCGTAGCCACTTGCGGCTGGTCCCGTAGACGGCATCCGCTCCCACCGTCGTGTGCAGATGCCCGACGGCTTGGGCCGCGTCCACCCACAAAGGCACCCCGAAAGCACGGCAGATCTCGCCGGCCTGGGCAACCGGCTGGACCAAACCCCGGTGTGCGGCCATCTGGACCAGATGGACCAACGTGGGGGCGTCTCGCCGCAATCGAGACTCCAAGGCGTCCAGGTCGACACACCCCGAGGGCTCGGCAGCCAGCACCTCGACCTCCAGCCCCGCCGCCGCAAACGCCGCCAGGTTCGGTCCCCATTCGCTGGGCGCCACCCAGATCCGTTCGCCCCGGCTGATCGGCCAAGCCCCCAGCAGCGCCGCCAGCGCGTTCGTTCCGCTCTCCACGAATCCGAGATCGGGCGCGGTCACGCCGAGCAGCCCGGCGAGTTGGCTGCGCAGGGTCCCTAGGACCGGTCCGGCGGCTTCTTCGGCGACATAGCCACCGATGTCGACCTCCAGTTGAAGGTGTTCGGCGACCGCGCGCCGAGTCGCCGGCGAACTCCGGCCAGCTGCGGCGGAATCGAGGTGGATCCGGGGCGGCACTCGGCTCATCGACACGCTCCAAACCTACCGACCAGTCGTCGAGTTCGGCGGTCTCCATGATCAGTCGGCGCGCAACAGCATGCGGTATCGCGCCGTACCAGCTCGCAATCGCGCGAGTGCGCCGGTCGACCCCAGCCAGTCGGCTTCGTCGAAACTCACCGACTCGCACACCGGGCGCACCCCCGTAGTCACCGCACAGCGCATCGCCTCCTCGATCTCGCGTGGACTGCCGGTGAGGTGACCGACAATCGTGCGTTCGTGGGTCACCAGGTCGGCCACCGGGATCGTCAACGCCGCCGCGTCCACGCCCAGCAGGGCGAGCGAGCCGCGCGCCCGGAGACCGGTCATCAGTTCAGCCATCGGCTCGGTCGCCGAGGCGCAATAGACGATGAGATCCGCGCCGCCCGCCGTAGCGAGCGCCGCACCTGGCTTGCCATCGGTGCTGTCGAGGTAGTGATGCGCGCCGAGCAGGTGAGCTGCCCCTGCTCGGTCCCCACCTCGGGCGATCGCCGTGGTCTCATAGCCCAACCTGGCCGCGAACTGAATCGCCAGATGCCCCAGTCCGCCGAGCCCGAAGACCGCGACCCGGCCCCCCGGGCTCACCCCAGCCCGGCGCACCGCGTTGAACGTGGCAACGCCGGCGCAGCCGAACGGCGCCGCATCCGCGAAGTCCAGCGCATCGGGAATCTGGGCGACCGCGTCGGCCGGCGCAGTCAGGCTCTCGGCCCATCCTCCCGGG
>JBOFLH010000300.1:0-3926 GCA_051657765.1 Nocardioides sp. | reverse complement strand
CGCGGGTCGGGATGGCGCGCCCCTGCAGACTGGCGATCGAGACGTGTGATCCCCAGGCGTCGGTGAAGACGACCGGTGACAGACGGTCCACGACATCCTCGGTGCTCGGGGCGGGGCGGCTCCCGATGCTAGCGGGCCTGAACTCAGCGGGTGCACGCCCGGCCCGGGCGGTCCGCCTCCGATGTCGATGGGCCCGGACTCAGCGGGCCGACGCACGGTCCGTGCGGCGCGACTCCGACCGCCTGGCGGCCCGGTCGAGCACCACCCGGGCGAGCGCGTCCACGACCTCGGGGTCGTACTCGTAGCCGAGGCCGAGGTTGATCCGCTCCATCGCGGCGGAGACATCGTCCGGCTCGCGACTGCCTGCAGTGAGGTCGTCGAGGGCGTTGGCGACCTTGATGATCCGGCTCGCCATCGGCACCTCCTCGTCGAGCTCGCGCACCTGGCGATAGGGAACGGTCTGCGCCTCGACGAGTGCCGCGACATCGTCCAGTCCTCCGGCGGCACGGATGATGCGCGCGCCCTCCTCGGCGATGTCCCGCTGGTCGGTCGGCGCGGCGAGCATGGTGGCCCCTCCAGGGATGGGTTCAAGGAGGGAGATCTGACCGAGGTCGTGGAGCAGGGCCGCGTACTCGAGGTCACGCAGCGGCCGGTCGCCAAGTCCGAGCACCCGCCCAACTCGCACCGAGGTGGCCGCGACTCGCTCGGCATGGTGCACCGGCGTATACCCGCCGTGCTCGGTCAGGTGCGAGAGCGTGCCGATGAGCTGACGATTCGTCTCACGGTTGCGGATGTACTGCCGCACTGCGAGGTACGCGATGACGAGGGGGAACAGTGCGGCAGGGATGGCGAGCAGGCCGAGGACCGGAGCCATGAAGGCGACCATCGGCCCGATCGCGACCACGGCGAGAGTCAGCGGCGCAGCCTCGTAGATCTCGTCCCGGAGCGCCGTCGACCACGGCGACCGCTGGCGCTCGGACCGCACCGCCGACGCGAGTACCAGCTCGGTGAGCAGCCCAATCGCGGCGATCAAAGCCATGGCGACCACGACGACTCCTCGGGGCAGCGAGCCATCGATCTGGGTGTCCCACAGGGTGGGGTCGCCGATCTCTCGTGTGACGACCGCGGCAAGGGCTACACCGACGATGCGCGCCGCCAGCATCGGTGCACGGGCGGTGTGGTGACGTGCGCGGCGTACAGCGGCAGCGAGGAGCAAACCGACGGTGACCACGAGGACCACCGCACCGGCTCCAACGTCGAATGCCGACTGTTCCGCTACGGGGCCGAGAAAGACAACCGCCATCGCCGACGCCGACGACAATGGCGCCGTTTCGCGGCCACTCGGCATCCGGATGCTCGCCAGCTCGCCGAGCGCGATGCATGCCACGACCAGCAGCACGGCGAGCGCGTGAGCCCGCAGCGTCATCGGCAACGCGGTCGCGGACTGCGCGATCGCAGCGAGCAGGGCGACCACGCCAAGAATGACAATCACAGTTGCTGCGCGTCGTTCGAGCCGGGGCAGAAGCGCGATCGCCGACTGCGCCCCTGTGGCGAGACGTCGCCCGACGCGCCACGGAGAAGCGGTCACCGACTGGCCTCCTCCGTAAGGCTACGGGCCACAGCATGGTCCAACGCCTCGGCGAGCCCGGTGTCGTCGGACGTCTCGGTCATGATGAGCTGACGTGCGTGTGCGGGGGTTCGGACCATACCGTCCGGGCCACCGACGCGTGTGAGGAGGTCGTAGCGGTCTGCGACTGCGACGATACGGGTCGGCAACGTGATTGCAGCGCCCGAATCCAAAGTCGTTCGGTGCCCGCGGATCGGTTCAAGGGCACCATTGAGGATGGTCAGGTCTCCGAGCATCCGGGCCCCGGCATCGGCGTAGCTCGGGCTGGTGGAGAGGTCGGTGAGGTCCAGACTGCGCACGAGGCGGGTCGGCAGACTGGTCTGGCCGATGTCGTGCAACATGCCCGCCGTTCGGGTGTCGGACACCTGCCGAGGGCCAAGGCCAAGGTGCTCGGCCATATGGCCGCTGAGCTCGGCAACCCGAGCACTGTGCCCGGCAAGGTGCGGTGCTTTCGCCTCCACCGCTGCGACGAGCACACCGAGAACCTGCTGCTGACTCTGCAACTCCTCAGCGTGCTGGCGATACGTCCACTGCGCAACCAGAAGCGGCGCTAGCACGACGAGACCGGCGACGACCCCGAGGCCTGCCGGCACCCATAGCACGATAAGGATCAAGGCGATGACTCCATAGCCAACGGTTGCCGCACCTGTACTACGGAATTGCGAAACGATCTGGATCCGCAGCGGCACACCACGAGCGACACGCAGCATTCCTGCGAGGAGCGCCAGATTAGTCAGCACCTGGACGATATCGGCGATGAGCATCGGTGCTGCGAGCCGAAGAATTACGTCGCCGAGACCGGAAAGGTCGTCTGGGTGAAGAGCGCCGCCTGCCGCCACGAAAGTCAGGCCACCAATGCACCCGAATAGCGAGAACTGGGCCGAGTTGAAGAGTCGACCTTGCCAAGTACTGCCTTGAAAGGGGCCGACGAGCGCGCCGACCAACGCGGCCGCTGTTGGGCCAACGACCGCTTGTGCAGCTAGTAGAACGATGCTGGAGATGCTGAGTTGTACCCGGTCGCCCACCGCGATCGGTGGGTACGCTGCGGCCAGCAGAGCAAGCGCTATGACAGCAACGAGGTCAGGACTGGCAGCGATCCCCTGTACCCGAGTCGATAAGCCGGCGACGAGCACGGCGCCGAGGACAACGACTATGACGTAGATGCTTGTTGAAGTCATTGTCCTCGCCCCTGTACGACGGCTCGTCACCGGCATACCGGTCAGCTACGCTCAGCCGCCGTAGCCGTGGCCGAGTTGAGCGGCCTTTGAGGCCCGTGGGGAGTCGGCCTGCGCTGCGACTGGAACGACAGCAGCGAGCACGGTCATGAGCGCGATGGCGAGCAGGGTGCGCGTGCGGTTCATGAAGATGTCCTTTCAGAGGGGTGTCAGCGGGGCTCGCCCGTCGGCGGCGCCCCGCACCGCCAAGTGTCCCATGTGAGATCATGTGCAACCACAAAATGTTGAACACTCAGCCCGAGCCGCCCACGGCGAGCTCAGACCCCAACCGAAGGAGGTTCGATGAGCAAGCGTGCCCGCAAGCGTCGTTCGCGTAAGGGCGGCAAGGCCAACCATGGCCGCCGCCCCAACGCCTGACGCCTACCCGTCAGCTGGAGGTGGCGGCCGTAGCGTGAAGCTCGGGCAGGCCCGGTTACATCGACCGCCATCTTCAGCTTTCGGTCGTGGCATCTCTAGCAACTTGATGCCGGGCGTCGACAGCGACTGAGTTTGCAATTTCTACCGTGTGGCGCCTACCTGAAGGACCTATGGCATCTGCCGAGATCGACCTCCAAGTCGGTAAGTCCGACGAGATGCGCATACACGTGGGCGCGAGCCCTCTGATCAGTGTGATCACCAGCGTCTACGAGATGCTTGGCGCGAGCAGCTATCGAGTGCCGCACGAGATCCTGACGGCGGCCGGCTGACACACGCGGAGCATTGACCTCCAGGCGTTGTGGCCGCTGCTGCTCGCACCAGCGGCCCGATCGGTCGATCTATCGCAACCATCATGCAACACAGCGGGCCAGGGTCGAGCCACTAGCCGCTTCGCTGGACCGTCTGGGCGACACTTCGACTTAGGCGATAGTGCGATAAATCGAGATCCGCCGGAGCACGCACGAGGACAAAAGGGACTGCTGAAGGTTCGGTTGACACCAGATCTGTTGGGCCAGAGGCCCCGCTGGGAGGATGTCGACATGCCTGTACCCCACCCCAAGGAGTTCCGTGACGACGTGGTCGCGGTCGCCCGTAAGGGCGAGACTCCGATCGCGCAACTGGCCAAGGACTTCGGGATCTCCGAGTCG
>JBOFLH010000299.1:0-4648 GCA_051657765.1 Nocardioides sp. | reverse complement strand
TTGCGGGGCGTTGAGGAGGTGTTGGGTGGCGGGGAGGTCGGCACTACCTGGACCGACGTGACGGTGCTGGGTGTGCGGCCGCGGCTCCGGGTGACTCAGTGTGAACCTCCGACGCTGTGGGCGGAGGACGGTGTCTGGCGGTCGGTGACCGCTAGTTTGGCGGTGCGCCTTCGACCGGACGACGCGGGAGGCACTACCGTCACGGCGGTCGTCGACTTCGTTACCCCCGGGCTGTTGGCGCCGCTTGGTTGGTTCCTGAGGCTCGCAACGCCGGCCGCCGTTCGAGCTGACCTGCGCAAGGCTGCCGGGTTGATTGGCGGCTAGCGTTCGGTGCGAGCGCGGGCCGGATTCGGGCCGAGGTTCCCCCTACCTGTTGTCGAGTTGGTCGAGGAGCCAGGAGGGGCTCATCACCTGAGCGCCAACCGATTCGACGCGGGCACGGAGCATGCGATCGGCGGTAATCACGGTGACCTGATCGCCACGGGCAACCGGGTCAGCGGCTGCCTTGACGATGGCCGAGTCGCCGTCGCGAGGCGCATGCACGGTGCGCACGTGTGCGTCGATCCCCGCCCGAATGCCGGCCTTGGCCTGCCCTTCCAGCACCAGCACAATGTCGTCGTACGGCGTATCAGCGGTGATCAGCCGCCCGTGTAGCTTGGCGGCGGCGCCTGCTCGGTCGCGCCACCAGCCGTTGGGGGTGGCGCCGACGACGTTCGCCCCGTCGACCACCATGACCCTGCGCACCCGACCAGCCTACGACGGGTGCCGTGCCCATAGAGTCCCTCGTCCCGCCTGGTCGAACATGCGAACCTGCTGCTGGCGGTTCCAGATGGTGGTTACCCGGATGGCGTGATCGCAACTCTGACTTGACCGGTCGAACCACCATCACAGGCATCCGCCGCTCCCCGGATGTCAGGGTCTGTCAACGTGTCAAGGTAGCCTCCGCCGGTTTCGATGATCTCGCCGACCGCGATCTCGCCAAGACGGGGGACTTCGATTCCTTGCCCGGCTTCGAGGACCCGTGATCCGGCCGGGGCGATCAACACGCGGCCGTTCAGGACAAAGCAGTTCGAACTGTTGATCGCTAGGGTGCCGGTGACGAGCGCATCGAGCACCCCGTCCGACGGTGGTGCGACAATCAGTGCCGGTAGTGCTTCGCCGGTCGTGCCCGACGGTGACGGGCTTAGCTTCTCGTCGCCGGTGCAGCCGGCAACGAGCGTTGACCCGATCGATGCCAGGAGCACGATGGTGGAACAGCGACGGCGCATCGGGTCAGTCCGTCAGCACGGCAATGTCGAGATGGGTGACCCGACTGATTCGCGAAAAGTAGCTGGCCTTGGCCACTGCTCGCCTTCTCGACCTCGCCAGCGGGCTAGGTCGGGAAGACAATCACCCGGCAACGTGCGCGGTCTTCGCGGGTGTGCAGCTGACGGGTGTTCGTGGCGCCGCTCGAGTGCGAACGGGACCCGGCGTGATGCCGGGCCCCGTCCGCGTGTCGTGTGCTTGGCTGCCATGAGTACTTGCTACGGGTTCAACCCGCCGAAGGTGATGGCGCCGCAACCGGCCCCGAGAGGTGCGAAACCGTACGTGCTGATCAGCGCGGGGTTGCTGCAGATCGCACCGCCTTGGCCCACGGTGCCGAACTTGGCCAGGTAGGCGGGGATGACGGTTCCGGCGGCGTTCGACGTCTTCACCACGTTGTAGACCAAACGCTGGAACGCGGCCGACAGGGACGGATTGAGAGTTTGTCCAGCGCCGGAACAGTTGCTCGCGGCCGTGCAGGGCGAGGTGCCGTTGACTTTGCCCAGGGTCAGTCCGTTGCGGAGATCGGGAACGCCAGTGGTGCCGGTATTGCGCTGCGCTATGTAGTCCGCAATGGAGTACGGTGCGATGGCGTTGGTGAGCTGGCCGCCAACAGCGCTTGCCAGGCTCACCCCGTCGCTCTCCTGATAGGTCGGCACGTTGCAGAGTGCGGTGACGCCGATAGCAGCGAGGAAGAAGTCGCGCGAGCCCGACCCGGACTGCGGAATGGCGGGCTTAATGACGGCGTTCTGGCCGCCTACCTGATTCCAGTTCGTGGCGATGCAAGGACCGCCCGCCACCCCAGTAGACGACTGGTAGATATTCTTCAGCTGAGCGGTTGACAACGAAGCGGGCAGCGGAGCTCCGGTGGCTCCCCACGATGCCCAGGTGAGTCCGTCGCGGGCGAACGCGAAGAACGCGAAGTTGTTGCCCGTGGTCTTGGGGCCACGCGAGGAGCGCGCGAAGTCGACGCAGCCGGCCGTTGACGTGCCGCTGCCCAAGCTGGCGAGCACGGTCAGGCCGGCACTCGAGCCATTCGGACGCGGGATCGAGGCACAGGTCGCGGCTGGGGTGATGTTGGCCGAACCAACCGCATTCCAGCTGGCCCACTTGGGGTTGGCCGCCGTGCCGGGTCCGGGGAAGTTCTTGGTGTACTTGTCGACGACATACTGAGTGGTCGCCGAACCCACGCCGACGATATTGTTCTTTGCCGGCTGCGTCAGCGGGTCGGCGTTCGCAGGCACGCGAACGACCATCGTTATCGCCGCGATCACCGTGAGTGAGCTAAGAATGCGCAATATCCGAGAATGCATGTTCTTCCTCTTCCGGTTGATGAATCTCTTAGGATCGACGAGCGGCCGGTCGGCCGGGCGTCTCCTCGAAGCTCTCAGCCCCAGGTAAACGTCGTGTGCTCGATTGGTGGACGCTGAGTGAGCAGTGACTGATCGGACCGTCACCGATTTCGGGGGGCCGCCACGGCAGTGGTGGTCGTGACGTCCAACGGTTGCGCGTCGTAGGTTGACCATCGTGTTGAATCTGTCGATCTTCGTCGAAGAGGCCGCCCGCAAGTACCCGCACCGAGTCGCAGTGGCCCTAGGGGCCACCAGACTGACCTATGCCCAGCTCGATGCGGCGGCCAATCAGGTGGCCAACTTATTGGTGGCCGGAGGCGTCAAGCCAATGGACAAGGTCGCCCTCAGTTGTCTCAACGTGCCCAACTTTCCCGTTGTCTACTACGGAATCCTCAAGGCCGGTGCGATCGTGGTGCCACTGAACGTGCTGCTCAAGGCACGCGAGGTGGCCTACCATCTGGCTGACTCCGAGGCGGTGGCATATCTGTGCCACGAGGGCACCGAGGCGCTGCCGATGGCCACCGAAGCGTACGCTGGTTTCCGGCAGGCGGCCGCAGCCGGCGCGCCAGTTACCGACTTCTTCATCATCACCGCGGACCCAGGAGCCGAGTCGCCACTGGACGGCATCCAGACCCTGGCACAAGCAGTGGCCGGGCAGTCCGCACAGTTCCAATCGGTGGCTACCGGCGCCGACGACCCGGCGGTGATCCTCTACACCAGCGGTACCACCGGCCAGGCCAAAGGCGCGATGTTGTCGCACAGCAACCTGGTGATGAACGCGCTGGGCAGCAACGCCATGTTCGGCGCCAGGCATGCCCAGGAGACCCACCTGGTGGCGCTCCCGTTGTTTCATTCGTTCGGTTCGACGGTGCAGATGAACGGCGGCTTCGCCTGCGCCGCCACCTTGGTGTTGCTGCCGCGATTCGACGCGGTGCAGGCGGTAGCGCTGATGCAAAGTGAGGACATCACGGTGTTCGCGGGGGTGCCGACGATGTGGTGGGCCCTATTGGGCGCGCTCGGCGGCGATGTCGACGTGGTACGGATCGCGCGGCACCTGCGGGTGGCGATGTCCGGCGGGTCGAGCCTGCCGGTGGAGATCATCCGCGAAGCGAAGGCCCGCCTCGGCGTGCAGATCCTGGAAGGCTACGGGCTTTCGGAGACTTCGCCGGTCGCGACGTTCACCGACACGGACTTCGAGCCGCGGCCCGGCTCGATCGGCCGCCCGATCTGGGGCATCGAGTGCAAGCTGATCGACGACGACTGGAACACCGTCGACGGGGCGGAGGTGGTGGGCGAGATCGCGATCCGCGGGCACAACGTCATGCTTGGCTACTACAACCGGCCGGAGGCGACCGCCGAGGTGATGCGCGACGGCTGGTTCCGCACCGGCGACTTGGCACGCCGTGACGCCGACGGGTTCTACTACATCGTGGACCGGGCCAAGGATCTGATCATCCGCAGCGGTTTCAACGTCTACCCGCGGGAGGTCGAGGAAGTGCTGATGACTCATCCGGCGGTGTCGTTGGCCGCGGTGATCGGTGTACCGCACGACCACCACGGCGAGGAGATCAAGGCGTTCGTGATCCGCGCAACCGACGCCGTGGTGGCCGAGGCAGAACTCGTCGCCTGGGGCAAGGGTCAGATGGCGGCGTACAAGTATCCGCGCTCGGTCGAGTTCGTCGACGCCCTGCCGATGACCGCTACCGGGAAAATCCTCAAACGCGAACTCTCCTAGCTCGCACCGTAGCGCTCTCGGCCACCCGACCGACTGCCGTCGATCTGGCAGCGCGGAGGTCGGTTGGTGCGAGCGACCTACCTCGACGTGAGTGCCGTCATGATTCTTGACGATACGACGGGATGCGAACGGTGAAGGTGGTTCCGCGCTCGACATCGGACGAGCAGGTGACGGTGCCGCGGTGGGCCTCGACCAGCGCCGACACGATGGCCAGCCCCAGGCCGGTGCCGCCCCGGCGCTCCTTGCCCGCGCGTGAGCG
>JBOFLH010000298.1:0-1702 GCA_051657765.1 Nocardioides sp. | reverse complement strand
GCCCGGGCTCGGCGTTGAGTTCGGCCACCAACGCAGCGACCACCACCAGCGGAACCGTCAGCGCCGTAGAGACCCGGAGAACACCCAGCAGTCCTGCAAGCCCCGCAACAGCGGTTGCCGTCGTATGGACCACCCCACGATCTGGCACCGGACCCTGCGTTAGCGCGGCCAACACCAAGGCCGCGGTCAACACCAGCAAGCTGGCCCGACCGACGAGATCCACCCGGTTCGTCAGCGGAACACTGCTGAGTGGGCCATCGAGATGAACACCACCCAACACACCCGAACCGCCAGCACGCCGGCGCACGCCGAAGAATGTGGGGAGCGCCCGAGCCGCCATGGCCGAACTCTACGAAATCCGGGGCAGAAGTGGAAGGAGGCGGGGCAGATCGCCCGTAGGCCAGCCACAGCGGGGAGCTATCCGGAAGCTGGTCCTTGCCGCACGACACGTCCGGCTATTCCTGCCCCGGAGGGCGTGAGATGGAGTCGGAGCAGGGTCTCCAGGACCTACGTCTCAGTTCGGGGTGCTCGCGCGCTGAGCAGCTTCCGGTACCGGTTCAGCACGTCCTTGACGGCGTCCGTTACGGGCAGGTCCTCAGTGAGTGGCGCCCACGTGTAGGCATCGTGTTCTTGAAGCTGGACCGGCCCGTGGCTTGTCACTTGCACCGAGAAGCTGAACTGGCGACTCTTCTTTCCGCTACCACTCGTGTAGTCGAAGCTACCGAGGTAGTCGTGGATAGTTGCTATGTCGAGCCCGGTTTCTTCTTTTGTCTCGCGGGCCAGTGCGACATCCAGCGTCTCGCCCGGCTCGACCTTGCCACTGGGTAGTTCGAAGATTCCACCCATGAAGTCGTCTTCGGGGCGCTGAAGCAGCAGCACTTTGCCATCGTTCTGTACGACTGCTCCGACAACCAGCTGTTGTACGCCGTCGCGTTCGGCTTCATCTGCTAGCTGTGCGACAAGGTTTATGGATTCCATTGAGGCTACTATAGCAGGTCGTTGTGGTTATCTACCACCTTGTGGAATGCCTTGATATAGCTATTGACCAATGATCGATGATCTTCGCGATGCCATACGGGCAATTTGATCGTGTTGTGGTGGATAGCCTCGGCGTTCGGGGATCGCGTCGAGGCGTAGTCCAAATTCCCAGCATATGCTGGTAAGAGGGGTTCGGGCCGCTGGAAGAGTGGCAGTAGATTGAGCGGGCAGGTTGAACCAGGTCGGTCCACTTCGAGACAACCTTCTGCTTGCAGTGCTTCGTAGAAACGCTCGACAGGCAGGCCGTCCAATTCGTCCGCGTCGTACTGAAGAGGCAGGCCATACCAGGACGCCCGGACGCCTACCGGCAGCTCGGGCACAGCAATGCCAGGTAGTTCTGAGAGTCGCTCGCACAGGTAGGCAGCAATAGACGCTCTTTTGGCCAAGTAGTCGTCGAGACGGCTGAGCTGCTGTGCGGCGATTGCGGCAGCGAGCGGGTGGATGCGGAACTTCAGCCCCATGCCGGTGACCGCGTAATCGTAGAGCTGATGGTCGCGCGGGATCTCGTTTCGACAGCGCTTGTTGTACTGGCCATGTAGCAGCACGCGGTAGTAGACCTCATCGTCGTCGGTTAAGACGAAGCCACCCTCCCCAGCCGAGAGCGGCTTGGGGCCGTTCATGCTGAAAGCCGCTGCCCGTCCGAAAGTGCCGACCCGCTGACCAT
>JBOFLH010000297.1:0-6406 GCA_051657765.1 Nocardioides sp. | reverse complement strand
TGGCCCTGGAGCACCAGCGGCTCAAGCCGTCGGGCCTGGCGTGGCCGCATTTCAAGTCGCATGGCCATTCACCAAACTAGAACCGGATGACCTTGATGGGTTCATCGAGCGCTGGGCCGGCTGGCTCGCCGACGCAGCAACCGGCAATCTCAATCACCCATCGGAAATGCCTGAGCTTCCACCTCAAAACACATGGCGCCGACCCTGAGTACCCCTTCCTAGCCTCCCGCACGGTGATCCAGGTGCGTAGTAGCCCACATATTCACCCGATGGGGTAGGTCGTGATGGGCTGGGTGAGCGCATGCGCACGCTCCACGATCAGAGAACGCCGCTGCTCGGCGGCCAGGCGGTCTTGGTGTTCCGCCGTCGCGGTGACCTGTTCGGAGTGCTTGCGATAAATCACGCCCGGTTCGTCGTGTAGGTAGCCCGGAGCGATCGCGTTTGCGGCAATAAGCAAGCCGGTGTCCTCACTGGTTGGCAGCGCCATCCATCCTCCGAGCTGGATGAGTAGTTTGCGTTTGATACTCAGCGAGGTTGGGAGGGTCGGCAGATAGCTCCACTCCAACGCTTGCCATGCCGCTAGAACCCAACCGACAGGGACCGGGCCTGGCGTCGGGTCACTATTCGCCCAGCGAGTCAGGCTGCCGTCGCCGTTTAGATCTAGGGCGGTTGCTGTCGTCCAACCGATGTCGGAGTGCCGATCGTATGCTCCGATGTCACGTGCAAGCGCTCCGGCTGTCAACTGATCATCGGCATCAAGGTTTCGAACCAAGGCCCCCGAGGTGCGCGCGAGCGCCATATTGCGCGTGGGGCCTGGCCCCGACGGTCGGTTTACCGCAGTTGAGCAGCGCTGGTCACTTCGAATTGGCTCCGGTACATCTTGGGGGCCGTCGCACTGAATAGCCCACTCCCAGTCCCAACCGGCCGGCATCTTCTGAGCACGCACTGACTCGTAGGCGTCAAGCAGGTAGCGCACGGAGGGTGCGTGGAGCGGCGTAACCACCGTGATCCGGTTCCGTGTCATGCCAGCGTTCACTTCAGGTAGGTGTGAAAAGTCAAGGCAATCCTGTCCGCCGGCCAGGTATTGTCGGCGACCTCGACCACCTCGCCTGTACCGGTGTAAGAGACCTTGCGGTCGATCACGAGCGGCGCACCCGGGAACACGTCGAACTCGCGCGCCTCGTCGACGGTCGCCGGCCGTGCAAACACGCGGTCTGTGATTCGGTCTACCTCAATGCCTACGGTTGATAGTTGGTGTTGCGTGCCACCGGGCCAGGGCTCTTGGCGTTCGTCCATCAGCAGAGGATTCGCCTCGACGTGCCGCACGAGCAGGTGGGAGACAACCAGCACGAACGGTGCTGCCTCTTCCCTAGCCCTGGTCCAGTAGGTGCGTCGCAGAATCGGCGTAGCCAACTCAACGCCGAAGATTGCCGAGAGATCCGCGTCGGCCTCGGTCCGCTCATAACGGGCAGTAAATGCCAGGTCATCGATGTGAAGGCCCGTGTCTCGCTCTGAGGCGCCCGTGACTCGACGGTCCTGCTCGCCCAACTGAACACGGTCACGTTCCCACTGGTATCGCTCGGCTGATCGCTCAAGCCGTGCCCGTCTCCCCCGGACAAAAGTCCCCTTGCCTTGGACTCGTTCGATGAACTGCTCTGCCTCAAGCACATCGAGAGCACGTCTCAGGGTGCCGAGACTGACGTTGTAGTCCGCAACTAGTGCGGTCTCGGCTGGCAGCCGATCGCCTGGCTTGAGGTCGGCTGACTCTATGCGGTGCCGGATGTCGGCAGCGATCCGGTCGAACTTGGCAGCCATGAGTCGGGCTCCTCTCTAGGTTTCGTTGCTATGAGCGTAGTCCTTTGAAGGACTGCTTGACACCTACCACCGCTCTCTGCTTCTCTAGTCCTCCAAAGGACTAGAGGGTTAGGAGCGTGGATCAGTTGAGAGGCGAGCCGAAAGCAGCAGAGCTGTTGGCGATTGAGGCTGAGTGGCCGGTGATCGCTGCTGAGTTGGCGGTGGTGGAGGTGGAGTGCCGGATCGCCGCTGGCCGTTGGGATGAGCTGTCAGCTCGTGCTTTGCGTCGTGTGGTGGGCCGGCGGTTGGCGGCGTTGACCGCGTGCGCGAACGCCGAAGCTGGCGGCCGCACGGCGGGTCCTGGCTCTGCTGGGTCTGTTGTTGAGCTTCCCGTTCCGGCCGGTGGTGGCGGGGTGGTATCGCGGATCGGGTGCGACGCGAACGAATCAATCCAAGGAGTGAACTGATGTTGACGATGCCGTTGTTCCTGGCCGTGTTGTTCGTAGTGGTGGTGGTCGTGAAGGCCAAGAAGAAGATGCTTGGCCCGGTGCTGCTGGGTGCGGTGTTGGGGTTGACGATGGCCTCGACGGCGTTCGGTCCGCCGTTGACCGGTGGGCTGCAACAGATGACCAGTGCTGTGGTTGCCGCGTTGTCGGAGGCTGCCCAGTCTTCGGGTGGTGGCCGGTGATGGCCACCACCTCCTCGGCACTGGCTGCGGCGGTGGTGGGGTCCTCGCTGGACACGCCGCACCAGATGCCGGCGGTTCTTCCGCTATCGGCAGCGGCACGGGTGCGTGCGGTGGCTGCTGTGGAGGCGGCGCGGGTGCTGCTGTTGGCTGCTGGTGACACTGCGGACGCTCGCTGTGACCGTCGTACGGCGGGCCGGTGCTACGACGCTGCGGGTGAGCTGGCCTGGCTCCAGGCCGTGACCGCACAGAGGTCGGACCGATGACCACCACCAGGCCCTCACGCACAGCGGTCTGGCCCTTGTGGCTGTTAGCGCTGCCGGCGTTTGTGGCGGTGTGGTCGGGTTGGGTCGGCCTGGGCCGGTTGTGTGGTTTCGGGGTGGTCCAGCCACTCCCGGGGATCGTGGATGGGTTCGAGATCAATACCGCGGTCACTCTGCCGATCGGGATGGAAGCGTACGCGGCGTATGCGCTGCGGGTGTGGCTCACCTCAACGAGTGCGGCTGCGGTGCGGTTCGCCAGGCGTTCGACGATCGCCGCTCTGACTCTTGGTGCTGCGGGTCAGGTGGTCTACCACCTCCTGACCGCTGCGGGTGCGACGAGTGCCCCGGTGGCGGTGACTGCTCTGGTGGCGGTGTTGCCGGTCGCCGTGCTGGGAATGGGCGCCACTCTGGCGCATCTGGTCACCCAGGAGCACACCACCGCTGACCACAAGACCGCCGCAGCGGCCGAGCGGCGGCGTCGTACCCAGCTCGACGACACGAACCGGCCAGCCGCGGCAGACCGCGTGTCTGCGTCTGCGGTCACCGCACCGCGGGCTCCTGGCCAGGCTCGGCGGGTGTCGCGGGCTGCGGCGGGTGTTCCGGACGAGGCTGCGGTGTTGCTGGCCTCGGACCCTGGTCTGTCCGCTGTGGAACTCGCGGCACGGCTTGGTGTGTCGGAGCGGACCGCACGCAGGTACCGCGCCGCTGCCGGCCAGTCCGAAACCACTACCGCCGCGTCCGCTGGGGCGGATACGCGAGTCGATGAGGGGGAGGCAGCCTGATGAACAACCACCACGACGACGACACCACCAGCTCGGTGGATGGTGTGGTGTCCGACGAAGCGTCGGGCTCAGTTGTCCGGCCGGTGGCCGGTCAACCTGCCGGGCCGGCGTCCGGTCATGGTGACCAGACCGGTGAGGGTGTGGCCACGGACGGCCCGGACAGCCCGGACAGTGTGACCGTGGCCGTGCCGGTGGCCATGGACGGTGTGGCCGGTCGGCATGCGGACAGGTCAGCCACATCGTTGCCGGTGCCGGTCGATGAGGTGGTCGAGGGAGAGATCGTTTCGGATGAGGAGTCGGCCGAGATCGACCGCCGCCTGGCGGGCCGTGGTGGCCTGGCCGTGCGTGCGGCACACACCACACAGTCGGTAGTGCGCGTATCCAAATCGGTCGCGTCGCATGAGCGGACCCGGACTGCTGGGAAGGTGGTGTTGCGGGAGTCGTGGATGGTCGTGCAGGGCCTGGAGTCCTGGGCGAAACGGGCGTGGGATGCGTCCACGATGGGGACGTATCGGCGGCAGATCAAGGCCGCTGAGGCGGTCGGGGACCGCGAAGAGCTCAAGGAGTGGATCGACCGGAAAGAACTCGCCACCGAACGCCGTCATCGCCGGCTGATGGACCTCCCGCAACTGGCCTGGGGCCTGACCCGGGTCGCTCTGGCGGTGCTGATCGGTGCACCCGCGCTCGTGTTCCTAATCGCAATTCTGGCGGCGGCGACGGGTCATGGGTCGTTTGCCGGGGTGTGGTTGGGGTTCTTCGCCGCGATCGGGTTCGCCCTCGCGGTCGGCGCCCTCGCCTGGAGCGCGGTCAGTGTGTTGGCGCCGGTGTTGGTGGTGTTGGCGGCGTGGCGCGAGGGCCGGCGCCGGGCGGAGCCTCCGGCGTGGCTGGTCACGACCGGCGAGGTGGATTGGGACGCGACGGTTGATGAGACCACCATCGCCCGCGCGTTGGACGCGCTGCGGATTCCTGCGGTCACCCAGTATTTGAAGGCCGGCCACCGGTTGCAGTTCATCACGCCGGCCCGGGTGGATGGCCGGGGTACGCATGCGATTGTCCGGTTGCCGGATGGGGTGACCGCTGAGAAGGTCGCGAAACGCCGCGCCGACCTCGCCACCGGCCTGCGGCGGGCGGCGAAAGAGGTCTGGCCGACCACTGGCGCCGAGGCCGGGATCCTCGATCTGTGGATCGCGGACAAAGGCGCACTCGCCGAAGGTGCCGGCCCGTACCCCCTCCTCGGGGGCGGGCTGGTGGATGTCTTCAAGGGTGTCCCGGCAGGCCGGACGTTGCGGGGGACGCCGTTGTTGGCGCCGATCATGGAACGCAACACCATCGCCGGTGGGATGCCCGGACAAGGCAAATCCAGTGCGGCGCGGGCGATCATGGCCGGCTGCGCCCTGGACCCGACCGCAGAGCTGCGGATCTGGATCCCGGACACCAACTTCGACTTCGAAGGGTTCCGCCCCCGCTGCGCGGCGTATCTGATGGGCGCCGACGACGAGGTCATCGAGCAGATCCGGGACGAACTCCTCGCCCTGCATGCCGAGGTCCAACACCGCGGGGAGCTGCTGGTTCGCTACGGAGTCCCCGCCGTGACCCGGAAACTGGCCTCGGCCGGCATCGGCCTCCACCCGCTGATCGGTCTGCTCGAGGAGGCCCATGTGGCGTTCGGGCACGAGACCTACGGCAAAGAGATCTCCAAACTCACCGTCGCGATCGTCCGCCTCGGCCGCAAACGCGGGATCCACCTCATCGTGTCCACCCAGGCCCCGACCGCGAACTCGATACCGCCCGATGTCACCCGGAACTGTTCCAACGGGATCGCGTTCGCTGTGGGCGACCACGTCGCCAACGACGGACTCCTCGGCTCCGGGGCCTACCGCGGCGGGCACCGCGCCACCGAACTGATCCCCGGCACCGACATGGGCACCGCCCTGGTCAAGGGGTTCACCGGCCAACGCTCCGAGATCCTCCAGTGGTACTTCCTCGACGTCGCCCGAGGCAACGACCAGATCACCCCGTTGATCGAACGCGCCCTCGAAGCGGTCGCGAAACTCGACCACCCCACCCCCGCCACCGCTCGACCGGCCGTGCCCGAGTCGCGGGACCTGCTCGCCGACCTCGACGCTGTCCTCGGCGCCGACCCGGTCCCGTCCGCGGATGTCCCCGCACTACTCAAGCGGCACGCCCCGACCTGGGCGCCCTATCAGACCCTGACCGGCAAAGCGCTGCGCCAACAGCTCGCCGACGACCACGGCATCCGGGTCCCCTCCACCGGCAACCGCTACCCCCTCGACCCCACCACCATCCGCCACCACCTCCACCAACACACCAACCCCGAGACAGCCGACGACCACGGCCTCGATGACGACCACACCGACGACGACGACGAGGACCACGACGACGCCGGCCTCGGCGGTGGCGGTGAGTTAGATCCACCCGCCACCGGCCCACCGCCCTAGATCCGGCCCCTTGAGCGGCCCCCGGCCGGGTCGGGGTAACTCAGCTCACTACCTAACTTTCCCCAGGTCACACCCCCTGTAACCCCTCCAGGACGGCGGGTTACAGACCTAACCCACCCACCACCACCTAACCCACACCCCAAACCCGCGAAAGCGACCCCACCTCTACCAACTCCACCCACAAACACCAGGAGACCCACCACCCGATGAACACCCACCACCCAACCGACCCGACCGACCCGACCGAGCAGCCCGAGCACCAGGAGGAGACCGCCATGACGTATTGGCCCACCGCCCCCGACGACCACCAACCCACACCCAGCCCAGCCGCCTGCGCCGCTGACGGGGACCGGCTTCACGACCAGGCCGAAACCGTCTACGACGCCATCCGGGCCATGTGCCACCACACCAACGGCCGGCCCG
>JBOFLH010000296.1:0-4870 GCA_051657765.1 Nocardioides sp. | reverse complement strand
CGCGCACGTCATCCTTGAGCCGGGCCCGGTCGTCGAGGTGCCGCCCGGTGACCGTGCCCGATGCGCGCAGCCCGGCGACGGTGCCCTCGAAACAGATCTCGCCGCCCGCGGTGCCAGCGCCCGGCCCGAGGTCGACGACGTGGTCGGCGATGCCGATGGTCTCGGGCTTGTGCTCCACCACGAGCACGGTGTTCCCCTTGTCGCGCAACCGGACCAGCAGCTGGTTCATCCGCTCGATGTCGTGCGGGTGCAGGCCGATGGTCGGCTCGTCGAACACGTAGGTGACGTCGGTGAGCGAGGAGCCGAGGTGCCGGATCATCTTGGTGCGCTGCGCCTCACCACCCGACAGGGTGCCGGCCGGGCGGTCGAGCGAGAGGTAGCCCAGACCGATGTCGGTGAACGAGTCCAGCAGATGCCGCAGACCGCCCAGCAGCGGCGCCACGCCCGCCCGCGGACCGCTGCCCCCGCCATCCTCACCGGACGTGCCCCCCGGCTCCTGCAGACCGCGGACCCAGCCGGCGAGGTCGCTGATCTGCATCGCGCACACCTCGGCGATGTTCACTCCGTCGATCCGCGACGAGCGCGCCTCGACACTCAGCCGGGTGCCCTCGCACTCCGGGCAGGTCTGGAAGGTCACCGCCCGCTCGACGAACCGCCGCACGTGCGGCTGCATCGCCTCGGGGTCCTTGGACAGCATCGACTTCTGGATCTTCGGGATGACGCCCTCGAAGGTGAGGTTGACCCCCTCGACCCGGATCTTCGTCGGCTCGGCGAAGAGCATGGTGTCGAGCTGCTTCGCGGTGAACTTGGCGATCGGAGTGTCCATCGGCAGTTTCATCCCCTCGAACAGCCGCCCGTACCAGCCGTCCATCGAGTAGCCGGGCACCAGCAGGGCGCCCTCGCGCAGCGACTTCGAGTCGTCGTAGAGGGCGGTGCGATCGATGTCGTTCATCCGGCCCATGCCCTCGCACTGCGGGCACATGCCGCCGAGGTAGACCGCGTCGCGCACGACCTTCTTCTCGACCCGGCCGCCCTTCTCGGTGCTCATCACCCCGCCGGCCCGGCGGGTCGGGACGTTGAACGAGAACGCCGTCGGCGGCCCCACCTGCGGTACTCCGATGCGGCTGAACAGGATTCGCAGCATCGCGTTGGCGTCGGTTGCTGTACCGACCGTGGACCGCGGGTTGGCGCCCATCCGCTCCTGGTCGACGATGATCGCCGTGGTGAGGCCCTCCAACCGGTCCACCTCAGGCCGCGACAAACTCGGCATGAACCCCTGCACGAACGCGCTGTAGGTCTCGTTGATCAGCCGCTGCGACTCGGCCGCGATGGTGCCGAACACCAGCGAGCTCTTGCCCGAGCCGCTCACCCCGGTGAACACCGTGAGGCGGCGCTTGGGCAGGTCGACTTGGATGTCCTTGAGGGTATTCTCGCGGGCACCGTGCACCCGGATGACGTCGTGGCCGTCGGCGGCGTGCCGGCCTGCGCCCGGGGCGGTGGCTCGGGAGGTGGAATCCGTGGTCGTCATCGGCATATTCTGCTGCAACAGCGGTCGTCGTCGGCTGATCGATGCGCATATCGTTCGCCGCTGGGTCGTCGACTGTCGAACATGATCGGCGGCGGCGATCGGCTTGGCGTCTACCGGCGCGGCCGGTAGACGCTCGATCAGTTCGGACCTTCGTCCGTGCAAGTCCTTCGGACGACCCCTCCGGTTGATCTCGCGCCCTGACATCGCCGCTCTCGCGCCGCGGGTCGAGAATGCCGGCACCCTGGCAGACGGTCCCGTACTCGGCGATGTAGCGAAGTTGCTGGACCCATGGCGAACGACCGCCGACGGGACGGACTACCGACCCGAGGAGAAGCCCACCCCACATCGTCGACCTTGCCCGACAGTGCGGAAGAGCCATCCTTCTCATGACCGAATGGGCCCTTGACTTTGCCCAGCCTCACGTGGAGTTCCGATGAATCGCCGAACTAACGCAATCGGACACCCAGGGACGCACGAAACGACTGACAGGCGTCGGCAGCCGGAGCTAGGATGTTCACTTCAGGCACAGCGCGTGATGTAGTCATTACCCGGCACTGGACCCACTTCCGTCAGGAACGAACGCAGTTGATCGGTCACGTCGTGGTGCCACTCGGCGTGGAGATTTAGAAGACCCTACCTCGCTTGCCGTCCTTGCGATGCAATGCGATATGCACTCTCACGTCAGTTTACTGTCACACCAACATCAGGAGTCAGGAGCTTAGTTTCAGCATGAAGAAAAAAGCGAAGTCATCTCTATGGCGCATTTGCGTGGTTTTAGGTGCCATGGCCGTGCTCTTGCCTTGGGCAGCCAGCGCTCAGAGCATTGACGACATCACCCTCGTCAACGCCAACACCGCAGGAACGTCTTCAAAGTCCGCCCTGCGTTCTCAGTTAGGTGCCACCACCGGCACGGCCGGTAGCACGTCCCGGGTGGCTGCCGCCCCGGCGGTCAGCAGTTTTACTGTTGTCAACGCCGATACCGACGCCGACATCGTCACCGTCAATAGCCAGGCCACTGTCTCGCTGGACACCTCGCCGCGCATCAACGTGCGCGCCAACGCCAGCGCCGCGGTCAGTGTGATCTTCACCCAGGGGTCGACGACCAGGACCGAGAACTCGGCGCCGTTTGCGCTTGCAGGTGACAGTAAAGGCAACTACGCGGCCTGGGCGCCGGCGCCCGGCGTCTACACCATTTCTGCAACGCCTTTTTCGAGCACTTCCGGGCAAGGCACCTCCGGCCCGGCGGCGGTCCTCACACTCACTGTCGTGGCCAGTCAGTCATCGAACCTGTATCAGTACGAGGTCATCACTGGCCACGATGGGCACCAGGACCCAGATGACAATATCGCCATGCTTGCAGGCTTCATCGCGATCAAGCGCGCACAAGAGAGCTCGGGTAGCCGTGTCAAGCATGTCGGCATGATCTACGGCGACACCTCTGAAGCCAACCAGGACGGGATGATTCCTGGCGGCCCGGGGTCCGGCGACGATGCGGGTGATCTGCGAGCCACGGCGAACTATGAATTCTACAAACTTTATGGACGGCCAGCGCTGGAGTCGATGGGCTTCGGGACTTTCTTTGACGTGGTGCCCGAGAACTACAACTTCAACGCTTCGTCGTTGCCGGACATGACGAGCGGCGGAGAGTTCATTGCGCAGCGAGTCCGCGACGCGATCGGAAAGAAGATTCGTGTCGTCTACAGTGCCGGCGGCGGTGAGAACACGGCCGCCGAAGCTGTCGCTTGGTTGCGCAACCAAGGCTACAGCGACACCCAGATCAAAGAACACTTCGCTGTCGTGCAGCACAGCGTCCCATCGAACTGGGGAAAGTTCACCGAGACTGCGGCCAAGAACATCATCGGCGGCTTCACGATCAACATCGAGAACCAGAATCCGTATTCAGGTCTCGGGCTACCGCCACGTACAGTGTCGGCCTCGAGAACGTCGACATTGCTCGCCGCGAACTGGGCCGTGGCTGCCGGAGACACCCCTTCCGGCATCCCGAATCTCACTTTCCGACTCGACGCGTCCGATGGCGGTAGCCATCACTTCGCGAGCAACACCGCCGTGATCGAGACGAACTGGACACGCCGCGGCGTTCCCGGTTCAGTGACGGCTATCAGTTACAAGGTCTACAACGCCAGTTTGATGAATAGCCAGTTGAACTGACGTTTCGCCTATGAGGTCGGCGGGCCTGTGCGCTGAGAACTTCCCGAACCGGAAGCACGCACGGGCTTGACGACGCCTCACGACCGGGTATTGTCGACAGATGTCGACAATACCCGGTCGTGCTATAGGAGCGTCATTTGTGGCTGTAATTGGGACCGTAAGGTGTAGGCAGTTGTCGCCGTGTTCAATCGAAACAGTATTCGCTCTCGAGTCACGCCATTCAGTCAATAGCTCCATTATCAGCAGCCTCGTTGCACGGCGATCAAGACCATCGTGGCGGCGACAACCGGGCCGATGCGCCCAGCGGCACCGGGCGATGCGGCGGAAGGCACTCCACCCGTGGGTCTTCGTCAATCTCTCTGACCTCACCTGTCGTCGTGAATGTCAGTCCCAGCCTCCGGGGGCGGCCTGGCGCGGGTGATGAGGAAGTTCCGGGCCCGTGTGTCGGGGGGGAGCTGTCTGCCGTGACCGGGCTGTGTATCCGATCCCGGTTACGGTGTATCTCTGTCGGCCAGCGTCGAGAGGTCCTTCGGGGTGTACGGCGTTGGTAGGACGTGGTTGCGGGCGGCGTTGATGTCGTGGACGGAGCCGGGTGCCGTCCGCAGGCAATGCCGGGTGCTCAGACGGACCATCTCGGCGGCCACACCCGCCGGCACCGGAGGCTTACCGCCCCGACCCTCGGCGTCCATTCCGACACCCTCGACGCCCTTCTCCGCGAACCGGCGCCCGCACCGCACCGCACCGTGTCAGAGTGAAACCCAGCACGCCGTGCGATCGTCCGATTCGCGATCCCGTCCACCGCCGCAGCGCCGCCCGCGCCTGCACGACCCGGCAACACCGTCGAACTGGCCATCGCCGACTGCGCGACCCGCTGCCCATCCGAACCGGCCAAGGGTTCAGCACCGACGACCGGGGCAGGTAAACCCCTGCGCCAGTTCACCGACAGACCATCAGCACACCTCGACGTCGGACAATGCATGGGCACACGACGTAGCCGCGATTCGCCGGCGTCGCCAGACGACGGGGGTTCGGATTCGGGACTGCTGCATGGATAGGTGACAGGTTGGGTCAGGCCGCCTGAGGGGCGGCTTTGGCCATGGTGGCTTCGTACTCGATGGGGGTCAACCTGCCGAGGCGGTCCTGCCGACGTCGCCGGTGGTAGGTCCGTTCGAT
>JBOFLH010000295.1:0-1872 GCA_051657765.1 Nocardioides sp. | reverse complement strand
GAGGTTGCGGCGGCCCCAGATGTCGAATGCGTGGTCGAGGTGGGTGGTGAGGGTGTGGTGGTCCCAGCCGTTGACCTCGGCCAGGTGTGCGAGGGCCGGCCCGTCGCGTTGTTGGAGCATCGCGAGGCCGAAGTGGGTCGCGTCGTGGCACGGGCTGCATAGGCAGACGAGCCGGCGTAGGTGCTGGGTGCGGGTGGTGTTGTCGTAGTGCCACCGTTCGTGAGCCTCTAACCGGACCTGCCGGTCGCGGTCCTCGCGCTGGCCGCAGGCCTCACATCGATGTCCGGCGCGGCGGTAGACCATTCGTCGTAGTCGGTCCCAGTCCCGACTGTCGGTGCAGGAGCGGACGTTGGTGAACCAGCACGACCGGGGGACGAGGTCCACGAACAAGCCGGTACCGAAGTTGCGGTCTTCACCAGGTAGCAACTCGGGGAGATCCGGCAACGCTGCCCACCGGCCCAGGCCCGGCATGGCGGGTCGCGGGGCGAACCACCTCCGCGCTTGCGGGTCCCACCGTGCACCAGATGCTTTCGCTTCGTCCTTCTCAGCAAACGACACGTCCAGCCAAACTCGATCCACCATCGCCAGCTGCCTCCTCTTCCCAAGATCACCGGTGTCTTCCCAAGATCACCGGTGGGCGTTGCAAGACTCTCGTGCGACACCGACACTGGACACACGGTCGGCGACCGCTTCATTACAAGCCCATCCCAGTGCCGGCCAGTTGGCACATTCGGGCGAGACCACCCGACGATCATTCGGGCCGGATGACGGTTGCTGAGGGCTGCTCGCGGACTCCTGGGGGCACCACGGGGGCACGTACGGCGGAGCGTCGAGCCAGCCCGCCGACCCCTGGCATTCCATGACCAAGCAGTCCCCGTGCCCCCGGAGGCTCAACGTCGCTTTGGCGTCCGCCCGCGGTCCGGTTCAGGTACCTGATTTAGAATTAGTCGCTCGACTAGCGTTGTCAGCGGTTCTCCTACCGCCCGGCGGAAGTCGAAACCAACTAGCTGCATGATGGTCAGGGTCTCAACGGACACCACGCTCTTGACGGCCTCAAGCACCTCAACAGCGTTGCTATCATCCGTGAGGCTCATGACTCGCTCCACGACCGGTATTAGCCTCGTTGTGATGTAGGTGATGTCGTTGTCTGAGATGCGACGTGCAACGATTTCCTGTTCCAAGGTCTGCGAGATTCCGATCAGCTCGTTCTTGTCGGCGATCAAGTCGTTGACGAGTTCGATTAGCTCGTTCATGGCATCTTGATCAAGCTTGCGAGCCCGGATGGCCCGCACCTTGCTCCCGATCGCCCCTGCTGCATTGCGCGCGACGACCTCCGCTAAGCGCGTCCCAAGATCTGCTACTTCTGGTGTGATCAACGTTCTACTCCCTGTTCTCTTGCCCCCACTGCTGAACAGGGTCGCATGAAGCACCCCCACCGCTAGGCCGCACCACCGCCCATGGAAGGGTCCTTTGGCATGTTGGCCTGGCCCGCGCGGCGTTCGGGTACACCTCGGGCGTTGACCGTTGGCCGGGCGGCCCGGCCAAAACTTCGGCGGTCTCCACTGCGGTTGAGTGGCAGGGCAGTAACAGCTGGGGCTACGCCGGGCTGAGGGAACCGGGCTCCCCCTCCCTCGTCCAGGCCATCACGGGCGACCAGCTGGTGTTCGTCAGTCGCGTGTACTGGCCGAGATCGGATCGTGTTCTGGTGCGTCGTCTATCTGGTGGTGGCCCCTGGGGCGTGGCCGAGCCGGCCCCCAGGCCGGTCGAGGTCCGCCCGGGGCCTGCGCGCTGGTAGGCGCGCCTTGATCACATAGAGGTCACCTCGGCAGCACCGACACTGGCAGCCAGGGCGTATCGGGCTGTCGCTCCGGG
>JBOFLH010000294.1:0-3230 GCA_051657765.1 Nocardioides sp. | reverse complement strand
GTTGCCGCGTCGAGTGCCTGATCGTGGATGGAACGAAAAGGCGTTCCTGTCGATGATGACGAGCTGGAGCCGGCGAACGGAGCCGACGCTGCCGGCGGCGGGGCGACCATGGGCGGGACGACCGGAGCCACCGACGGCGGCATGCCCGCGATCGGAGGTACGTAGGCGATCGGGCCGATCGGGCCGGCGCCACTGGGGGCGATGTCCGGAGAGGCGGTCGGCACAGATCCCGGAACCGCCGGATCGTAGACGGCGCCATCCGTCGAAAGCGCCTGAACGGGCGACGGGCCGTACAGACTGGGACTATCCGGCCCTGTACCGTCAGTCGGGCTACCGAGATCCGTTCCCGAGACGCCGGGCTGCGTGGTTGGTGCACTCACCTGATTTGTTGTCGACACCGGCGTGACCGGAGCAACGGTCGACGGTGTGGTGGCGACCGGTGGCACGATCGTCTGACTGGGAGTCTGGTCGGTGACCGTCGTCGGTGGCTGCGAGACATCTGCCGAGCTCTGGGTGACGGTCGGCGTGGACGAGATCGGAGTCACCGCGCCCGGTGTACCGGACGGCGAAGTGCTGAATGCGGACGGCAGGCCGGTCTGAGTTGGCTGAGTCTGGTCCGGCTGAATCTGGTTCGGCTGGATCTGAGTCTGAGGGGTCTCCACGCCGGTCGACGGGAAGACCGACGGCGATGTAGTGGGCGCGACCGGAGCGGCCACGCTCGGGTTGCTGACCGTCGCCGGAGTCACCGGTGAGTCGACCGTCGCGTTCGTGCTTGCCGGCGGGTTCCAGGCAACCGGATCCGACACCGGGGTACTGGGCCCGAACGTCGACGGCGAGCTGGTCGGGGTCGAGGACAAGCCTGTGTTCGGGGTGACCGGCGTGCCGGCGAAGTCGGTCGAGGAAGGGGAGTAAGGCAACGGTGACGACACCGGGGGAACGGAGGAGGGTGAGTTGGGAGTGGTGACGGGAACGAGTTGACGCTCGGGAAGCGTCGTCGTGTGATCGGTCGGGATGATCGGATCGCCGGTGATCCCAGGCGGTAGCAATAGGCCTGAGTTAGACGGGGTGAAATTCGAGCCGGGCATGGGCGGAATCGTGATGATGCCCGTCTTCAGCGGTAGCTGAAGCGACGCCGACGGACCCAGGCCGATAGGCGGCGGGCTCGCGGGCGGAGTGATCACATTAGAGGCCGAAGGTTGCGCAAAGCTGCGCTCCAGATGCGCCAAGGTCGGTGACGACGACTCAAGGACCGCGACCCCACCGTCGTCCGGTAGGCCCGGCGTACCTCCCCGGCGAGGCGAGCCTCCGTTGCCACCCCAGCCTTCCGAGCCGAAACCCTTTGGCGGCGGCGCCCCCGGGGTCCCACCGTTCATCCGGGACCATTGCTCAAGCGTCTTTCCGAAGGCCCGGTTGGTCTGGTACCACTGCCGAACCGGTATCTGACCACCTGGCTTTCCAAGAGCCGGGTGCGCTCCGCCCCTGACGTAGCTGTTGATCTTTCCGGGTGCGTTCCAGAGACCCTTCGCCAGACCAGGTGCGCTATAGATCATTCCCGGCAACGAGCCAGTGTTCAGGCCGTTCATGTAGGCGGCGGGCGCGTCTCCGGTGCGCATCGCCTCCGCGCCACCCGGGATGCCGGTCAATTCGAAGAGCCGACCCGGATCCCGAGGAATCCCACCGATCCAGTCCATGTCCTTGCCGAACTGACTGGGGTCGTTCGTATACTGCACCCCTTTCACAGTCGCCGTGACCGCGAGCGAAGTGACCAGCAGTGGCACGCCGAGGGGCGGGAAGGCGATGGCGAGACCGGTGAGGCCGAGAGTCGTCGCCGTTCCCGCCGTGTATGCGATCGTCGCATTGCGTTGATCCCAGGGGGTGCCGTCGTAGAGATAGGCCAGGCCGGCACTGAGGCGAGCCAGCCCGCTACGGACCCTCTCGGCCGCCTCGGAGGCCTCCTTCACCAACGCTTGCGCCTTCTGCAGGACTTGCGCCTCGGCTGAGTTGAACTTGTTGTCGGCGGTCGCGGCGGCGGCGCCGTTGTTGAGCGTTTGAGCGATGCTGCGCTCGGCATCGTGCGTGGCCTTGGCTGAGAGGTACTCCGATTCTAGCGAGCGGGCTCTACCTTGGGCGCCCTCCAGGAAGCTCGCGTAGCTCACCACCAGTAGACCGGCCTGCCGGAGAGTGCTGCCTACCGTAAGGACCTGATTGGCCTTCAGTTCGATGTCCGCGTTGTAGGCCGGGGTGGAGAAGGTGTTGTTCCAGGTGGTGTACCGGGCGCGACAGCTATAGACCGTTCGAGCCAGATCGCTCACCGTGCCGCCAACGCGGAAGTAGGTCTGCCCCCCGGTGGCCACCGCGGCCGGAGACCCGGACAGGATCATGTAGATCAGCGCCAGGGCGGAGCCCTGCGGCACCCCGGTGGCGTTTCCCCCCACATCCATACTGTTGGGGTCATACGTACGGACTTTGCTGTCGTACAAGCCGGGTTGTCCAGGCGAGAACGTGTCGTTGATCCCGCCCGGGAGGTAGTGTTCACCGCTCATCCGGCGACCCTTGGCCGCACCCGCTAGAACCTGAAGCCGTGGGAGGAGTTCACGCCGCTGGCGGCTTGGTCGTCCGCGCCTGGCATGGAGGCGGCAAAAGCCCGAGTGCGGTCACCAAGGCCCGAGGTCTCTTCCCCGGCGTTTCTCACGTAGTAAGCCGCTCGATCGGAAAACGGGCTCACACCGAGATCGAAGACGGATTGGTCGGTGGTGACATCCACGGAGTCAACTGGCGCGGAGTTGCTGCCCACGGCCTCGCCGGTGTGGATCACGCGGGAACTCAACGCGAGCACCTCCGACGGCACCATGGCAACCTGGCCCCCGGTTGCCGAGCCGGAGTTCGACCCGGGCAGTGAATCGAAGATGCCCGGGACCCGGTTTCGGGGATCATTCGTGAGCGACGGCGTGTTCCCGAACAACGACTCGGGAAGCAGGTTGCCGTCGGGTGTCCTGACCAGGGGCGGGAACGGATTCTCCACTCGCCCGCCGAGAAAGTCCCGGCCGTCGGTGGAGCCGTCGGTAGAGTTCCGCGACGGCGGCGGGGGCGTGTTCGGATGCAGGCGATTCCAGCTCTTCGGATCCTGCTCGAAGAGGATCCGGTCCTCGCGATCACTGAGCGGCCGATAGTTCACATTGGGGTTGCGTTTGCCGTAGATGTCCGGGACGTTCGAAGGCCTGATGTTGATC
>JBOFLH010000293.1:0-3860 GCA_051657765.1 Nocardioides sp. | reverse complement strand
ATCCGAACCAGCGTGGCCGATAGGTCACGCAACCCATCGGTATCGACAACAAGGTCCGCCACCCAATCGCTCCTTCCGGTCCCCAGGGCCCCTACGGCACCCAACGTAGCGATCCGTGGATCGGGCCACAACGCCCTATCCACAGCCCGTCACCAGTCAGGCGTGCCGGCCGAGCGGTGATCGGTGAGGGGTCGGCCTCCGGTCACGGTTGCCTGGACGATCCATGCGGGCAATCCAGGCGACCATCCACAGGGCACGACTCGGCGCTTGTCAGGTCTAGCCCGGTTGTCCTAGCCTCGTAAAGTCGGAAGGGCTCGGGCATCACGGGTCCGGCAGCGGGGTGATGAAGGGGGAGAGCGCTATCCAACGCGTGCTAGGTCGTTGCTTGCTAACCAGTGTTTTTGTGGCCACCGTTGTCGGCTGCGGGGCTGATCAACCAGTCGCCGAATCCCAACCGCAGGGCGCCTCGACGAGTTCGAGTACGCCGGCCACCTCCTCACCCTCGGTCAGCGCGAGCTCGTCGCCTACCCCGCGGCCGCTGTCCCGGTTTGAGGATCAGCCGCCGGTCGTTGCCGCGAGAACCTTCGCCCGCGTAGCAGCTCGAGCGATCAACGCCCGAGACGCTCAGTTGAAACAGGCCCGTCGCCTCATGACCTCATACGGACGAACGGCGATGCCCGACACGATCAAGGACGAGATCGGGCTCTATTACCCGGGACCGATTCCGTTCACTCCGGTTCGGGTGTTAGTTGACGGCAGGCAAGCCACCGTACGGACCTGTTTGTGGGCCGGTGGGTGGGGGCTGAAACGATCTACCAAGCTGCCAGCCGAAAAGCGCCGCATCAAGTCGTTGGACTTCGTTCTGATGAGGCAGGCCGGGAAGTGGCGAGTCAACGATCTGCTGGTGAGTTCGACCGACTGTGATTCGGTTCCTGTGAAAGGGCTCGGCTGGTGATTCATTGGCGATGGGTCCCGGGCGTTCTGATTGCCGCGGTCGTGATTCTGGGCACGGCAACCCCGGTCGTCGCGGATATCGACGGACACGGGGAGGATCAGGCGACTGGTTTGCCCCAGGGCGGCGGCACCAGTGGCGGCGAGGACACTGGTTCCACCAGTGTGGGTCAGGTTGCCGATTGCTCGGTGGTGTCATCGCCGACCTTCCTCGGCCTGTCCTGCGTCAGCGGCAAAAGTGGCGTCATCAACGTCGCCAAGATCCTGCGCAAGGACCCAGTGCCGACGTGCTGGCATGATCCGCTGACTCCCGTCGAACTCACCGCCATGAATGTCGTCAACGATGCGGGCACCAGGTGGTTTTGGCGGCGCTGTGTCAGCGGCATCAGCAAAAAACCGAATCGGTTCAGCCCGGAGTTCGAAGTAGGCGTGGTGGCGGTGGGCGACGGTGACGAGGTGGTCACCTTGACCGCCAATCAGTCCGCGTTGTTGGACTTCGCGGCCGCGTTGGACGGCATCCCGCCGCCGATCGCCGCGGTGTCGCCGATGGCTCGGCCCCGGGTCGGTGCCTGGGTGTCCTTCTTCAACGGCACCGCCGGGCAACGCACGGTCCGTGCCGGCTCGGTCACCCTTCGCGCCCGGGTCGCCTCGATCAAGGTGAATCCGCTGGGGCGGGGCATCGGTGACACCCTTCGGTGTGCTGGGACCGGCTATCGGGCTCGGCCAGGGGACCTACCGGACACCGCACCCGGATGCTGGTACCGGTATCCGCGTTCATCGGCGGACCAATCAGACAACATGTTTCCGGTCTGGATCACCGCGCACTGGATTGTTGACGTCTCGGCCGATGCGGGCGCGACCTGGCAGCGATTCAATACGTTCGACAAGTCCCAGATCACCACCATTCCGGTGACCGAAATCCAAGCGCTGGTCGTCAACTAGGGGACCCGATGAACACAACCAGAACCCGCGTGACGCCGCCAGATCACCTTCCTCGGCTTGAGGACAGCCCGCGCCGACCGCTCCTGGGTGTGCTCGCGCTCCTGGGCGCCGCGGTCCTGTTGCTGGGGGTGCCGATTGCCTTGGCGCTGTTCGTCGGCAATCCCCTGCCGGCCGAAGCGCCGTCGCGGCAGTGGCTGACCGCGCCGGTGACGCCCTGGCTGGTGATCCAGGCGTTCGCGGTGGTGCTGTGGATGGTGTGGGCGCACTTCGTGGTCTGTTTCCTGACTGAATGGCGGGCGCTGGTCCGCGGCGCGCTTCCGGGCCGGGTCGTGACCGGCGGGGGCTCGCAGCTACTCGCTCGCCAGCTGATCTCCGGGATCCTGCTCCTCAGCGGCGGTGCCAGCCTGGCGCACGGCATGCAGGCTCTCGGGCAGGACGAAGCCGGGCCGAGTAGCGCCGCCTCGGTGCCCGCCCCGTCGGCGAACCACCGGCCCGGCCCGACCACTCCGACCGCTCCGACCGCGACCGGTGCGCAGCGTGACCGCGCCGAAGCGCCGCACCGGGCCGCCAAGTTGCTCACCACGGTCCGGCCACCACAAGGCCGGCATCACGACACGGTGTGGGACATCGCCCAGCGTACCCTGGGAGATCCACTCAGATATCGCGAGATCTACGACCTCAATCGTGACCGAACGATGCCGGACGGGCGCCGTTTCGCCGATGTCGACCTGATTCATCCCGGCTGGCAGTTGTATCTTCCGCCCGACGCCAGCGGCCCGGACGTCGAACCCGTTCATGACCACCACATCGATCAGTCGCCGCGCGCGGCCGGCGCATCACGCCGGATCGGCGACCCGAACCAGGAGAACCACGGTGCCCACCAGGCCCCGGCATCCGCGACCAGGATCAATCGGTACGCCGACTCCGCGACCCCCCCGACCGACCTGTCGGCGGCGCGGCCCGCCGACTCGCCGCTGGGTAGTTTGCTGGTCGGCGGCGGGCTGATTCTGGCCGGTCTGGTGCGGGCGATCACAGCTCGCAACGGTCCCTTCGGAGCGCCGGATCCGCTGGCCGAGCAACTCGCCGGCGCCGCTGCGTCCGGGCGGGCGGACTTCCTCGACCAAGCCCTGCGAACCCTGGCCGAACAGTGCCGGAACGCCGGCCAGTCGTTGCCGGAGGTCCGATTCGCCTACCTGAATGACGAGCGGCTGGTGCTGCACCTGGCCGGGGTGGTGCCGGCCCCGGCCGCGCCATGGACGGTATCGGAGAACCAGCGGGCTTGGACTCTCACCAAAGACGCGTTCGATCTGCACGGCACCGAGTCGATGCCGGCCACCTCGGCACCCTACCCATCCCTGGTGTGTGTCGCGGCACGCGAGAGCTTTGACGTACTGGTCGATCTGGAGACCGCGCCGGGCGTGATCGGGCTGGTGGGTAACAGTGCGGTCGCCAGGGACCTGGCCACCGCGATGGCGGTTGACCTGGCTACCCACCCCTGGTCCGATTCGGTGCGGGTGTTCATGGTGGGCTTCGGTGAGCACTTCGTCGACGCCGGTTCTGGTCGCACCCACGCCGCCGACGATCTGGACGAAGTCCTGGACCGAGTCGGCCAGGACCAGTCGGGCCAGGCCGAGGTGTTGGCTCGACTTGGGGTGCAGGGGGTCCTGCAAGGTCGACAACGCGGTGCGGTCGCGGCGTGCGAGCCGATGGTCGCGTTCCTCTCCGGCCCGCCCAGTGCCGCCCAGATCAAGCGGATCTCCGACCTCACCAGATCCGGACGGACCTCCGTCTCGGTGATCTGTGTCGGAGAGACGCCGGGCGCCCGGTGGCGGTTGTCGGTGGACAGTGCCGGCCACCTCGACGCGCCCGCGCTCGGCATCAGCGGCGTCGCCCGCCGGTTGACCCTCGATGCCCAACGCCGGTTGCGCGGCATGGTCGCTGCCGCCGACCTACGTCGCGCGGCCGGC
>JBOFLH010000292.1:0-1028 GCA_051657765.1 Nocardioides sp. | reverse complement strand
CCTTCCTGGCTCGCTAGTTGGACTGGAAATGAAAAAACCCCCCGAGCCCGGAGGCGACGGAGGGTGGACGCGGAAGCTGTCTGTCAGCTCACGCGTCCGTGAATACGATAAGGCCGTTGTGCACAGGGCAACGGTCTCTGAGTGGCGGCTGCCTCGTCAAGCGGCGACTAGTGGCGTCCCACATGGTGTAACGCTTGTTCGCGTAGCGATACAACCAGATCGAACGGCCCGTCAGAAGTCTCGATCTACTCGGTGCGGTGGCCGCCTGGAGGCCCATATCGACCAATGCTGGGCAACGGCCTGGAGGGACCGAGCGGGGAGAAGTCTCCGGGCAGCCGCACACCTAGGGGGCATGTGCGATGACAAGCGAGAGCCCAATGGATCAGAGCCACCGCCAGATCCCAGGCTGAAGCGTCGGCTGGATCGGATAGCTCTTGGCGTCAACACGGCGCGTCTGGTGGTCGACATCATCAAGATCTGGGGTTGGCTCGGTGGTGGTGGGTGATTCAGCTGAATCACCGGTCATCTGACCAGGGGGTCGTTGGAGTTACGTCCTGGCTGGGTCCCGCGTCGCGCGCTCATGTGGGCTTGCTGGGTGAAGCTCATGACGCTTGTGCGTGTTGGGCAAGTTTCTGGGTCAGTTCGGCCCAGCGTTCGTAGTCGGCGAGGAGTTCTGCGGTCATGCGGACGCCGGATGGGAATAGTTGATCGAACAGTTCTGTCACGGTGGGGTTGGTCGGTGTCGGCAGCGCTTGCTGCGGCGCCGGGTCCGCGGTGGGCGTAGACGGCTTGGTGGGTGTGGTCGATGCGGGCGGGACCGCACACCTTCGGACCACTGGTAGACACCCGACCTGATCCGGTCGAGGTCTCCCTCGCGGCACAGTTGCGCGCTGGCAGCGCGTACCTGGTCGCGGGTCACCCGTGCGCCGACGAACTCGACGACCTGGTCGAAGCCGAGTGGCCGATCGGTCTTCGCGTGGATGCTGAGCACCAGCGAGGTGACGCGGTCTCGACCAGTCGTTTGCCGG
>JBOFLH010000291.1:0-23361 GCA_051657765.1 Nocardioides sp. | reverse complement strand
CACGGTGCTGCCGGCTACCGCCGAGGCGCTGGCGGACGCGGTCGACACCCTACTGCGGCTCGGCCCGGCAGATCCGGACCGGCGGGTGCGCGACCTGCTCGCCGATTCGACTCGATACGTCGAATCGGTCGCCGAGGATCGAGTGGATCAGCTCGTTATGGCGGCCTGCAGGCGCACCCCGGGTGCCATCGCGGTGGAGGCGGGCGCGACCCGGACGACCTATGCCGAATTGGCGGCCGGCAGCCGTGCTGTGGCTCGGGCCCTTCGGTTGGCCGGAGTGCAGCCTGGTGACCGGGTGGGCATTCGGTGTGAGAGATCAATCGCGGAGGTGATCGCCGTGGTCGGCGTCCTTGCCGCGGGGGCCGCATTGGTCCCATTGACGCCGCGGTTGTCCACTCGCCACGCCGTCGAGCGCGCGGAGGCCGCCGGGGTCGACGTTATCGTGGCCGGCCCTGATCTCCCGGACCTTGACCTGCCGGACCTTGACCTGCCGGGCGTCACGACGATCCGGGTGCACCAGGACGGTAGCGGTGCCGACATCCGCCGCCCGGCCGACGACGATCGCGACGGTGGCGGCGACGATCCGGCCTATGTGATGTTCACTTCCGGATCAACCGGCGCACCCAAACCGGTGCTCAACACACACCGACCACTAGCCCAACGACTTCGCTGGGGGGCAGCCACCTATCCGCTGGCTGAGTCGGACGGCGTGCTGCACCACACCGCACTCGACTTCGACCCGTCCTTGCTGGAGATCCTATGGCCGCTCACGGTCGGCGCCCGGGTCGTCATCGCGCCGGCGGAGGCCGATGTCGTCGAACTGGTCGCCACCATCCGGCGGCATCGGGTCAGCGTGCTGGACGTAGTGCCGGCGCTGCTGACCGCACTGGTTGACGAGCCGAGTTCGGCGGATCTTGGCGACCTCCGGCTCGTCTTCTGCGGTGGCGGCGTCTTGCGCCCGGATCTGGCGCATCGAGCACTGGCCCGGTGGCCGATCACCTTGGTGAACGCCTATGGGCCGACCGAGGTGACCATCGACGTGGCGCACAACGTATGTGGACCTGGGCCCTACTCCGACGGTGTCCCCATCGGATATCCAGTGGCCGGTGCCGAGTTGGAGATCGTCGACGACGACCTCAACCCGGTGCCGCCGGGGGAACCGGGCGAGTTGGTGGTGGCGGGGTCGCCGCTGGCCGTTGGCTATCTCGGACGGCCCGAGGAGACCGCCACCGCGTTTCGCGCCCACCCGCGCCGGCCTGGCGAGCGCCTCTACCGCACCGGTGATCGTGCGCGTCAGCGTTCCGATGGCGCCGTGATGTTCCTGGGTCGGATCGACCACCAGATCAAGGTTCGCGGCTACCGGATCGAGCCGGGAGAGGTGGAAAACGTGCTCCGGCAAAGCGATCTAGTGACCGACGTGGTGGTGACCACCCGCAGCGGTCGTGACGGCGACCCGGAACTCGTGGCGCTAGTCGTCTCCGCGTTGCCGGACCTGGATGAGGTCGAGGTCCAAGCCGGTTTGGCCGAGCACGTGGTCGCGACGGCGGCGGCGCACCTGGCACCTGCCGTAGTGCACCTGGTGCAAGTGGTGCCACGGCAAGTTGACGGAGAACTCGACCGGGTCGCCGCATCCCGGATTGCCGGGCAGCTACCCAGGGGCCCGATGCGGGACACGGGCTCGCCTTGGGACGGCGCCGAATCCCTGGTTGCCCAGGTGTGGTCCGAGGTGCTGGGTGGAGTCCCGGTCGGCCGCCGGACCAGCTTTGTCGCGGCCGGTGGCGACTCGCTGGACGCCACCCGGGTCTGCGCGACCCTCCGCCGCGCGGCCCAGGCTCACATCACCGTGGCTGAGGTTCTCAGATCGGACCTTCGAACGCTCGCTCGACTTATCGAGGATCGAAGTACCACGCCATCCACTACATCCGGGGGTAGGGCACCATGAAGTACGTCGTTGTCGTAGGCCATCATGAAACCGAGACGTCGGGGGCGCCGGTGGCGCCACTTACTGAGCCGGACCCGACCGAACTGCCACCGCCGTTGCGTAGCTTGCTGCGCTCGACGGTAGCTCTCGAGGGGCGCGGGTACACCTACCTCGATGCCCTGTCCCATGCTCGTCGCGCGGCTGGTCACGACGACGGTGACTACACCGTGTGGGAGCTGCCCAGCCTTGGCACCCTCTACCTGACAAGCTTCCTCGCCGACCACGGATTGCCGAGTGTGCACGTCAACAGTTTCACCTATGAACGCCCGGACCTGGCCCGGTTGCTGGCTGGGGATCCGTTGCTGGTCGCGGTGACCACCACCTTCTATATGACACCGGCTCCGGCGGTGGAGGTGGTTCGGTTCCTGCACACCGAACGGCCCGACGTCCCGGTGGTGGTCGGCGGTCCGCTGGTGGACAACCTGTGTCGGGCGTACGCCGGACCGGCGCTGGACCGCGTCCTGGATCGGATCGGTGCCGACATCTACGTCTGGGAATCCCAGGGCGAGGCGACTTTGGTGGCGGTAGCCCGAGCGGTGTCCGATGGCCAGAGCCCAGCCGATGTGCCCAATGTGTTGACCCGCTCCGCTACCGGCTGGCGGTTGTCGAGTCGACGCCCGGAGGTCAATGACATCGACCGTCATCGCGTGCGCTGGTCGCAGTTCCCGCGCGAGGTGGTCGGCGACAGCGTGTCGACGCGAACCGCGCGAAGCTGCGCCTTTGCCTGTGCGTTCTGCGACTATCCGTCGCGCGCCGGTGCACTTACCCTCGCCAATCTGGAGATGGTGGAGCAGGAGCTGGAGGAGCTGGCTCGGCTGGGGGTTCGGCGAGTGACCTTCATCGACGACACCTTCAACGTGCCGACCCGTCGGTTCAAGGAGCTGTGTCGCATGTTGGTGCGGCGCGACTTCGGCATCGAGTGGTTCTCCTACTTTCGCTGCGGCCATGCCCGCACCCGCGAGATGTACGACCTGATGTACGACTCCGGGTGTCGCGGCGTCCTACTCGGCATCGAGTCCGGAGACGACAGTGTCCTGGCTTCCATGGACAAGCGAGCGACGACGGCGGACTACCGGTTCGGGATCGAACAGTTGCGGGAGCGAGGAATCTTCACGCACGCGTCGTTCGTGATCGGATTTCCGGGCGAAACCGAGCAGACGGTCGACAACACGATCCGGTTCATCGAAGACACCGGGCCGGACACCTTCACGGTCAATCACTGGTATTACCTCGACAACACACCGGTCCACGCCCGCGCTGGCAGCCTGGGCCTGAACGGGGCGGGTCATACCTGGTCACACGCGACGATGAATTCCGCGCAAGCCCTCGACGCGGCCGACCGGGTGTTCCACAACGTTCGCGCCGCCGCCTGGATGCCGGTCACCGGACTGGACTTCTGGGGGGTCCCCTATCTGCTGTCCAAGGGGATGAGCCGCGACCAGGTGGTGCAGCTGTTGCGGCTGGCCAGGCCGCTGACGGCCGGCCTCGTCGCCGAAGATCCGATTTCCGGCCGGCCGGTCGACACCGCGGCGGCCACGAAGGCGTTTGTCGACTTCTGTGCGGACCTCCCGATTCAACCCGCTCGCTACCGGCCCGCTCCGGTAGCTGTCGGCTGAAGCGCGGGCGCCGACCAGACCACACCAACGGGCCAGCACACAACTAGAAGGGGTACATGATGGTCAACGCCGAAGACGAAACAGCCAGCACGACCGAGAAACCCGACTACTTTGCCGGCGTCTTCCCGCGAGACGGCTTTCCACAATGGGCCTGGCAGGACTCCCGCACGCCGGGCCTCCCGGACAATGTCTGGTTCTCCGAGACCAGCCACCGAGACGGTCAACAAGGCGGCCTACCGCTCAACTTCGAACGCTCGAAGTGGGTGTACGACATTCTGTGCCGGATCACCGGCAGCTCCGGGGCGATTCGGCAAGCCGAGTTCTTCGTCTACGCCGAATCCGACCGAGCCGCGTTGGGCTACGCCCTGGAGCGGTTTGCCAGCGGTGCGCCGATCGAACCCACCACCTGGATCCGAGCGACCTTGGCTGACGTGCAACGGGTCCAGAAGTTGGGCGTGATCGAGACCGGCCTGCTCTCGTCGGCCTCCGACTACCACACCTTCCACAAGTTCGCCCCGGGCGGCCGATCGGCCGCCGCCCGTGCGTACCTCGACGCGGTCACGATGGCCCTGGATCACGGGATTCGGCCCCGCGTACACCTGGAGGACACCACACGGGCGCCCGAAGGTTTTGTCCAGTCCTTCATGGAGGCAGTGTTGAAGGTGGCCTCTGCCTATCCCGTGGAGCTTGCTCCGCGGGTGCGGGTGTGCGACACGATGGGTATCGGCCTGCCCTTCGACGACGTCGCTTTGCCGAGAAGTGTGCCGCGTTGGATTCGTCTGCTGCGCGAATTGGGTTTCGAGCCCGAGCAGATCGAAATGCACGCGCACAATGACACCGCGCTGGCGGTTGCGAACAGCCTGGCTGCCATCCGAGCCGGTTGCGGGGTGATTAGTGGCACCACGCTGGGGACCGGCGAACGCACCGGCAACGCCCCGCTGGAAGCCATCGCGGTACACCTGCTGGGGATGGGGTATTGGCCGGGCAACGCCCCCGACTTGAGGGTGGTCAACGACCTGGTTGCGATGTACGAGGAGATCGGGGTAGGCCCCGCCGCCAAGTACCCGCTGTTCGGCAGCGATGCCTTCGTCACCCGGGCCGGCATCCACGCCGACGGGCTCAACAAGTTCTGGCCGATGTACCTGCCGTTCGACTCGCGCAAGCTCCTCGACCGAAACTACGAGGTGGCGCTCACCAAAGATTCGGGCAAGGCGGGAGTGGTCTTCTTGATCCAACAACACTTCGGCCGAGCCTACGACAAGGGGCACCCGGTGGTAGGTGCCGTACACGGGTGGGTGCAGCAGCAGTACGACGACGGCCGGGTTTCCGGCATCTCCTGGGATGAGCTCGCGCCCATAGCCGCGGAAGCGGCCGCCGTGTTCGCCACCGAGGCCTCGTCGTGATCGGGGCGCCTCAAGCGGCGGCGGGCGTGCGGTCGCCAGGTCTATTCGACACCTGCCCGGTGAGTTCGGCGTTCGCGCGGGTGCTCGACCACAGCGCCGATCGTCCGGTGATTATCGAGGACGACCGGACTACCAGCTTTGCCGAGCTCGACCGACGCGCGGCGGCGCTGGCTGCGGTGGTGCGCCCCGGTGCGGCTGACTCGTCGGCACCGGTTGCGCTGCTGGTGCGCGATCCGGTCACGATGCTCGCGGCTCAATTGGGTGTATTGCGCGCCGGGAGGTTCTTCTGCGCGGTTAACCCGAACCAGCCCCGGCAGCGCATTCACGCGCTGTTGGCCATGCTGGCGCCGGGTCTGGTGATCAGCGACGGGCCGGAGGCGGCGGCCGTCAGCGCGTCCCGGCCAGAGATGCTCGTTGTCGACGCGAACTCGCCGGACCCGGATGGAGACGCCCCGGACCGGTGGCCCGGTGTCGCGCCGGATGCGCCGGCGTCGGTGCTCGTGACCTCGGGATCCACCGGACGACCCAAACTGGTGCTGCACAATCGAGTGGACATGTGGGACAACGTGCGGCGTCACGACCCGTTGGGGGTGGTCCCGGGCGATCGGTGGACGCTGTTGACGGCAGACGGGTTTGTGCAGGCCATCTCCAATGTTTATGTCCCGCTGCTGCGTGGCGCCGGCATGGTGCCTCACGCCTTTCGGGTGCACGGCCCGGAGAGTTTGCTCCGGCGACTGGCCGACCATGGCGTCACCGGGGTCTACGGTTTCCCGTCATTCCTGCGGCCCGTCGCGGCGACTGGGCACGGTAGCGTCGATCAGGTGCGGACGGTCTATCTCGGCGGCGAGGCGGTGCACTTGGCGGACCTGGTTTCCGCCCGGGCGATGTTCCCGATGGCTGAGCTTGCTTCGGGCCTCAACTCGACGGAGACCGGGTTGGCCTGCCTGTGGCAGCTGCCCGCCTCCGCCCCGTTGCCCGAGGTGGTGCCGGTGGGCACGCCGGCGCGAGGTATCCAGATCGACCTTACCGACGAGCTGGGCCGGCCGGTCGCCGTCGGTGAGACCGGCCGGGTAGTGATCCGGGCCGAGTCGGTGCGTCCAAAGGAATGGACTCCGCGTGGTCCCATCGACCTCACCTCGCCGGTGACCGGTGAGTTCCCAACCGGCGACCTGGCTCGCCAGTTGCCCAACGGGACCTTCGTGCACGCCGGCCGAAGTGACACCGTGGTGAAGGTGCGCGGCTACCGAGTTTCGCCCACCGAGACCGAAGCGGCGTTGGCGAGCCACCCGCGGGTCGCCGAATGCGCCGTGGTGGCGAGCGGTTCGCGAGATCCAGTCGAGCTGGTCGCGCACGTCGTGGCCACGGGCAGGGTTCCGGCGGAGTCCGAGCTGCGTCGCTTTCTGCTGTCTCGGCTTCCCGAGGCGTTCGTGCCGGCTGAGTTCCGCGTCGTCCCCATGCTGCCGCGCACGGCCAACGGCAAAGTTGATCGTCAGGCGCTCTCGGCGCTGTCGAACGGCGCGCACGATGCCGACGATGTGGGTACGGCATCGGTCGCGGCGACCTGTCGGCGGACGGACCCTGTCATCGACCAGGTGCTCGATCCGCCCGGTGATCCGCTTGCCGCCCAGATCACTCGGATCTGGTGCGAGATTCTCTGCATCGACCAGGTGTCACCCGACGAGGACTTCTTTGCCGCGGGCGGAACCTCGATTTCAGCGGTGCGGGTGGTCTCGCGTGTTCGTGCTGAACTCGAGGTGCCACTTGCGTTGCTGACGTTCTTCGAACATCCCACGATTGCGGGCCTGACCGCTGCCGTCGTTCAGCTTCGAGAAGACCCGCGGTGACCGAGTCGAGCAGCACTGGCATAGATGGGTCGGTCGGCCGGGTGCAGGTGCGGGAGGCGCGAGAGGCTGACTTTGTCCCAGTGTGCGACATCATCAATCACTACATTCTGACCACGCCGGTGAACTTCCGAACCGAGCCGCAAGCGCCGGACGAGTGGATCGCCGACTTTCGCGGGTCGCGCGAGCGATATCCGTGGCTGGTCGCCGACATCGGCGGTGCGGTCGCTGGTGTCGCCTACGGAAACGCCTGGAAGGCGCGCCACGCCTATGACTGGACTGTCGAAAGCACCGTGTATGTGCGCAACGGGCTGCGGCGCGGTGGCATCGGCCGCGCCCTGTACGAGCGCTTGCTTGCCATTCTCGAGGCGCAGGGGTTCCGTACGGTGCTGGCGGTGATCCAGTTGCCCAATCCGGGCAGCACCGGATTTCACGAGACCTTCGGCTACCGACAGGTCGGCCACCTGGTCGATGCCGGGTTCAAGCTAGGCGACTGGCGCGACATCGGCTTCTGGCAGCGCCGGCTGCGTACCGAGGACGGCCCACCAGGCAAGCTGTTGACCGTTCGCGAGGCCAGTGCCGCCTTGCGTTCGCGCCCAGCAGCAAGCGGAAATCAGCGTTCGGCGGCAAGCTGATGACCGAGGCGGGCGTTAACTCGATACCGGACCGGGTCGGCCCGGAGTTGCCGCGGCCGGCTGATCCAGGGGCAGCCGACCTGGTGGTTTCCGCGCCCGGATCGGCCGAAGCAACGTTGGTTGCGGAAATGTTGTCCCGAGCGGCGACGAGCCGGCAGATGTCCATCGCCGAACGCCGGAAGTCCTATGAACAGGCGGCAAACGACCTCGGTGCGGCTGCGTTCGGCCCGGACCGGGTCAGGACCGAGGTGCCGGCTGGTATCTGGACTCGGCCGATCCGCGGAGTTCGGCCGGTTGTCGTCTATCTGCACGGCGGCTCATACTGCTTGGGGTCGGCCCGGTCCCATCTACATCTGGCAGACTTTCTCGCCGAGCAGGCAGACGCTGCCTGCTTCGTTCTCGACTACCGCCGGGCGCCGGAGGATCCGTTTCCGGCGGCGCTGGTCGACGCGGTAGCCGCGGTCGAGTCGGTGCGGGCGATCGCCGGCCCCGGTCCGGTGGTTCTGGCCGGCGACTCCGCGGGGGCCGGTCTTGCGATCGCGGTCGCCGTCGCGCTGCGCGAGCGTGGTCTCGCCGCGCCGGCCGGGCTGGTCGCCATGTCGCCGTGGGTGGATCTGACCTGCACCGCGGAGAGTCATCGTCTGCTGGCTACCCAGGACCCGGTGCTCGAGACCAATGACCTCGCGAGCATGGCGGTGCGGTACGCCGGTACGGCCGACCTCAGGCACCCGGAGGTATCGCCGGTCTTCGCGGACCTCACCGGGCTGCCCCCGATACTGGTCCAGGTCGGCGGCCGCGAGATCCTTCTCGACGAGGCCCGGACGCTGGTCCGGAAGGTACGGGCCGGCGGCGGTGTGGCCGTGTTGCAAGAGTGGCCACACCTCTTTCACGTGTGGCAGTGGTACCACCCGATTCTGCCCGAAGGTCAGCACGCGATTCGGTTGGCGGCCGACTTCATTCGGGGAGTCGCCCCATGAGGTGGTGGCGATGAACTCCGCGGGGACCTGGCTCCGTCCGTTGCGATCGTCGGTCGGTGCGGAAGCCGGCACCTGGGTGCGCGTCGTGTGCCTGCCGCATGCCGGCTCGGGGACAACTCCTTACCGTCCGCTTGCCGACTGGTTGCCGGCCGGCGTGGATGGGTTTGTGGCGTGTTACCCCGGGCGGGAGAACCGGGTGGCCGAGCTCCCGAGGCCAAGCATTAGGCACATGGTGCACGAGATCACGCTGGAGGTCACCGCGCTGTCCCCGGCGGTTCCGGTCGTCATCTATGGGCACAGCATGGGTGCCGTGATCGCGCATGAGGTGGCCCACGAACTGGAGCAGGCCGGCGTGGGCGTCGCGTTGCTGGCCGTCAGCGGGAGTGCCGCGCCGCAGGACACCAGCGGCAGCCTGTTGGCTGAGCTGACCGATAGCCAGCTCCTAGCGCACCTTGACCAGCTCGGTGCGGGGCCGCTGGATGACCCCGATCGCGGCGACGCCTACGCGGACCCGGAACTCCGCGCCATCCTGCTGGCCGCGTTGCGCGCCGATCTGCGTCTGGTTGAGTCACACGACATGCGTCCGCGGGCTCTAGTGCGCGCACCGTTGCTGGCGTTGTATGGATCGCACGACCTCGGCTGCACCGCGACGCAAGCACAAGAGTGGGCGGGGGTGGCTAGTGGCCCGTTTCGCACCATGGAGGTGGAAGGCGGCGACCACTTCACGCTGCTTGCTGAGCCCTGGCGATTGGCCGGCGCGCTGATGGCCGCCGTGCCGACCGTCTAGATCAGGCAAGCGATCCGCGTTCTACCAGGCGGAACGGACGTGTGCTGAACAGCGTGCATGCAACCAGGTGCAGGGCACGCGGGTTACGCGTGGCACGAACCAGTGAATGGGCGTAGACGGCTGCCGTCTGGTTGCGTTGTCCGGTAGGTTCGAGCCTGCACAGGACGGAGTATCAGCGTGATCGAGCTGACCAAGGGCCACGAGTTCGAATTGCCCGACATCCAGGGGAGTCCGTTGACTCGGCTGAGCATCGGTATCGGCTGGGACAGTGCACCGAACGCGGGCTTCGTCGGCACGGGTGCCCCAGAGATCGACCTGGACGCTTCGGCGATGGCATACTCGCGCGGCCAGTTGATGGACCTGGCGGTCTTCAACAACCTGGCGACCCGGGACGGGGCGGTGGTGCACCTGGGCGACAATCGCTCCGGCCGGGGTGAGGGTGATGACGAGGTGATCACCGTCGACCTCGCCCGCGTCCATCCGGTGATCGACACGATCGTGTTCCTGGTCACCAGCTATCAAGGGCACACGCTGGAGTGGATCAACCGCGCGTATTGCCGGCTGGTGGATGAGGAGCAGGTCGAGCTGGCGCAGGTGAACCTCACCGGCGGTGTGCCGCAGACCGGCATCGTGCTGGCGAAGCTCCTGCGTGGCAGTGCGCGGTGGCGATTGCATGCGATCTGCGAGGGAGTTTCCGCGAAGGTCCCAGCAGACGCGGCCGATTCGTTGCGCCCCTTCCTCTGAGTGCACGCGGGATCCCCAGCGCAACCCTGACCTGCTGAGGCCAGACTCGGCCGATCAGCCCGCACACGAGATATCCGTCCCGATGGTCCGCCACCTCCGCAGCGACTGCGTACCGCCGGCGCTCTGCGCGATTTGGGTGCAACATGCGGGAGGTTCGTGGTGTTGGAACTCCAGGCAGGGAGGGTGGCCCAACAGCCGGTGGCGCGCCGCCCTTTGCCGGGTGGTCGCCGGCCGCTGGCCGAGGTTGGCGAGGCAGCAGCGCGTACCCTCTTTGCGACAAATTAGTATCATCTGATACATTGCTGTCTCAAATGAGAGGCGGACCAATATGAGAGCCACAGGAGACTCAATCATCGAGGCGGGTGCCCGGCTGTTGTCGCGTGATCGGTCGGCATCGATGGGTGAGGTGGCGGCGGCAACCGGCGTCAGCCGCGCTACGCTGCACCGAGCGTTCCCGAGCAGGGAAGTGCTGGTCGAGGCGATCATCGAACGGGCGTGTGAGCGGGCGCTCGACGTTTTCCGTGGGGCCCGGACCGGCGAGGGCACGGTTCCTGAAGCGCTGCGACGGCTGGCGGAAGGGCTGATCCCGATCGCCCACTTCTGGGTGATCGCGGTCAACGAGCCGATGATCGGCACCGTGCCACGGTTGGCCAAGGGCGTGGCCGAGCTGGAGGATCACCTGGTCGGACTGATCCGGCGTGGCCAGGATGAGGGGACACTACGCCAGGATTTATCGCCGCGTTGGATGGCGTACTTTGTTGGTCTGTCGGTAGTCACCGCGCACGAGGCCGTGGTCGACGGAGTCCTGGCTCCCCGGGACGCCGTGGACACCCTGATCGACTCCACCTTGAACGGGCTGGGTCGGTGCGGGCAGTGAACGGCCGCGCTGCTGATATGCCGATCGCTACGTCGCCGTTCGCGGGTCACTCGGTAGCAAAGCCGCCGGGCCAGAATCGGTGGCTGGTGCTCGCCGTGTTGTGCGGGAGCCTGCTGCTGGTCGCGTTGGACGCCACCATCCTCAACGTCGCGCTGCCGTCGCTGGCCGCCGACCTCGCACCATCCGCGGCGGGGCTGTTGTGGATCGTCGACGTCTATTCGCTGGTGCTGGCAGGGCTGCTGGTGACTACCGGGACCTTGGGCGACCGGTTCGGCCGCAAGCGTCTGCTGCTGGCCGGCTTCGTGGTGTTCGGGGCCGCGTCGGCGGCCACTGCCTTCGCTCCGAGCACGGCGGCGCTGATCGCATCCAGGGCCGCTCTCGGTGTCGGCGGTGCGATGATCATGCCGGCGACGCTGTCGATCATCCGGGCGGTGTTCACCGATCGCAGAGAGTTGTCGTTGGCGATCGGCATCTGGGGCGCGGTCGGTGCGGGCGGGGCGGCTGTGGGTCCGGTGATCGGGGGGGTGCTGCTGGAGCACTTCTGGTGGGGCTCGGCGTTCCTGATCAACGTCCCGGTAATGGTGGTTGCGGTTGTGCTGGGCGCGTGGCTGCTGCCAGAGTCTCGGGCGTCGCGGGCCCGCAGTTGGGATCCGACCAGCGCAGTCTTGTCACTGGTGGGGATGGTCGCGCTGTTGTACGCGGTCAAGACTGTCGGCAGCGATGGAATCACCGTCGAGGCGGTGGCCGCGGCTGGCTCCGCGGTGGCTCTGCTCACCGGGTTCGTCCGCCGCCAGTCTCGCCTGGCCGAACCACTGCTGGACCTGACGCTGTTCGGCAACCGCGGGTTCGCGGCGGCGGTCGGGTGCGTCGTGCTCGCGTTGTTCGGGCTGTTCGCGATGATGTTCTTTCTCACTCAGCACTTCCAGCTGGTGTTGGGGTACTCACCGATGAAGGCAGGGCTGCTTCTGTCGCCGGCGACGATCGCGAGCCTGCTCGCCGCCCCCGCGATCGGCGCTCTGGTGACTCGATTCGGCTCGCGGATGGTGGTCGGATTCGGTTTCACGGCGGTCGCGGCGGGTTTCGGGCTGCTCGCCGGCGTTCGCGTCGATAGTCCTTACCTTCTGATCGCCGCAGCGCTGGTCCTTCTCGGACTGGGCGCGACGGTCGCCATGACTGCGGCCTCCCAGACGATCATGAGCACCGCACCGGCCGAACGCGCCGGCGGTGCGGCCGCGATCCAGGAGACCGGATACGAACTGGGCGGCGCGCTCGGCGTCGCCGTACTGGGCAGTGTGATGACCGCCAGGTACGCGGCTGAACTGCAACCTGTTCCCGGCGTCCGGCAAGGCGCAATGTCCGCGGCGCGGGAGTCGCTAGCCGGGGCGGCGGCGGTTGCCGAGGACCTGGGCGGTGTGATCGGTGCGCGCCTGTACGACGCCGCTATTGGCGCGTTCGTGGCCGGCTTCGATCTGACCGTCGGCATCGCCGGCGTCGTGATGGCAGCCGTCGCGATCGCCGCCTTCTTCCTGCTACCGGCCAGGGGCGGAGTGGACAGCCACGACACCCAGATTCCGCCGGGCGAGGGATGAGGCCAAGCGGACCGAAGCGCTCTGGGGCCGTGTGGAGGACGGCCAGCGAGTCCCGCGCCCGGCCACTTCGCGTTACCTGCCCATCGCCGCCCGCAGCCCTAGGTCGAGCCGCAACTCACGCCCACGCCTATTCCCAAGGAGGACGATAGACAATGAGCCACCCAACTGATCACCAGATCGACATCTTCGTTCCGTCGGAAACCGATGTGCTGCAGACCGTACTGATGCGGCTCGTGGCTCCCATGCAGCTGCTCAAGTCCTGGCGGCCCCTGCGCGAACCCAGCATCCGGAGGCAGCTACGGCACAACCGTTTTGTGCCCTACAAATGGCATCGAGCGTTGGCGCAGCAACTCGAGTTCAAGAACACTCTCGAAGCGCACGGTGTGCGCGTGATCCTCGAGCCGCCGATCCGCTATTCGGGCGCACATTACACCCGCGACGTCGGCTTCGCGATTGACGACACGTTCTTCGTCGCGCGCATGGGTACTCGTGCCCGCCAGCCTGAAGTAGTCGCCATGGAACCGTGGCTCGCGCGGTTCTCCAAGGTCATCAGGCTCGACGCCGGCACCATTGAGGGCGGCGACGTAATGCTCGCGCCCGGTCGCGTTCTGGTCGGCCTGGGCGAGGCCACGAACGAGGTCGGTGTCGCGTCTTTGACCTCGGCGCTGGCCCGGGCAGGTAGCGCACGTGACGTTGTGCCGTTGCGCTTCAATTCGCCCGGCGTGATCCATTTGGACACGAAGTTCAATCTCGTGTCGCCGGAACTCGCGGTGATCTCGCGGCACAGTTTCGAGGAGAAGAGTCTGAAGTGGCTGGAGCAAAACTACCGGTTGATCGACGCGACCCCCGAGGAAACTCGGGCGATTCACATCAACACGTTCGGCATCGGGAACGGCGCCGTGGTGATGGATACCCGCGCGGAGCGGCTGGCAAGTGAGCTACGCAACAACGGTGTCAGCCCGATCTTGCTGGACTACTCCGAGATCACGCGTCTCCCGGGTTCGTTTCGTTGCACCACCCTGCCGCTCCACCGCACGGCGAAGAGCGGCCGCTGAGACAGGTGTTCGCTGCGGCGGCCGGGCACATCTGGGCACGCACTTGATCCAGTCGGCTACGGCCCTCGGTGGCCACGTATCAAGTGCTCAAGGGGCGCCGCCACGGCACCCCGGGCGGTGGCCACGTCGCGCGTTAGGTGTCGTCGTCCTCGTCTTTCCCGGGCTTTGGCAGCGGGATCTTGACCATGGGCGGATTCTCGACGCGGACGTTGTCTCGTCCAACCTTCTTGCGGATCGTCTCCTCAAGAGTATCGGCTCGCCTGGTCAGATCCTGGTGGTCCACGACCTTGCCCTGGAAGTCGACTAGTTCGACGAGCCGACCGTCTCGCGTGGGCACGCGCCCTTCCCGGAGCGCCGCGATCAGCGGTAGGAGCCGCTTCGCCGGCAGCGTCGAGGGGTTGCCGTGACTGGTCCGCACGAAGTGCCTGGGCAGCTTCAATTGATCGAGCTGACCTTGGAACTTAGGCGCATCCTGTTCCTTCTTCGGATTGTCTTCCAGCATTTGGATCAGCCGCTCCATTCGGCGTTGGCGCCGCTCCAGATCCTTGAGCAGGCCGTGGGACTCGTCGGCCAACCGCATGGCCTGGTCGTGCGCGAGTTGGTGCTGCTTGCGATCGGGCCCGCCAGCTTGCGAAAAGGCGACCCCCCATCTGGTGGCCATCACGCGCCCGCGTCCGGGGCCCAAGAAGGTGGCGGCGAGCTCTTCGACGATGTTGTGGACATAGGCAGCGAAGCGTGGATGACACGCCACGATCACCTCGTCGCCACCGAGCAGTATCTGCACGTCGTCCTCGAACGCACCCAGCTGACTGCTCGCCTTCCGGAAAGCGCGCGCCGCTTCCAAAGACCCATCGGTGCGCCGTACCGCTGTGCTGTGTTTCAGCAACGCGTGGTAACGACCGAAGACCTGGGTAACGAAAAGGTAGGTGAACCGTTGCATGTGGTTGATCGGCTCCGTCGCTTGCACCGTTGCCTCCAACAGTCGGCGTCCGCTGAGGCGCTGGTCGAGGATTCGGTTGGTCGTCGCGTCATAAAGCAGCGCGGTCTCCACGCCGACGTCACGGACGTCCATCATGAAGAAGATCCGTTCCGCGTGGTCGGCCGCGACGGCGAAGAACGTGAACTCCGAGGTAGCGCCGAGCACAGCGATCTCTTGTTGGCGCAAGTCCCGGGTGAGCATCTCAGTGGCTTGGCGTATGTCGATCTGCTTGGCCGGGTCCGCCAACTCGTCGAGAACCCGCATCGCGAGGTCGTGCTGTTGCCGGACCTCCAGGGACATCTCGGTGACCAGAAAGTCCTTGATGAAGTCGATGACGTTGACGAGCATGACCCAGAGTTCGAGGAGTTCTCGCTGGACGCCGACCACGAACTTGATGTTCGGCCGCGGTGGAGTTTCCAGCCTCCCCTTGCGGATGTCGCGGATCACGTCCCGGTTCGCGACGCTTTGTCGTACGAGGAAGGCCACCGTCCAGACCGTGTCGACATAGATGCTGTTGTAGTCGATCAGGTCTGGCTGGTTCCCCAGCGGTGTGGTCACGAAGGCCTTGATCGCGGCCGCGGTGCCGGCGACGCTCGCGAAGTCTGATTGGGTAAAGCCTTTGCCCCTTTCGTCGAACTTCCGGTCCGGCTTCGCGGACTTGCGAAACTTCTTGGCCTTGCTGGTTCTGAGGGATCTGCCCTTCGAGATGTAGCGCGCGATCGCGGCGCCTTTCAGGGCTTGCGTCAGCAGTATGAACACCGTGAGCACCACGTCGCTGGTGGGTGAGCCGGACGCCAGGGTGTCGGTTCCGTAGTAGATGTCGAATCGATAGTTCTTGTCCTTCTCCAAGACTCGTTGGAGTTTGCGTGCTCCCTCCTTCTTCGACTTGGGGAGGAACTCGGTGAGCAAGACTTGGCGGAGCGCCTTGTCCAGCTCACGTAGTCGCTTGTCGTAGTCGGCTCGGGCCTGCTCCTGGGTGAGGAACAGCGCGGTCTTGTAGTCCTGACCCACCACCACGAACCGGGGTGGGAACAACCGCCGGATTTCCTCTTGCCGCCGGGCAATGAATTGTTGATGCAGGGTGTAGCCGAGCACGTTGTCGTTGAGGTCCTTCACCCCGGTGTTGTCGCGGGCCTGACCCGGAAACAGCAGGGCGTAGACGGTGAGCCCGCCCTTACCGGTTGCCTTGTTCAGCGTGGCGATCAGCCGGTAGAGGACGGCGGTGCGGAGTTGTCGACCCACGGCCGCCGCCAGCTCGGCGCGATCGGTCGAGCTGTGGGTGGTCTGGCCGAGCAGGGCTCGGATCCGATCGGCGAGCAGCCACACCTGCGCAACCGTTTGGTCGTCATCACTGAAGTACGCCGGGTCGACGATGTACGTCTGGTTCTCCAGGGTGGGGTCAACGCCTGATCCGGGATCGCCCATGTCGCGACCTCAGGCCTCTTCCCAGTCCCAGCTCCCCGGATCGGTGCGCTGCCACTGCGGCAACGTCTCCTCGCGGCGTACGATCGCCAGCGGCGTGGGAACCCGGGTGAGCCAGGGGTCGCCTACCGGAATCTCGCCCTGAGGGGCCCCGGTGCGTTCCTCGATCTCGGTGACGATGGGCAGATACTGCGGATCCTCTACGGTAGGTTCGCCTTCGTCGTTCCAGATCTTCAGTGTCTCAAGGTAGTACGACAGGGCGCGTTCGAAGCCCGGGCGGGCGGGGACGACGACTCGAGCCGCGCCCGCTTGTAGGAACTCCAGGAAAGACGGGTCCACGTCTTGACGCAGGAACCGGTTGGCCCATCGGTCGCCCCGGCTCCAGAAGTAGGGGTAGCAGACGTATTGCAGCTGGTCCCACTCGAAGGCCTGCTCGAAGAAGCGGGTGAAGGAGCCGAGCGCGGCTGCTTCTTCGAAGTCGAAGTACGGCGGGTCACCGTCTTGGACCGCGTCGAAGCCTTCGTATCGCTGCCGAGTCACGATCGAGATGCAGTGCTTCTTGAGCTCCGCCTTGATCGTCTTGAGGTTCTGCGACGGCGGGGCGCCGAACCGGGTGGTGGTGTTGGCCTTCTCCGCCTGTGCCGCGGCCTTGAGATCGGCGACGGTGGCCTCGTACTTGGCCTGGAGATCGGCGTACGCCGCCGCCAGCCGATCGTAGGTCTTGATCTGCCAGCGCTGGTAGGCCTCGGACGAGCGCAAGAAGACCACCTCGACAGCCAGCGAGTAGGAGTTGGTTTCGAAGGCCACCGCGTGCACCGGTAACTTGCTTTGCGGTTCGTAGACGGTGCTGTCGGCGAGTAGGAAAAGGTCGAGGGGCTCGGCACCGATCTGGTGTCCTTCGCCCACGTCGACCTGACCGCTGCCGGGAATCCAGACGAACTGGACGTGGCCGACCGTGATGGCGATAGCGAGCGAGTCATCGGTGAGTGCGAGCGGTCGTACCAGCGCTCGGAATGGGACGTAACCCTCCGGAGTGGTCAGGTCCTGTTGGAGCACGCTGCGCGGGTGGCCTTCTTCGCCGTCGTCCGGTGCGTCCTGGCCGTGCACGATGGAAGCCGCGGCCGTAAGGAACACCGGAGGGGGCGGCTCGATGCCCTCCGCGGAGAAGCGCGCCGCCAGCCCGGGGTAGTTGCTGTCGTCGATGGCGGTGAAGTCGGGCACGTAGGCGTCCAGCCGGGGCGGTGGCGTGGGCAGGTTCAGGTCCGCCTGGGAGCCTTCGAGGTGCCACAGGTAGGACGCCGGCTCCGGCACCATGAAGTCGAACATCTGCCGGATGCCGTAGTTGAAGACCTGGCTCTCGTAGACCTTGTCGAGGAACTGGTAGACGCCGGCCCGGTGCTGGGTGCTCGGGTTGGTCAGTTCGTGCAGGTTCGTCTCCTCCTCCTCGTGCAGCAGTTTGCGCACCCGCTCTTCTCGAACTCGCTCGACCACGCGCTCCAGGGAGCGCTCAATGACGTCCTTGGTGTAGCGGGTCGCGCTGCGAACGCTCTCCTCAGTCGAGGTGCTCGAGCTTGTCTGCAGGTTGCTGGCGAAGTCGACCGTCGGGCCGTATTTCCCGGAGATACTGAGCCCGAAGCCGAACTCCTGGTCCCGCTGCACGGTGCGCGCCATCTCCCGGTTCAGTTCGAACCGCTCGGCTGTCTCGAGCTCGTTCTGCTTCTCCTGAGTAGTCTCTCGCTCCAGTGTGAGCGTTTCCTCGGAGCGGTCCAGGCGTCGGTGGGTGCGCGACTTGGTCTCGCCGGCCAGCACGTTGTCGACGTGAGCGATGTCGGTGCGTTCGTAGGACTTCAGGTGCTGCTTGACGACCAGGAGATCAGCGACGCCGACGTCACGCAGGTAGGGCAAGTCCTCGGTGGGAATCGGTGGCGGCGGGGGAAAGCCCGGCTGGCTCGCCACGGTGGCGGTGGCCTGGCCCTCAAGGGTCAGGATCAATGCGTCGAAACTGTCCTCGGCTGGGTCCAGGCCCAGCTGTGTGATGAGTGCCGTCGCCGGTTCGGAGAGTTGAGCACGGCCGCGGGCGTTGAGTCGGTAACCGCCGTCAGCAGACCGCACAGCCCCCGGGCCGTGATCGAGGTATGCCGGGCGGGCGAGCCTGACCAGCTCGTCGACAACCGCGGACGGAGTGGCGGATGCCCGCCCACCGGGTTCCTGGGCGATCGGCGGGTTGCCGGGTGGTGGTCGTTCCAGGCCGCGGCCGGGTTGGTGACCAGACCTGGTCTCCGTCTCGTCGCGGTGCGCCGGCTCGGTTTCTCCCGACCCCACCGGACCATTCGGGGTCGCGAGCGGCGCCGCGGGACGGATCTGTAGGAAGCGCAGGACGTTCTCGGTGGTGTTCTCGGTCTGCATTGCTCATCCTTCCCCCGCCTGGCCGACTTGGGAGGCCAGGAACCTACCTCTTCAGGAGCGAGGCGGGGGAAGGCTGATACTTCTTGATTGCAGTCAACGGGGGAAGCCAGCGCTGGCCGGGCAGCCCTCTGACGCGTCATCGGTTTGAGGAGCGGGACGGCTGGCTGTGGGTCGCCTGATTCGAGAAATTCGCTGGTACGCTGACTATGTACACAGTGATACACAATTGGCAGGAGGGGTTATGACTGCGACAAAGGTCGGCATCCGCGAGTTCCGTGCTGGGCTCGCGGAGTACATCGACGCCGAAGCTCCTGTTGCGGTTACTCGGCACGGGCAGACGGTTGGCTACTTCATCCCTATCAAGAGTGACCGGCAAGCAGATGTTGCCGCGCTGAGGGCTGCCGCTGCCAAGCTCGATGTGCTCCTCGATCTTGACGAAGCCCAGGTTGACGCCGCAGTCGAGGACTTCAAGAGGCTGCGTCGGGTCAAGAAGCCGTAGTGGCTGGTGAGCGACAACTGGTTCTCGACGCCAACATTCTGATCCGCGCCGTTCTCGGACGCCGCGTCCGCCAGATCATCAACGACCACGCCCAGCGTGCGTCGTTCTTCGCGCCGGATGTTGCATACGCTGACGCCGATGCGTACCTGCCCGACCTCATCGCGAAGCGACACCTTGACGATGCGGCTGCGAGTGCGGCACTTGAGTTCCTCAAGACCCTTCGGCGAGTCGTGCGGCCGGTCGCGGAGGAGGTCTACGAGAGCCGTCGAGCTGAGGCCTTCTCGCGCATCGAGGCACGCGATCCGAGGACTGGCCGATCCTAGCCACGGCCCTTGTGCTGGACTGCCCGATGTGGACCGAGGGCCAGGACTTTTCGGAGCCGGCGTACCCACGTGGACGACCGATCGAGTCGAGCGCTACCTCCGCAACAAGCACCCGGACTAGTGGTGGGGAGGGCGTTGGCAGCAAGCCCGAGCGGTTCGGATCGCGCCGCATCCCGGGACCGTGGCTGGTCCTTCACCTCTCGCCGCCACAAGCGGCGGCACAGCGAGTACTCGATGGCCAGCCTTCGGCGACATCTGGAGCCTGTTTCGACGCCACCGGACCATCGCCAACGGCTTCGACCACGCCCTTGGCGAGGTCGCCGGGCACCGCGAGGCGCCTGGTGCCGCTAGCCGACGTGCTCGACGGCTTCGCGCCGCTCACTCAGGCTCGATGGGCACAGCGGCGACGACGTGGCAGCTCCGGCCACCCCCCGAACGGTTCCAACCCGTTCTTCACACGGTGGTTGAGTTAGCCGACCGCAATCTCGCCGGTGGCGGAGAATGCGACATGGGACCCGAACGACGCGACCCGGCAATAGCCTCGAGCTCCGCTGAACTCGGGACGGGTGACCTTCCGATTCCCGATCGGAAGACCAGGGGTGGAGCCTGTGACGGAACTTTCTGTCGCCATTGGACCCAAGGGAAGGGGTTTTCCGTGCACATGCGCAGAGAAACCCAAACTTTGTGGCCAGGGGGATCGAACCGTCGACCTTCCAATTTTCAGAGCGACACCCGTCCGCGGCTCACACCTCCGTTGACCTGCGTGAACGCAGATCGCGGTGTCTCGCAACCGCAAGCTTCTGACCGTATTCGACACGAACCAGCCGCATCCCGCCGCACTCGGCCGCTGGTGATAGCTCGGAGCCGCAACGACGGTGTCAGGCGACGGAGTGCAGTTCGAAGCGTAGGCCGAGGGCGTTGGTGACCTTGAGGATGGTGGACCAGGTCGGGTTGCCTTCCGCGGAGAGAGCCTTGTAGAGGCCGTCGCGGCTCATGCCCACCCGGCGGGCGAGTTCACTCATGTTCTGCGAGCGGGCGATGACGCCGAGGGCGCGGGGGACCGCGGTGGGGTCCTCTGCGGAGGCTTCGAGAGCGATCTCCAGATAGGCGGCGACATCCTCGATGCCGTCGAGGTAGTCGGCCGGGTCGAACGGTCGGTACTTCTCACTCTTCGTCATGCTCTTCGTCCTTCTCCGATCTCCACTCGTCTGCGAGCTGGAGGGCCTTCTCGATGTCCTTATGTTGAGTGGACTTGTCACCTCCGCACAGCAACAGAATCAAGCGGTCGCCGTCCTGGAGGTAGTAGACCCGGTAACCCGGCCGTAGGTCAGTCGTAGTTCCGAGACGCCCCGGCCGACGGGTCTCACATCTCCCGGATTGCCATGAATGAGACGGTCGATGCGCTCCAAGATGCGCAACTTGCCTTGCCGGTCCTTCAGTTTCTGAGCCACTTGTCGAAGTTGCCGGTAGCGACAACCTCGACCATGTGTCGACTATAGCTGACATATCTGGCAGGGCTCAACCGTTGGTCAAGAGCTCCCGAACCGCGGTGGTAGCCCTATGCGGGGAGCCGGAGCCACTCGGTGACGCCCATGGCGCAAGCGAACCTCGGACGCCGCCCCTGCTTCCCGACCCTCTCGCCACGCGCAGCATTCGGCTTGTATCTAGCCACACGTTGCATTGGGATCCATATGTGCGAACGAGCGATAGCGACAGCCTGGAGCACGACCCGCGTCCGGCATGTTGAAGACCCCGTGGCTACCTCCTCCGGATCTGGCGGGCGGTCGCCGACGGGCCAGCCGAAGTCAGAGAACTTCTGACCGTGATTCTGACCAATCACCCGCATCCGGCCGCCTTCCTCGCCAGCAGCTGCATGCCAGGGTTGCTGCTCAAGACCATGTTTTCCCAGGTCAGGAAGTGTTTTTGCTGGTGGCCAGGGACGGGATCGAACCGTCGACCTTCCGATTTTCAGTCGGACGCTCGTACCAACTGAGCTACCTGGCCGTGCCTTTGCCCTCAATGCGTTCTGGGGGTGCGGGCGGCAAAACCTTACCTGAGGGGAAGGTGGGTCGCGAAACTGGATCCGACGAGCCGAGTCGTCCGGGGTCGGCCAATGGTTTTGGCCAGTGCGTCGCTCGGCCCTATGCTTGGCAGGCTTCATCGTGCACTGTTGTGCGATTGCGGTGAGGCGTGGCATCACAACTAGGCCCCCATCGTCTAGCGGCCTAGGACGTCGCCCTTTCACGGCGGTAGCACGGGTTCGAATCCCGTTGGGGGTACCACCGCACCACCAGCCCAAACGCGCTCTTGATCAGGCCCGATACCCCAATGTGGCGCCGGTGGTCGTGTCCGGCTCGATCCGGCTACCAGCCGCCGAATCCGGCCATCCGTCCCGAAGCTCAGCGGCTGATCATCAGTACGGATGGTGCTTCTGCCGGGGTCGCGGGGCCAGTGCAGACCGGGGCCGACGCGCTCCCTGTCGCAGCGGATCTACCCAGGAACCTAGGCCGATGGCCGATCACCGGTGACAAGCTCAGTGAGGTTGCACACTCACCGTCCAGGACGTACGCTTTTCTGTACAGGAGGTTGGGTGATGAAGACGATGAGCTATACCGAGTCCCGAGCCCGGTACGCCGAGGTGCTCGACGGCGTCATCGCCGACCGCGAGGAGGTCGTCATCACTCGCGCGGGTCACGATCCAGTTGTCATCCTCTCGTTGGAGGACTACGAGTCGCTGAAGGAAACCGCGTACCTCATGCGCTCGCCCGTAAACGCCCGCCGACTCCTCGACGCCATGGAGCGGCTGGAGGCCGGTCGGGGCGATGCTCACGACCTGGTCGAGACCGACTGAGGTGCTGCTGGTCTGGGACGAGAACGCCTGGGACGACTACTTGTGGTGGCAGGCTCAGGACCGCAGGATCCTCAAGAGGATCAATGTCCTCGTCGCCGACATCAAGCGCAACGGTACCCAAGGCATCGGCAAGCCCGAGGCGCTGAAGCATGACTTTGCCGGTTATTGGTCGCGACGCATCACCGACGAACACCGCCTCGTGTACAAGATCTCCGGCGACGAGGTGCGCATCGCCGCCTGTCGCTATCACTACGGCTAGCGTCGACGTAGTCAGAGACTCGCTAGCATGTGGAAGAACTGCAGCGTCTGTCGCGTGCCTCGTTGTCGGCCCCGATGGTGACGCGGCCGGGATCAGCTGGAGGCAGTGAGATCCCTGAGGGGCAGGGCACGGCCCAGCAAGAACTGGTCGAACGGATGCATATGACCCAGTTGTCGATCTCCGCGCCGGAGGCTGGGGACCTGGACAGGTTGGCCTGGCGACGTTGCAGGCCTACGTCTACGCCCTGGGTGACAGCCGGGTCAGCTCGGTCAAACCCTCCCAAAGCGACCGGGAATTCGTCCCGAATAGGTCCCGAAGCGACGCCACCGGCGGGCGTCGCACGCCGTTGACCTGCCTGAAGTGTCGGCGCCTGCCCAGCCGGTGTGCTTGGCTCGACCGGTACCGGCAGGTAGGTCACAAAACCCGAGGCGCCTGCCTCGTTGAGACGGCCCGATTGGGAACGGGTCGGCGAGGTGAGTTAGAGTCTCTCCCGCTCCACATTGGCTGGAAAAACAACTTCTGGCCCCGTAGCGCAGTTGGTTAGCGCGCCGCCCTGTCACGGCGGAGGTCGCGGGTTCGAGTCCCGTCGGGGTCGCCATCGCAGGCCCAAACCGCAGCGGAAAATCCGCCAGGTTTGGGCCTCGTGTCGGCTGTCCACCCTTTCGGTTCAATTGCGCGATCGTTGTGTGCGGTGGCCGGGTAAGCAACGCCGCAAGTTCCCGTTTGTCGGTCGGCGGCGGAGGAGACACTGCCGTGAGACCACGGCGAACAGTGGGGTGAGTCTCTCGCTGATGTCTCAGGCCGCAATCGCGAAGCCGGCGGCGCAGGCGGCTAGCGACCCCACGATGGTCACCGCCGCGTAGCCGGCGCCCACCCGAAGACTGTGGCGGCTGCTCAGTCGGTCGGCCGTTTGTACAGCGAACGTGGAGTAGGTGGTGAGTCCGCCGCAGAGTCCGGCCCCGATCAGCGCGAACGTGGCGCCGTCCAGAGACCACGCCGTACACGCTCCCAGCAGGAAGGACCCGGCGACGTTCACGCTCAAGGTTCCCAGCGGCCACCTCTGGTCATAGTGTCGTCCGGTGAGGTATCTCAGTGGAGCACCCCCCCCCCCCCCCAA
>JBOFLH010000290.1:0-2481 GCA_051657765.1 Nocardioides sp. | reverse complement strand
CGTCGGCTCGGATGGCTTGCTCGCGCATTTCGGGGTAGATCTCCCGAGGGATCTCCTCGTTGTCGAGCCAGGTAGCCCAGAAAGAGGCGGAGTAAATGTCGGCTACCTGCCGCCTACTGAACCCAGGTGGCGCTTCCTTACAGCCTTTCGGGAAGCTCGATCCGCGGAACCGCACGAGCCGAAACATTGTGCCTTGCAATGGACCGCTGGCGGGAGAATAATGACCGGGCCAGAGCTAACGAGTGGACATGTCGAGCCCACTACAGCTGCCGCGGCGGACCATTCGAGCAGATCGCCTTAGGAATTCCCCCGCACCGTGCCCAGGCAAAGGCTCTATTTCGGGCTGCAAGGACGGCACTGTGTACGAATTTGCTGGGCAAATCGCTTGCGTTCGAACAAGGCGTGAATTACGCTGCCCATCCGTGGGGCACGGTGAGTTCCAGGGGTCAACGCACGCGTCCGGTCAGAATGGCCGGGTCACTCGAGCACGCCGACCCCTGGAGCCCACAGCTTGCCACGCAATCCGATCACAGCGGATGAACGCGACTTCATCCATGAATGCCTGTCAGTAGACCGGGCGGTTTCGTTCGCCGTTGTCGCCCGGGAACTTGATCGTCACCGGTCCACGATCTCACGCGAAGTGGCCCGCAATGGCGGCCGTCACGCCTACCGGCCGTCAACAGCTGGTGACGCGGCGACCGCCCGTCGGCGCCGCCCGAAGAGCTCGATCCTGTCGATCGAGGGCACGCTTCGCGACGTGGTCATCGAGCTGCTGGGCGAAGGGTTCTCACCGGTCGCCACAGCGGCCCTGTGCGCCCGCGAGGACGGCCCTGGGACGGTATGCGCCGAGACGATCTACCAGGCCGTCTACGACGGCACGCTCGGCCTCAAGGCCACCGAGTGCCTCCGGTCCCGCCGACCCAGACGCAAGAAGCGACGGGCCGCCGCATCGTCTCGAGCGTCAGCGCTGGGGCCGAATGTGGTGCCGATCAGCGAGCGACCTGCTGAAGCGCTCAACGGCGCGCCAGGTCATTGGGAGGGGGATTTGATCATCGGTGCCCGCAACCAGTCCGCGGCGTTGACGCTGGTCGAACGATCGTCGGGTTTTCAGCTCGTCTACGCATTGCCGAACGGCTATCAAGCCGACCTGGTGATCGCCACACTGGTCCGGTGGGTGCAGACCATACCGGCGGAAATGTGTGAGTCGTTGACCTGGGACCGAGGCTCGGAGATGGCGCACTGGGAGGTGCTCACCAGCGGGTGGGGACTGCCCGTGTACTTCTGTGATCCTCACGCACCGTGGCAGCGTCCAAAGAACGAGAACTCCAACCGCCAGCTACGTTTCTGGTTCCCCAAAGGCACCGACCTACGCGACTACAGCCAGGCCGACTACGACCAGGCATGCGCTGTCCTCAACGCCCAGCCACGCCGCCAATACGGCCTTCAATCAGCCGGCGAACGCTACGCTGCAAGCCTCGCGTGCAGTGACCGTTAGAACCCACCCACCCCTCGCACAGAGCAGAATCCCTCCAAGAAGGGAGGTGATAATATGAACGATCTCACCATTGCCTCCTCCGTCAAGACGCCCGAGAAGGGCTCGCTCTTGGCTGAGTTTGAAATGGACGAAGACGTTGCTGAGCTGGCAATCGTCGACGACCTGTGGTACTTCATCAAGAAGAAGGGCAATTGGATTGCCGGTTCCGGCTAGTCCGGCCAACTTCAAGAAGTGTTAAGCACACGACTGTCTGGGCGAAGGGGTGCCTCATCTCAGTCGTTTGCCACCAATAACACGCCTATCACTGGAGCCCCCGTGACTAACCGACCAAAGCAGAGCATCGGGCTCAACTTCGACGCCCGTTGCAATGCGGAATGCGCACACTGCTGCGTCTCTAGCTCACCACGGGCCAAGAGCCGCCTCAACGAGGAAACCATCTGGCGTATTGTTGACGATGCCGTCAATCATCCAGACGTGATAGAGGTAGGGCTCACTGGTGGCGAACCGCTGTTGCGAGTCAATCTTGCGCTAGACATCATCCGAACCGTCTCGAAGGCCGGGAAGCGCGTAACCTGTGTTAGTAATGCGTACTGGGCAAGAACCCCAGCAACTGCAAGTGAGATGTTCGACAAGCTAGGACAGGCAGGTCTTGACTCCCTGACCATTAGCTATGATGAGTTCCATGCCGACGACGTACCGTTGGACACAATAAAGAATGCTCTCAACGCGTCGAAGGCCAGCCACATCCCGGTGATTCTCAACATGGCAGTAAGCCGGACCCGCGACTCTTTCAAAATTATCGAGAACCTCGGGACTGCCGCCTATTGCGTCCCCATCACTCGTTTCCCTATCGTTCCAGCCGGGGCCGCACGCGACTTGCCAGACTCTGAGTTTGAGCGGGAGCCGATCACGGAGTCAAGCTACCGGTGCCCCGGGTTTGAACTGATCCTTCACCACGATGGAAATGCTTACCCATGTTGCTCGCC
>JBOFLH010000289.1:0-1957 GCA_051657765.1 Nocardioides sp. | reverse complement strand
CGTTCTGATCAGTCTTCTCAACCACTTCCTTCGTCACCGTGAACGTCTTGCCAGTGGTATCAACCAGCAACCTCATAACAAATCCCCTTACCTCTCATCGTTGGGGCCACACCAACTGCTGGTGTGGAAGACACACACTCTGTGCGCCTCGTGCACGCACCCGGACTCGAACCGGGCAGGCCACCACATGGCGACGCGCTTTCGTTGGAACTGCGACACGGCCGAGCCGTGTAGGGGGTATGCACGGATCTTGATACGCTGCTTTCATGACGGACCCGGAAGGCAAAGCTCGCGACGCAGTCCGGGCCGCCATCAGCGAGCTGGCGAACACGTCTCCGCTCGACGCGTTCCGCCGAGCAGGTGGCTTCGGGCAGTTCCTCACCGACGAATCGGTGAAACTGTCGCGGATGCGAGCAGCAGCTGCACTCCGAGTCCGCGACTCCGAGCACATGTCGCTCTCTGAGCTAGCTTCGCTTCTCGGGATCTCCAAGAGCCGAGCGGCGCAGCTTGTCAGGCTTGCTTCTGAAAACGACATGGGTCCAGACTCCGCGACCGAGCCTCACGGCAACAGACGACAAGAGTGGACATAGGGGGACTTGACGATGTCCGAGATTGCGACCCAACCGCAAGGGAAGAACCTGCTTGTCCGCCGTAAGGCACGGGGGTGGGGGCGGCAGCGCCTGGCAATCGAGTTCGAGCGGATCGGGCGTGGGTGGGGTGAGCCGACGCCGAGTCGGGAGGCGATGGCCAAGGCGATCTATCGGCATGAGACCGGGCAGAGTCAGGTCACCGACGAGTTCTACCGCCGGTTGTATTGCGAGGCGTTGAGTGCCAGCCCACAGGATCTCTTCGGCGACCTGGAAACTCCGAGCGGCGCGGCCAGTACGCGGTTCAAGCTGACCAGCCATAAGTTTTCGCCGGTCTACGTCGGCCCCGAAGCCATTGCGCGGATGACGGCGTCTTCCACGGCCGAGACATGCGATTGGACCGGGTTCTGGACCCGTGAGATCTCGCATCCGTTCGGTGAGTGCACCGTGTATGGCTTCCCGTGGGGGACGCTGGTGTTCCACCTGGTCGAGGAGTTGACGCCGGCTTCGTTGGCCGAGGTCGCCATGTGGCGGGTGGAGACCTATCGACGGGAACTGGCGTGGACATCGGCTACTGTCGAGTCGCTTCTCGGCAGCGCTATCGAGACCGCCTACGTGTTGTCTGTCTTTTGCGTTGACGAGCCGATGTGGCGCGATGAGCAGCTACACAGCGCGATGCGCCTGTTGTGCACGCCGTCGGCGATGGTGTCGGACACCGAGGACATCGAGCGCGCTCAGTTGGTGGAGGCCGCGTTCCTCCGCGAAGGGTACGACGTGGATCACATCGCGGCCTTCGGTGTCCGTGGCACCTCGATCGGATATGCCAGTTGGGCTGGCGTGAGCTATCTGCCGATCGCGCCGGATCGCGCCCTCCCGGAGCGTTCGCTGATCACCTTCGAGGCCGTGGTTCAAGCACTGTGGTGCTACTGCGACCACGTCCGGCAGCTCGTAGCGGACGGTCAAGACCCGATTGTCGAACCTGATTATGGTTGGAGGTGGTTAAGTGGCGTCAGGGCCAGGCTTGTCGGCGCGTGGGCCCGGGAGAGTACTCAGGAGGCCATGATGCGATCGGCGATCTTGAAGACCAGCGAGCTGACTGACCATCTCGATCAGACACTCCAGTTGCTCCGTGATGACGAAGGAGACGCCAGCAGTGGACTCTGAGACCGTGTTGGTGGTGGTGGACGTTCAGAACGGATTCGTCTCGCCGAAGTCCGCTCACGTCGTCCCCGCCATCGTGGAACTCGTTCGCGACTGGCGGGATCTGGGGTTGCCGTACGTGATGACCAAGTTCGTCAACGAGCCAGGGTCGCCGTTCGAGACCGTGCTGGATTGGCATCGGCTGACCACCGCGCCGGAGACCGACATCG
>JBOFLH010000288.1:0-37303 GCA_051657765.1 Nocardioides sp. | reverse complement strand
CCTGCTCGTTGCCCGCCGCTCAGGGCCGGATGCCGGCCGCTGACGGGTATCTCGTGGGTGCGCCTGTGTGTCTGCTCCACTGGTCGGTGGAGCTGGTGACGTCAGGCCTTGTCGGCCGGCCGTCGTAGGCTGCTTCTGTGTCTGCCTCTGGGTCTGGGTCTGGGTACCCCGGGAGCTTCCGGCCCGAGCCCAGCTCTATTCCGACCCGGCCCGGCGTCTATCGATTCCGGGACGCTCGCGGCCGGGTGATCTATGTCGGCAAAGCGAAGAACCTACGGTCCCGGCTGTCGTCGTACTTTCAAGATGCCAGCGGCCTGCATCAACGAACAGCCCAGATGGTGACCACGGCCGCATCGGTCGACTGGACCGTGGTGGGCACGGAGGTCGAGGCACTCCAGCTGGAATACACCTGGATCAAGGAATTCGATCCGCGTTTCAACGTCAAGTATCGCGACGACAAGTCGTATCCGTGGCTAGCCATTACCCTCGATGAAGAGTTCCCGCGGGTGCTGGTCGGCCGGGGTAGCAAGAAGCGCGGCACCAAATACTTCGGTCCGTACAGCCATGCCTGGGCAATTCGCGAGACCGTCGATCTTCTGCTCCGCGTGTTTCCGATGCGCTCGTGCACCAACGGGGTGTTCCGCCGCGCCCAGCAGGTCGGGCGACCCTGCTTGCTTGGCTACATCGACAAGTGTGCGGCGCCGTGCGTCGGCTCGGTCAGCGCGGCCGAACATCGGGCGATCGTGAACGACTTCTGTGACTTCATGGCCGGCCAGACCACGGGTTTCGTGAAGCGGATCGAAAAGCAAATGTATGCCGCGTCCGCCGAACAGGACTACGAGCGGGCTGCTCGGTTACGAGACGACCTCGGCGCACTTGCCAAAGCGCTGGAGAAGCAGGCGGTGGTGTTCGGTGACGGGACCGACGCCGACGTCGTCGCGCTCGCGGTCGATCCGCTCGAGGTGGCCGTCCAAGTATTTCATGTTCGTGGTGGCCGGATTCGCGGACAACGCGGCTGGGTCGCCGACCGAGTCGACGAAGGCGAGAATCCGGAGCTCGTCGAGACCTTCCTGCTTCAGCTGTACGGGTCCGAAACCGACAACATCCCGCGCGAAGTGCTGGTGCCGGACCTGCCGACCGATCGCCATACCGTCGAGGAGCTGCTGAGCGATCTGCGTGGTAGCAAGGTGGTAGTCCGGGTGCCACAGCGCGGAGACAAGCGCTCGTTGGTAGAGACGGTGGCCAGCAACGCCGCCCAGTCCCTGGCGCTGCACAAGACCAGACGAGCCAGCGACCTCACCACCCGGAACCGGGCACTTGCCGAGATCCAGCACGCCCTGCGGCTCGACGAGGCGCCGCTCCGGATCGAGTGTTTCGACGTGTCCAACTTGCAAGGCACCGAAGTCGTTGCGTCCATGGTTGTCTTCGAGGATGGTCTGGCCCGCAAAAGTGAATACCGCCGCTTTGTCATCAAGGGCGTCGACGGCCAAAATGATGTCGCCTCGATGCGCGAGGTGATTACCCGCAGGTTTCGGCGGCTACTGGATGAGCAGATCCGGCACGGCGACGGACCGCCAACCCGCGCGACTGCCGCTGCGCCCATCACTGGGCCTATCGCTGGGCCTATCGCTGGGCCGCGGCTTTCGACATTGGGCTCAAGCGGCCCCCTCCTCGTCGATCCGGAAACCGGACGAGCCCGGAAGTTCGCCTATGCCCCTGGACTGGTGGTGGTCGACGGCGGCGTCCCACAGGTGGCGGCGGCTCAGCGTGCGCTGAGTGAGCTAGGCATCGTGGACATCGCCCTCTGCGGGTTGGCAAAGCGGCTGGAAGAGGTCTGGCTGCCCGGCCAGGAGGATCCAGTGATTCTGCCGCGATCCTCGGAGGGGCTGTACTTGCTTCAGCGAATCCGCGACGAGGCACACCGATTTGCCATCGCGCACCACCGCAATCGCCGATCGAAGACGATGGTTGACAGTCTGTTGGACGAGGTTCCCGGCCTCGGCGAGGTGCGCCGCAAGTCTCTGCTCACCCACTTCGGGTCGCTGCGTAAGCTTCGTCAGGCGAGCGTCGAGGACCTCGCCCGGGTGCCCGGCATCGGCCCGAGTACTGCGGCAACGGTCCTCGCCGCGCTTGCCGCGCACGATCGAGCCGGCACGGTCAGCGTGAACACAGCCACCGGCGAGATTGAGGAGGCCCAGTGAGATGGTGGACCAGGTGAGCGGGCCGACCGAACCCGGTGAGCTCGTGGTGGTGACCGGCATGTCCGGGGCCGGCCGGAGCACCGCCGCCAAAGAGCTGGAAGACCTGGGGTTCTACGTCGTCGACAACCTACCGCCCAGCCTGGTGTCCGAGGTGGTTCGATTGGTGGATGATGGTCGCGGCGTCGATCATCCGATCGCCGTCGTCGTCGACATTCGTTCCGGATCTTTCTTCGAAGACCTGCCGGCCGACCTCGCGCGCTCGTCGATGGGAGCGGGACCCACCGACATGGCGCCACCGGGCCGGCGTACCACACTGCTGTTCTTGGAGGCGAGCGACGACGTTCTTGTCCGACGCCAAGAAGCCGCCCGCCGACCGCATCCACTTCAGGGCCGAGGCCGGCTACTCGACGGCTTGCACCGTGAGCGCCGCGCCCTCGCCACGCTACGCGGCAACGCGGACCTGGTGATCGATACCTCGAACCTGAACGTCCATCAACTCACCGAACGAGTAGCCGACGCCTTCGGCACAGCAACCTCGACCCGGTTGAAGATCAGTGTGGTGAGCTTCGGCTTCAAGTACGGCATCCCGGTCGATTCCGACTTCGTCGCGGACATGCGATTCCTGCCCAACCCCTATTGGCAGCCGGGCCTACGGGATCAGACCGGCCGCGATCGGGCGGTCGCCCGATTCGTCACCGAGCAGCCGGGCGCGCACGAGTTCTTGGCGAGCTGGGTGCCGTTGCTGGAAGTTGTCGCCGCCGGCTACCTGACCGAAGGCAAGAGGTTCATGACCGTGGCGATCGGGTGTACCGGCGGCAAACATCGCAGCGTCGCCATGACTGAGTTGATTACTGAACGATTGCGAGCGCGGGAGCTGGATGTGCGCGCTGAACATCGTGACCTGGGTCGCGAGTGAGCGCCGTCACCGCTCACGCCGGGCACGTGGTCGCCTTCGGGGGTGGCCACGGTCTGCACGCTTCGTTGTCCGCGTTGCGCCAGGTCACCCATCAGCTCACCGCAGTCGTCACAGTGGCCGACAACGGCGGTTCCTCCGGGCGCCTGCGTGCCGAATTCGACGTACTGCCGCCCGGAGATCTGCGAATGGCCTTGGCCGCGCTGTGCGGAGACGACGACTGGGGCAACACCTGGGCGCAGGTGTTGCAGCATCGACTGCACGGCGCGGGGGAGCTGCGGGGACACGCGGTCGGCAACGTCCTCCTGGTCGGGCTGTGGGAATTGCTGGCCGACCCGGTACTCGGACTGGACTGGATCGGTCGGCTGCTCAATGCCCACGGGCGAGTCTTGCCAATGTCGACCACGCCGATGGACATCCGCGCCGTGGTCCGCGGCGCTGATCCGCATGCCCCGGACGAGATCACCACAGTCACGGGGCAGGTCGAGGTGGCGACCACCCCGGGGCAGATTGTGGGCATCGCCTTGGAGCCCGGGCATGCCCGAGCCTGCCCGGATACCCTGGCGGCCGTCGAGTGCGCCGACTGGGTGGTCTTGGGCCCAGGTTCGTGGTTCAGCTCAGTAGTGCCTCACTTGCTCCTGCCGGATCTGCGGACCGCGATCGAATCAAGCTCGGCGCGCACGGTGGTCGTGTTGAATCTGGCCCCACAACACGGCGAGACGCCGAACTACCGGCCCGAGGACTACCTGGTCACCTTGACCGACTATGCGCCCGGCCTCAGTGTCGACTATGTCCTCGGCGACTCGGGCACGGTCACCGATCCCGGCCGGCTGCGCGCAGCAGCGGACGCGTTGGGTGCCCACCTGGTGCTCGCCGAGGTAGCTCGACCAGACGGCACCGCGCGTCACCACCCCAAGCGTCTCGCCGCGGCATATGCCGAGATCATGGGTCTTTGACGAACATGCGAAGATTCCGCCCATGGCAATGACGGCGCAGGTGAAGGCAGAACTGGCCAGCACACCGATCACCAAGACCTGTTGTCGCAAGGCCGAGGTGGCGGCCCTGTTGCGGTTCGCCGGTGGGTTGCACTTGGTGAGCGGCCGAATCGTCGTCGAAGCCGAACTCGACACCGGCGCGGCCGCTCGACGACTGCGCAAGGACATCGCCGAGGTTTTCGGCCACAACAGCGATGTGGTGGTTGTGCAAGGAAACGGCCTGCGCAAGGGCACCCGGTACCTGGTTCGGGTAAGCAAGGACGGCGATGCCCTGGCCCGGCAGACGGGTCTGGTGGATGCGCGAGGCCGCCCGGTGCGCGGACTGCCACCGCAGGTGGTGTCCGGGGCCGGCTGCGACGCGGTTGCCGCCTGGCGCGGCGCCTTCCTGGCCCACGGATCGCTCACCGAACCTGGTCGATCCGCTGCTCTCGAAGTCACCTGCCCGGGACCGGAGGCCGCACTTGCCTTGGTCGGCGTGGCTCGCCGCCTCAGCATCCAGTCCAAAGCTCGCGAGGTGCGGGGAGTGGATCGGGTGGTGATCCGGGACGGCGACCTCATCGGCGCGCTGCTGACCCGGCTCGGCGCCCATGAGTCGCTGATGGCGTGGGAAGAGCGGCGGATGCGTCGCGAGGTGCGGGCAAGCGCCAATCGACTTGCGAACTTCGATGACGCCAACCTACGCCGATCCGCGCGTGCCGCAGTCGCCGCCAGCGCTCGGGTTGAACGCGCGCTGGAGATCCTGGGCGACGCCGTGCCTGATCACCTCCGGATGGCCGGGAACCTGCGCACGCAACACAAGCAAGCGTCGCTGGAGGAGCTTGGCCAACTTCACGATCCGGTACTCACCAAGGACGCGATCGCGGGTCGGATCCGACGACTCCTCGCGATGGCCGACAAGGAAGCCGACGAGCTGGGGATTCCGGACACCGAGGCATCGCTGACCCCGGACATGTTGTCCGAGGATGCCTAGACACAACCTTGGGTGGAACCGGCTCTGGTCCAGCTGTTGACCGCCCAGTGTCGTCGGAATTGGATCGCTCCAATCACGCGATAGGGTGCTTTCGGGCGAGCTGAGACGAGCGTTCGGCGCCGCGAGCGGATCGACCCACCAGCAATCGAAGACAGATAATCGACAATCAGGGAGCATCCTCGTGACCGTACGTGTTGGGATCAACGGCTTCGGCCGCATCGGGCGTAACTTCTTCCGCGCTGTGCAGGCTTCCGGCGCCGACATCGAGATCGTCGCGGCCAACGACCTGATGGACAATGTGGCCATCGCGCATCTGCTTAAGTACGACTCGGTGTTGGGTGTGCTGGCAGACGAGGTGTCCGCCGACGCGAACTCGATCACGGTCGGTGGTCAAACCATCCGGGTGTTCGAGGAACGGGACCCGGCCGCTATTGCCTGGGCCGAGGTCGGCGCCGATATCGTCGTCGAGTCGACCGGTATCTTCACCGATGCGACGAAGGCCGCCGCCCACCTTGCCGGCGGTGCGAAGAAGGTCATCATCTCGGCACCCGCGTCCAACGAGGACGCCACCTTCGTGATGGGGGTGAACCACGACGAGTATGACCCAGCCAAGCACCACATCGTCTCCAACGCGTCCTGCACCACCAACTGTCTGGCGCCGATGGCGAAGCCGCTGCACGACGAGCTAGGCATCGTGAAGGGTCTGATGACCACGGTGCACGCCTACACTCAAGATCAGAACCTCCTGGACGGCCCGCACAAGGACATGCGTCGCGCGCGGGCGGCAGCACTCAACATCATCCCCACCTCGACCGGTGCGGCCAAGGCGATCGGTTTGGTGTTGCCCGATCTCAAGGGTCGGCTGGATGGGTACGCCTTGCGCGTACCGGTGCCGACTGGTTCGGCCACCGACCTCACCTTCGAAGCCGGCCGGGAAACCAGCGTTGCCGAAGTCAACGCGATTGTGAAGGCAGCCGCCGAGGGTACCCTCAAGGGCTTCCTGAAGTACACCGAGGATCCGATCGTGTCCTCTGACATCGTGACCGATCCGGCGTCGTGCATCTTTGACAGCGGCCTGACGAAGGTGATCGGGAACCAGGTCAAGGTCGTCGGGTGGTATGACAACGAGTGGGGATACTCCAACCGCCTCGCCGACCTGACCGTCTTGATGGGTGCTTCGCTCTGATTGCCACCGGCCTGGAGTCACTCGGTGATGTCCAGGGAAAGCGGGTGCTCGTTCGATCCGACCTGAACGTGCCGTTGACCGGACCGGCACAGGCTCGGGTGATCGGCGACGACGGTCGCATCCGGGCTAGCGCGCCGACCATTGCTGCATTGGCCGACGCCGGCGCCCGAGTGATAGTCCTTGCGCACCTAGGTCGCCCGGGCGGCACCGTGGACGCGGCATACACCTTGGCGCCGGTGGCCGCGCGGTTGGCCGAGATCGTGGGCCGCCCCGTCGCGTTCGCGACGGACACGGTCGGCGACAGTGCGCAGCGCACGGTGGCGGACTTGGCCGACGGTGGCATCGCGGTGCTGGAGAATGTTCGATTCCAGGCCGCCGAGACCAGCAAGGACGACGCGGACCGGGGCGCGTTCGCCGACCAACTCGCCGCGCTGGCCGACGCGTTCGTCTCCGACGGCTTCGGGGTCGTGCACCGCAAGCAGGCCTCGGTCTACGACATCGCGATGCGGCTACCCGCGGCGATGGGCGGGTTGGTGGCCCGTGAAGTCGAGGTGCTTCGGCGGCTCACCGTCGACCCGCATCGGCCCTATGTCGTGGTGTTGGGTGGCTCAAAGGTGTCGGACAAGCTGGGTGTCATCGACAACCTTCTCGGGACTGCCGACAAGTTGCTGATCGGTGGTGGCATGGTCTTCACGTTCTTGAAGGCGCGCGGCCACCAGGTGGGTCGCAGCCTGCTGGAAGAAGACCAGGTGGCCACGTGCCAGGCCTACCTTGCCCGTGCGGCCGAGTCCGGCGTCGAGATCGTGCTGCCAAGTGACATCGTGGTCGACACGGTCTTCCCGGCCGGTGAGCGAACCCCCGCGCCGGCAGTGGTGGCAGCCGACGAGATCGGTGCCGACAGCATCGGGCTAGACATCGGTCCGGCGTCGAGCGCGGCCTTTGCGGCCGCGCTGGCGGACGCGAAGACAGTGTTCTGGAACGGCCCGATGGGAGTCTTCGAGGTTCCCGAGTTCGCCGGAGGAACCCGGGTTGTTGCTCAGGCGCTGACCCGGATCGCCGGACTGTCGGTGGTCGGCGGCGGAGACTCGGCGGCTGCCGTGCGCACGCTTGGCTTCGCCGACACCGACTTCGGCCACATCTCCACCGGCGGCGGGGCCAGCCTGGAGTATCTGGAGGGCAAACAGTTGCCCGGGATCTCGGTGTTAACACACGACGTACCTCAAGGGGAACTGCTATGACGAGTCGCACGCCACTGATGGCCGGCAACTGGAAGATGAACCTGAACCATCACGAGGCGGTCATGCTCGTGCAGAAGCTGGCCACGATCCTGACTGACAAGAAGCACGACTTCGCCCACGCGGAGGTGGTGGTGGTCGCGCCGTTCACGGATCTCCGTTCGGTGCAGACGTGCGTTGACGGAGATCACCTGGCCGTCCGATACGGCGCACAGGACGTTTCGGTGCACGACGGTGGTGCATACACCGGAGAGGTGTCGGCAGCGATGCTGGCGAAACTCGGCTGCACCTATGCGGTGGTGGGTCACTCCGAGCGTCGCGAGTATCACGCCGAGACCGATGCGATCGTCAATGCGAAGGCGCATCGGGCCTCCGCCAGCGGGTTGATTCCCATCGTGTGCGTGGGAGAGGGGCTGGCGGTTCGTCAGGCTGGCGACCAAGTGCCTTACACGCTCGCACAGGTGGCGGGCTCACTCGCTGGTTTCGAAGCCGACCAGGTTGCCGGCTTGGTGATCGCCTACGAACCGGTGTGGGCCATTGGCACCGGCGAGGTTGCCACCCCAGAGGATGCTCAGGAGGTGTGCGCAGCGGTCCGCGAGCACGTCCGCGAAACTTGGGGCGATCTGGCTGCCGACAGCGTACGCATTCTGTACGGCGGATCGGTCAAGGCCGCCAACATCGCCGGGATCATGGCCAAGGCGGACGTGGACGGTGCGCTGGTGGGTGGCGCCAGCCTGGACGCCGACGAGTTCGCCGGGATCTGCCGCTTCTACGCGATGCCAGTTCTATGAACCAGCTCGCCGTACTGGTTCGTCGGTGACGTAGGCTAGCTCACTGTGATTCTTCTTTTTACGATCCTATTGGTGATTTCGAGTTCTTTGCTTATCCTTCTTGTGCTGTTACACAAGGGTCGTGGGGGCGGCTTGTCCGACATGTTCGGTGGGGGCATGTCCAGTTCGCTGGGGGGATCGTCCATCGCCGAACGCAACCTCGACCGGTTCACCATTGGTATCGGGGTCATTTGGTTCGCGTGCATCGTGGCGCTCGGGCTGATCATGGCTTATCGCGGCGTCTAAAGAAGGGACTACATCGTGGCAGGCGGGGGAAGTGCGATTCGGGGGAGTCGAGTTGGCGCCGGCCCGATGGGTGAGGCAGAGCGAGGCGATTCGGCCCCTCGGCAGGCGGTAACCTACTTTTGCGCTCACGAACATCGCTCGGTGGTGACCTTCTCCGTTGAAGCCCAGGCGCCCGATTCCTGGGACTGCCCCAAGTGCGGGCTGCCGGCCTCCCTGGATTCAGCCAATCCGCCGCCGGCGCCCAAGATCGAGCCCTATAAGACCCACCTGGCTTACGTGAAGGAGCGTCGCTCCGACGCTGAGGCCGCAGACATCCTCGATGAGGCCATTCAGTCGCTGCGCACGCGCCGCAAGGCGGGCGAGGTCATCTTCTAGCCCGGCCCGGCCGACGCGTCACAAGGTGCGGCCGACGCGTCACAAGGTCCGGCCGACGCAACCGGCAATGTCACTCAGGTATCCCAAGTAGCCACTGACTACTTGTGCCTGTGGATAGCAAGTGCGCTGACGCTGCGACGCGCGCATCCTTGGGCCATGACGCCAAATCTTCCTGCTTGGGTACCAGTGCACGGCGAGCCGCTCGGTTGCGATGGACCCCTCCCTCTAGCCGAGCCGTTCAGCATCGCCCAGGCGCGCGGGTGGGGCCTGGGAAAGCCGGTCATCCGCCAGCTATTGGACCGTCGTGCGATTCGCCGCGTAACTCAAGGGGTGTTTGTCTCTGCCGCAACTCCGGACACGATCGAGGTGCGCGCCCAGTCGCTGGCGCTGGTCACTCCTGAATCGGCGGTGGTGACCGATCGGACCGCCGCCTGGCTTCACGGCGTACCTATCCTGCCGCGGACAGCGCATGATCAGATTCCACCGATATCGATCTACCAGCGACGGGGAACGCGGGTTCGAAGAGCCACCGTTGTCGGAGGGACGAGGCAGTTGCTGGACACTGATGTGATGACTATCGGGGGAGTCCAGGTAACGACCCCAACCCGCACCGCCATGGACCTCGGCAGGCTCCTGTGGCGTTTCGACGCACTCGCCGCGCTCGACGGTTTCGCGCGAATCGGGGTGCCGGTCGCGAAGCTGGCTGCCGATCTGGACCGCTTCAAGGGATACCGCGGGATAGTCCAGCTTCGGAGTCTCTTGCTACTCGTAGACGGGAGATCCGAGTCGCCCGCAGAGTCCGCCCTTCGTCTGCACTGGTATGACGCGGGACTGCCGCGGCCGGAGCTCCAATGGTGGGTCAACGACGATCACGAGCAGCCGATCTATCGACTCGACATCGCGTTGCCGGACTTCAGGTTCGCCGCTGAATATGACGGGCACGAGTTTCACTCGACTCCCGATCAGGTCGAACACGACCATCATAGACGTGGTTGGCTCGCCAGCCGGCGGTCCTGGACCATGGAGGTGTTCACGAAAGAGGGTGTCTATGGTCGATCGGCCGATGCATCGACTCGGCTGGCAGCGGCGTACGCCCGAGCCCGCCGGTCACCCCGGGGGTGGACGGAGCAGACTGGCTGCGGACTGGTCGAGAAACCACATGGTTAGAGTTCTTGCGCGCACTCGTGCCGCCGGCAGCGTTCGGTCAACCTCTCCTTGGTCAACCTTTCCTTGGTCAACCTCCGCCGAATCTTGTGACGCGCCGGCGGGAGTTTGTGACGCGTCGGCGGGAGTTTGTGACGCGTCGGCGGAGGTTAGGGCGCGCGCTACCGCTTCGGCCTTCTCCGGTCCGCTGGCGAGGAACCAGACCTCTCGAGCCCGATTGAGTGTGGGAAGTGTGAGGGTGATCCGCTCCGGCGGAGGTTTGGGAGAGTCGCGCACCCCGACGGCAACCGCGTCAGCACACTCGAGTTGTGGGTGCCCAGGAAACAACGAGGCAACGTGGCCATCAGGACCGACACCGAGAAGCAGGATCTCGAATTCGCCAGTGCCGTCAGGCCCGAGCAGGCCGGCGCTGAGTTCGGCACTGTAGATCTCGGCACCATGCTCGGGTGTCCGCGCGGTGTCGGTCGACGGCATGGGGTGGATGTTGCCGGGCGGAATCGGCAATGCGTTCAACCAGGCGTGGCGTGCTTGTCCGGCGTTGCGGTCGGGGCTGGCCTCGGCAACGAATCGCTCATCGCCCCACCAGAGGACCACATTGACCCAATCCACGGCAACGCGCGGTGCACGCCGTGCGAGCTCGGCATAGACCTGGGCGGCGATGGTTCCCCCGGTCAATCCGATATGGGGCTGGCGGCCCGCGGCCTGGGCGGCGACCAGCCGGGACAACAATCGCTCGGCTACGCTGCTCGCCAACGCCGCCGCATCCGCACTGACGTCAACCGTGGAGACGATCACCGGGTGTCGGCCAATCGAATCAGGCGTTTGGTTGTCGCCGCATAGATATTGTCCTCGTCCAGGCGGCGGAGCTCCTCGGCCAGGAGTTCCGGGAGATCTCGCCGCGTCAAGGCCACCGGTCGCTCTGGTTGCCCCGGGGAGCTGAAGCTGGCCAGTCGTCCGTCAGACCTGGCCAGAGTGATCGGCCCAGCCTTAGTGTCAAACGTCACTCTGGTAATGCCCGGCCCCGCCGAGACCTTGCGGTCGACCACCACCCGGAGTCGATCGGCCAACCAGGCGACCAACAGGTCGGCGCTCGGGCTGATCCGTTCCGCGGTGACCGCGGCGTGCCGTACCGGAGCCAGATGCTGGTCCAGCGCTGCGGCCAACAAGGCTCGCCAGGGCGTGATCCGGGTCCACGCCAGATCGGTGTTCCCCGGGGAATAGACGACGCATTGCGCATGCAATGCGCCGAGCTTGCCCCGAGAAACGAAGGCCGAATCGGTGATCCGGCGCTGAGCCAGCCGCCCCAAAGCGTCCTGAGCCGGATCGTGGGGATGGTCCCTCGGCCACCAGACTGCGACCGGAGAGTCGGGCAGCAGCAACGGCAGCACCACTGACTCGGGGTGCTTGGTGACCTCACCACTGAGCCGAATCAACGCGGTCTCCCCGGTCCAGCCCTGGCCGATGCCCACCTGCGCGACCACCTGAGATCGACCACGACCGGAACCTAGGATCACGCCGAGCACCCGGGCCGGATGCTCCTGAGACGCCGTGCGGGCCGCCGCCATCGCTTCGGCGGATGAGTCTTCGTCGACGACGACGATGAGGGTCATCACCATGCCCATAGCCGGGCTGCCAGCGCGTGTTCGCGCCCGCACGAACTCGGCAGCTATCGCCGCGGAATTGGTCTCGATCAGTTCGATCATGGTCGCCGCCAGACCCGGCCATCGCGACTCAACAGGGCATCGGCGGAGGCCGGTCCCCAGCCACCCGCGGAGTAGTCTTCAGGATCGCCCTTCCGCGCCCAATGGGCGAGGACGGGGTCGAGGATGTTCCAGGACGCTTCCACCTCCTCGTGGCGTGGGAAGAGCGGGGGATCGCCCAGCAGTACGTCAAGAATGAGTCGCTCGTAGGCCTCAGGTGAGGCCTCGGTGAACGAGCCTCCGTAGGCGAAGTCCATATTCACATCACGAATCTCCAAGGCGGTTCCGGGGACTTTCGAGCCGAAGCGCAACGTCATTCCTTCATCCGGTTGGATCCGGATAACCAACGCGTTGTGGGTGAGTTCTTCAGTCGCCGCTGCCGAGAAGGGCACATGCGCGGCCGGTTTGAACACCACCGCCACCTCGGTCACCCGTCGGGCGAGTCGTTTGCCGGCACGGAGGTAGAAGGGCACCCCGGCCCACCGTCGGTTGTCAACGGTGAGCTTGATCGCGGCATAGGTCTCGGTCCGTGAGGATGCCGTGATGCCCTCCTCGTCGAGGTAGCCCGGCACTGCCACTCCACCGGCCCAGCCGGCGACGTAACGTCCTCGCGCGGTGCCGAGATCGAGCCGATCGGGTAGTCGGATCGCCGACAACAACTTGAGTTTCTCCTGTCGCAAACTGTCGGCGTCGAACGCGGCTGGCTCCTCCATGGCGACTAACGCCATCAGCTGCAAGAGGTGGTTCTGGATCACGTCGCGAGCAGCTCCGATGCCGTCGTAGTAGCCGGCGCGGCCACCGATGCCGACGTCCTCGGCCATCGTGATCTGCACATGATCGACATAGTTGCCGTTCCACAGCGGTTCGAACATGGCGTTCGCAAAACGCATCGCGAGAACGTTCTGGACGGTCTCCTTGCCGAGGTAGTGGTCGATGCGAAACACCGAGCCGGACGGGAACACCTCGGCCAGGGTGTGGTTGAGGTCCCGAGCTGATGCCAGGTCGTGGCCGAACGGCTTCTCGACGATTACTCGGCGCCAGGTCTGATGCGCGAGCGGGGCACCCGGCGGCGTATGGAGTGGGCCACCTGCCGAGGACTGCGCAGCGGCATCAGTGGTGGCTGCGGCAGTGGTCAGTCCGTGCTTGTGGAGTTGTCGGACGACGTCGCCGAAGAACTTGGGTGGAATAGACAGGTAGAAGGCGTGGTTCCCGCCGGTGCCGCGGGCCAGGTCCAATTCCTCGACGGTGTTGCGCAGCGTACGAAAGGCGTCGTCGTCGGCAAAGTCGCCGGGCACGAATCGGAATCCCTCGGCGAGTTGGGCCCAGACCTCTTCGCGGAACTCTGTTCGGGCGTGGTCGCGCACCGAGTCGTGCACGATCTGCGCGAAGTCCTGATCTGCCCAATCGCGACGGGCAAAGCCGACCAGCGCAAAGCCGGGTGGCAGCAGACCGCGGTTGGCGAGGTCGTAGATGGCCGGCATGATCTTCTTGCGTGACAGGTCGCCGGTGACCCCGAAGAGCACCAAGCCGCACGGTCCGGCGATGCGCGGCAGACGCCTGTCCTGTGGATCGCGGAGTGGGTTGCCGATCACTGACGGCGCCGCGATCGGTAGTACTCGATCTGGGCACGGGTCGACGGGTCTTGGCCTGCGATGGCCGTCGGATCGCCGGCGACTGCCGGCTCGATCTGCTGAGCCAGCTGCTTGCCAAGCTCCACCCCCCACTGGTCGAAGCTGTCGATGCCCCACACCACCCCCTGGGTAAACGTGATGTGTTCATACAATGCGATCAGCTGACCCAGCACCGATGGGCTGAGTTCCGGCGCCATGATCGAGGTAGTCGGTCGATTCCCCGCGAACACCCGCGCACCGACGATCTCCTCAGCCGTACCTTCGGATCGCACCTCGTCCGCAGTCTTTCCGAAGGCCAACGCCTTGGTTTGCGCGAAGAAGTTGGCGAGATACAGCTCGTGCACGTCGACCGCGCCGTCGCGCAGGGGATACTCGGGGTTGGCGAAGGCGATGAAGTCGGCCGGAACCAAGCTGGTTCCTTGGTGGATCAGCTGATAGAACGCGTGCTGACCGTTGGTTCCGGGTTCACCCCAGAACACCTCTCCGGTCTCGGTGGTCACCGGGGTCCCATCCCAGCGCACCGACTTTCCGTTGGACTCCATGGTCAGTTGCTGGAGATAGGCCGGGAACCGGCTGAGTAGCTGCGCGTACGGCAGCACGGCGTGGGTGCGGGCGTCGAGGAAGTTGACGTACCAGACGTTGACCAGGCCCATCAGCATCGCGACGTTGGCCGGCGGCGGTGTGGTGCGGAAGTGCTGATCGATAGCCTGCATGCCGCCGAGGAACTCGGCGAAGCGCTGCGGTCCGATGGCCAGCACCACGGAGGTGCCAATCGCCGAATCGACCGAATATCGTCCGCCGACCCAGTCCCAGAAGCCGAAGGCATTGGCTGGGTCGATGCCGAACTCGGCCACCCGGTCCAGGGCGGTCGACACCGCTACGAAGTGCTTGGCTACCGCGGTGGCGTCCTCATTGCCGGCGCCGCGGGCGCGCAAGCCGTCGAGGAGCCAGGCCCGGCACAGTCGCGCATTGGTCAGGGTCTCCAGTGTGGTGAACGTCTTGCTAGCCACGATGAACAAGGTGGTGGCCGGGTCGAGCCCGTGCAGTTTTGTCGCGACATCGGTGGGGTCGATGTTGCTGATAAAGCGGAAGGTCAGGTCCTCGTGGACGTACGGCCGGAGCGCGTCCACCACCATGGCTGGTCCCAGGTCGGAACCGCCGATACCGATGTTGACCACGGTGGTGATCCGCTGACCGGTGGCTCCGGTCCAGGCGCCCGAACGCACTCGGTCGGCAAAGGTGTAAACGCGATCCAAGACCTGGTGCACGTCGGCGACGACATTGTGGCCTTCCACCTCCAACACCGCCTCAGCGGGCAGTCGGAGCGCGGTGTGCAGGACCGCACGGTTCTCGGTGACGTTGATCCGCCCGCCGTTGAACATCGCCTCCCGGCGCTCGGGCAGCCCGACTTCGTCAGCCAGTCCCAGCAGCGCATCGAGCACCCCGTCATCGACGAGGTTCTTGGACAAGTCGATGTGCAGGTCGGCCGCGTCAAAGGTGAGGTTTTCGGCCCGACCGGGGTCGGTCGCGAACCAGCCGCGCAGGTCGGGTCGGAAGTCTGTCGCTAGCTCCGTGAGCCGGCGCCATGCCTCGGTCGAGGTCGGATCGATCGGCCCGTGGTCCACGATCCTTCGATCGGGCGCGACCTGGCTGTCGGAGCCGAGGGTGTCGGGGCTGGGGGTGTCGGGGTCGGGTGCCGGTGCTCCGGTCATGACGCTCGGACCGCGTCCAGGCTGGCCTGGACGGCGCGGAGCAGCGTGCGCCAGGCGTCGACGAACTTGGCTACCCCTTCCGTTCCGAGAACCGCGATGACATCGTCGTAGTCGACCCCCGCGGTTGCCAGCTTCTGCATCGTGTCGCGAGCGTGGGCGTAGTTCGGGCGCACCTGGTCACCACGTACTGATGCATGGTCGGCGACAGCTGTCAGGGTCGCTTCGGGCATGGTGTTGACCGTTCCGCCGACGGCGAGGTCTACGACGTACATCGTGTCGTCGTAGTCCGGGTTCTTTACCCCGGTGGAGGCCCAGAGCGGACGCTGGTGCCGCGCTCCGGCGGCGGCCAGCGGCGCCCAGCGGTCGCCCGAGAAGAAGGCCTCATACGCTTCGAAAGCCAGCCGGGCGTTCGCCACCCCGGCCTTGCCGAACAGGTCCCGGTCGGCTCCGAGTGTCGACAACCGCTTGTCGATTTCGGTATCCACGCGGGACACGAAGAAGGAAGCCACCGAATGAATGCCGGACAGGTCGCGTCCCGCCGCTGCGGCCTTCTCCAGCCCGACGACGTACGCGGCCATCACCTCGGCATATTGCGCGAGGCCGAAGATCAACGTCACATTGACGCTAATGCCCTCGGCAAGAACGTCCGAGATGGCCAGGCAACCGGCTGGCGTAGCCGGGATCTTGATGAACAAGTTGGGGCGATCGACGACCTCCCAGAGTTCGCGCGCTTCGGCCACGGTTGCCGCGGTATCGTGCGCAAGGTCGGGGGAGACCTCGATGGAGACTCGGCCGTCGACCCCATCGGTGGCGTCGAACACCGGGCGGAGGACATCGCAGGCGTCGCGCACATCGCTGGTGGTCAAGGCGCGAACCGCGCCCGCCACATCGGCACCCTCGGCGGCGAGAGTTTGCAACTGTGCGTCGTAGCGAGACCCGTTAGCCAAGGCCGCCTGGAAGATCGACGGGTTCGTGGTGACGCCAACCACCGAGGAATGCTCGACCAACTCAGTGAGATTCCCGGTCTCCAGGCGTTCCCGGGAGAGATCGTCCAGCCACACCGAGACGCCGAGTGCGGCTAGCTGCGCCAGCGGGTCGCCTAGTTGGTCAGTTGTGTTCATGCTGATATTCCTTTCAGGCTGTCCTGGGCTGCGGTGGCGACCGCCGCAGCGGTGATGCCGAACTCGCGATACAAGGTGGCCTGGTCGGCTGAGGCGCCGAAGTGTTCCAGCGAGACGCTTCGCCCGGCGTCACCGACCAGCTCACGCCAACCCTGAGCGACACCGGCTTCGACGCTGACTCGGGCGCGCACCGACGCCGGCAGCACTCGTTCCCGGTAGGACTCGGGTTGGGCCTTGAACCACTCCAGACACGGCAGTGATACCACTCGTGCGGAGATCTTCTGCGCGGCGAGCAACTCTCGCGCATCGACCGCAATAGCCACCTCCGAGCCGGTGGCGACCAGAATGACGTCGGGTTCGCCCGATTCCGCGTCCAACAACACATACCCGCCCTTGGCCGCTTCCTCGGCCGAACCGAAACCGTCTGCGCCGTGCGGATACATCGGCAGGTTCTGCCGACTGAGAATCAAGCCTGCCGGGCGGTCGGTGTGCTCCAAGATCGTCCGCCAACAGATCGCGGTCTCGGCCGCATCGGCAGGGCGCACGACGTCAAGTCCCGGAATGGCGCGTAGCGCGGCCAGATGCTCGACCGGCTGGTGCGTCGGCCCGTCCTCGCCGACACCGATACCGTCATGGGTCCACACATAGACCACCGGCAACTTCATCAACGCGGCCAGTCGAACCGCGGGACGCATGTAGTCGGAGAACACCAGGAAGGTACCGCCGTACACTCGGGTGCCGCCGTGCAGCGCGATGCCGTTCATTATGGCGCCCATACCGTGTTCGCGGATGCCGAAGTGCAGGGTACGGCCGTACGGTGAGCCTGACCAGTCGGCGGTCTGCCAGCGCGCTGGGGTGAATGACGGCGAACCTTCGATCGTGGTGTTGTTCGAGCCGGCCAGATCGGCGGAGCCACCCCACAGCTCCGGCAAGGCCACGCCGATGGCATTAAGGACCGCGCCCGAAGCAGCACGAGTAGCCATATTGGCCGGCTCGACGGCACCAGACTGCCGGTCAGCCGACCCAGGCGCCGGCCCGAGAAATGGCAGATCGGCGGACCAGCCGGTGGGGAGGGTACGCGTTGTCAGCCGATCGAAGAGAGCTTTGCCGGTGCTGTTGCCCGCTGCCCAGGCGTCGAACCGGGTATTCCATTCGGTGTGCTGCGCCGCACCACGAGTGGTCAGCGCTCGCGTATGTTCGAGTACCTCGGCGGTCACCTCGAAAACCTTGGTGGGGTCGAAGCCCATCAGCTCCTTGGTGGCGGCGACCTCCGCCGCGCCGAGCGCCGAGCCGTGCGCGGCGTAGGTGTTCTGCTTCTTCGGTGCGGGCCAACCGATGATGGTGTGCACGATGATCAGGCTCGGCTGATCATGGACCACTCTCGCGCGCTGGATCGCGTCGTACAGTGCGGGCACGTCCTCGTGATAGAGGTCACCCTTGGCCGGATCCTCGGTCCACTTGACGTGCTGGACGTGCCAGCCGTAGGCCGCGAATCGCTGGCCCACGTCCTCGGAGAACGAAATGTTGGTGTCGCCTTCGATGCTGATCCGATTGAGGTCGTAGATCACCGTGAGGTTGCCGAGTTCCTGGTGGCCGCCGAGTGACGCCGCTTCCGAGGCGACCCCCTCCTGCAGATCGCCGTCTCCGCAGATGGCATAGACGTGATGATCGAAGACGCTGGTGCCGGCCGGTGCATCCGGATCGAGCAGACCCCGCTCCCGCCGGGCCGCCATCGCCATGCCTACCGCGTTGGCAACGCCCTGACCCAGCGGGCCGGTGGTGGTCTCCACGCCGGCGGTATGTCCGACCTCCGGGTGCCCAGGGGTGCGCGAACCCCAGGTTCGTAGTGACTGAAGGTCGGTGAGTTCGAGACCGAAACCGCCGAGAAACAGTTGAGCGTAAAGGGTCATCGACGAATGGCCAGCCGACAACACGAACCGGTCGCGACCGGGCCAGTGCGGATCATTCGGGTCGGACCGCATCACTTTCTGGAACAGCAGGTAAGCCGCTGGAGCCAGGCTCATGGCGGTGCCCGGGTGGCCATTGCCAACCTTGTCGACGGCATCCATGGCGAGGACCCGGGCGGTGTCCACCGCCCGTTCGTCGAGTTCGGTCCAGTCCAGATCAGTCGATGACGTGCTCACACGTCTCCTTATCAATGAGTAGGTGGGATTGAGCCTAACCGGGCCGACCGGGACGGTGCGAGGCCGGGCGATAGAGTTGCGCCGTGACTCATCTTGACCAGGACACGAGCGGCGTGTTGGTTGAGCCTAGAGCCTCCACCGCGGCGACCGTCACCGTCCGGGATGTGGTCACCGCGTACGTCGGGCTCACCAAGCCTCGCGTCATCGAACTATTGCTACTGACCACCGTGCCGGTGATGTTCGCCGCCGCCGGCGGCATCCCAACACTCGGCCTGGTGATCGCGACGGTGGCCGGTGGCGCGTTGTCCGCGGGTTCGGCCTCGGCCCTGAACTGCGTCTACGACCGTGACATCGACGAGCAGATGCGCCGCACTCGCCGACGGGCGCTGCCACGGCACGTCGTCTCTGCGCCCGCGGCGGTGACTTTTGGCGTGGTCCTTGGTGTCGCCGCCACGCTCATTCTGTGGGTCTGGGTCAACCCGCTTTCGGCGATGTTGGCCCTCGCGGCCGAGGTCTTCTACCTGGTGGTCTACACGGTCTGGCTCAAGCGTCGAACGACACAGAACATCGTGTGGGGTGGGGTTGCTGGTTGCTTCCCGACGTTGATCGGCTGGACCGCAGTCACCGGCGAGATCGGTTGGCCGCCGCTGGTGTTGTTTCTAGTGGTGTTCTTCTGGACCCCACCGCACACCTGGGCGCTGGCGTTGCGCTATCGCGATGACTATGCGGTCGTGTCGGTGCCCATGTTGCCGGCGGTGGCGCCGGCGTCAGTGGTGGGAAGGCAGATCGTGATCTACTCCTGGGCTACGGTACTCACTTCGGTGGGCTACTGGTGGGTCGCGGAGGCCGGTGTCGTCTATCTAGTCACCGCGCTCTGCTTGGGCGTGGTTTTCGTGGCTGCGGCGCACGGTCTGTGGGGTCGAACCCGCCGTTCGGACGACCTGGCCGAGCTGGCGCCGATGCGGCTGTTCCACTTGTCGAATCTATACCTTGCCCTGTTATTCGTCGCGGTGGCGGTGGATCCGGTGCTCGGGCGAATCGCCTAACGGATAACGTTTCGATAACGGGGGCAACCGTTCGCTGCTCGGCCACGTCTCTATTGACAGACGACGGTTGCCTGTTCACGGGGGTTCAGGCTGCCGTCGTCTGTCATTTCCGATTCGTGCACACTGCGGTCGGGGCTCCGGTGCCCGAAACCAGGACGAGTCGAGTCGCCGCCGCGACCGTGAGCGTCGCTCCGATCAGATGCACACCGACCAACCACGCTGGTAGTCCACTCAGCACCTGCACTACGCCGATGGTCCCCTGGCCTACTTCGACCGCCAACAACACTGCCGCGGCCGCCGCCAGTCCGTGGTGGTGTGCCTTCCAGGCGCGCCAGAGCACGGCCGACGTCAGCGCGACTAACAGATAGACCAGGCCGGAGTGCGCCGCGGATGCCAGTTGCGGGTCCAGGCCATTGCGGGGCGCATCGACGTCGCCGGCATGCGGACCGCTACCAGTGACTACGGTGCCGAGATAGAGGGCGAGCCACAATACGACGTACACCACCGCTACCCAGCTCCGGTGTCCTGCCGCACCGGCGGTAACCGGGAACCAGTCGGTCCGCGCCCAGGCCAACAGGGTGACGCATAGGGCAACCATGGCCAACGACAGCATCAGGTGCAGCGACACAATCCACGGATTGAGCCCGCTGCGCACCGAGAGCCCGCCGATGAGCGCCTGTGCGGGCACGCCCAGAGCGATCAGCGTGGCTAGGGCGAACGGCCGTTTGACGCCGGTACGGCGCCGGTGATCGTATGCGGCGAGCCAACAGCCGATTGCCACCGCCACCACGACGAAGGTGAGCAATCGATTGCCGAACTCGATGGCGCCGTGTACGCCGAGTTCGGCGCGCGGCACATAGGAGTCGTCGGTACATCGAGGCCAGGTGGGGCAGCCCAGGCCCGAGCCGGTCAACCGGACAGCCCCGCCCGTGACGATGATGGTCGCGTTGGCTATCAGATTGGCGACCGACAACGGCAACAATAGTTGTTTCGTGGCCGGAGTTCCCGGGGTGCGGACGGTCAGTCCCATCGGAACCACCGGGCTGCGAGGCCGGCACCGAGCAGCGACCAGGCGACCAGAATCAACGCGGGAATCGGCGCCAGTCGACCGTCGATGAACGCGGCTCGCATGGCATCGCCGAGCGCGGCCGACGGTAGGTAGGTGAGCCAGGCCTCGGCCGAGCCGTACGCCGTGCGTGGCAGGAGCACGGCGCCGCCGAACATCAGCAACAGGTGCGCCAGGTTTGCGGCGGCCAAGGTTGCCTCCGCTCGCAACGCTCCGGCAAGGGTGAGCGCGAGGCCGGCAAAGGCGGTGGTGCCGAGGACTGCGACGAGCGCTGCGAAGCAGACTCCACTGAGACTCGGCCGCCACCCCATCGCCGTCGCCGCGATTCCGATTGCGACCGCCTGGCATGCCTGCACGGCGAGGAGGGCGCCGACTTTGCCGGCCAGCAGGCCCGAGATTGCCAGCGGTGACACCGCGAGTCTGCGAAGCACGCCGGCACGCCGTTCGAAGCCGGTCGCGATCGCCAGGGCAGTGAACGAGGTCGACATCACCGCCAGCGCGAACACACCGGGCACCAGGAGGGTCAGCGGTCGGCTGGACCAATCGGCCGAGAACTTCTCGATGGCGAAGCTGCCGGCCACCAAGGTCACCAACGGGATGGCCAGAGCGAGCACGAGTTGCTCGCCATTGCGCACCATCAACCGGGCTTCCATCCGAGCCTGGGCGTAGATCCGGCGCATGGGCGGTGCCGCACCAGGTTGCGGTGCGTAGTGCCCGCTCACTGGCGCTCCCGGGTCGCGGTCACCGCGAAGAAGGCGTCCTCTAGCGTTCCGCCGTCCGGGCTCCACTGGGCGACAAGCGCCTGCGGTGAGCCCGACGCGACCAGGCGGCCGCGGTCCAGCATGAATACCGGATCCGCCAACTTCTCGGCCTCGTCGAGGTGGTGGGTGGTGAGCACGACGGTCACTCCGTCTGCGTGCAGCTCGCGCAACAATTGCCAGGTCTCTCGGCGGACGACCGGGTCCATCCCGGCGGTGGGTTCGTCCGCCAGAAGCAACTCCGGTCGGCCGACTATCGCCATCGCGAGTGCAAGGCGTTGCTGTTGGCCACCGGATAGCCGGCGGTACGGGGTGTTGCCGCACGAGCCTAAGCCGAGTCGCTCGACCAAGTTGCCGATCGGCAACGGGTGAGCGTGTAGCGCCGCGATGTGCCGGAGCATCTCGATCGCCCGAGCGTCGCTCCACACCCCTCCGCGTTGTAGGTGCACGCCTACCCGTGGGAGTAGTGAACGCCGATCCCGGATCGGGTCCAGGCCGAAAATTCTGGCCGACCCCGCGGTGGCGGCCCGCGAACCCTGGCAGACCTCGAGGAGGCTGGACTTGCCGGCACCGTTAGCTCCCACCAAGGCCGTCAGGGAACCAGCGCCGACCCTCAGCGTGAGGTGATCAATTGCCGTCTTGGCGCCGTAGGCTACGACGAGATCGTCGATGTCGATCACGTCGGCCACCTGGCTGATTGTAATGACGAGCTAAGCCTCCGACACGGATGAGGGTTACCTTACTTGAACCAGGCTGCCGAATAACGTAACAATTGTGTTGTGGAAATCGGCTCGGCGTCTGGTTCGGATGCCTCTACTCGCGGGCGAGTGGCACGGTCGATTCTGGAGAACGGTGCCTCCACAGCGGCGGAGCTGGCTCGGCGACTAGCCCTGACTCCGGCTGCGGTACGCCGTCACTTGGAGCAACTTCTGGAGGAAGGTGCCGTGCTCGCGGTGGACCAGCGGGTCTACGGCTCTCGACGCCGGGGACGGCCCGCCAAGCACTTCAAGATCACCGATCGGGGCCGGGATCGGTTCGACCAGCAGTATGACGACCTCGCCGCCCAAGCGCTCCGCTTCCTGGCCGAAACCCAGGGCGAGACCGCGGTCCTCGAGTTCGCGCGCCGGCGGGTCGCCTTCATCGAGCTGGACTATGCGCGGGTGGTGGCCGAACACCCTTCCCTGACTCCGGCCGAAGCGTTGGCCAAGGTGTTTACCGATGAGGGCTATGCCGCCAGCGTCCGCAACCTACCGGCCATCGGCGCCTCGGCCGAGCGAGATGCGAGGGGCGCGAGCGTCGGCGCACCAAGTCCCGCGGGTGCGCAGCTGTGCCAACAACACTGCCCGGTCTCGCATGTTGCACACGAGTTTCCCCAGCTGTGCGAGGCGGAAACCGAGGCAATTGGCCGGGTTCTCGGCACTCACGTCCAACGATTGGCCACTATTGCGCATGGCGACGGGGTCTGCACCACCTGCATTCCGGTATCCGTCGGCAGCCAGACCACCACCTGCGAAATTGGCAGCGACATCGACGCAGCGCTAACGAACGGAGCACCCCGATGACCACGATCGACGAACGCAACCCCGGGCTAGAGGGCATCGGGCGCTACGAGTTCGGTTGGCACGACGCGAACGACGCCGGAGCGCAGGCGCAGCGCGGCCTCAACGAGGACATCGTCCGCGACATCTCGGCGAAGAAGTCCGAGCCCGACTGGATGCTTGACTTGCGACTGAAGGGTTTGAAACTGTTCGACCGCAAGCCCATGCCGACCTGGGGTGCCGACCTTGGCGGGATCAACTTCGACAACATCAAGTACTTCGTTCGCTCGAGTGAGAAGCAGGCACAGTCCTGGGAGGACCTCCCCGAGGACATCAAGAACACCTACGATCGCCTGGGCATCCCGGAAGCCGAGAAGCAACGTCTGGTCGCGGGCGTGGCCGCGCAGTACGAGAGCGAGGTCGTCTACCATTCGATCCGCGAAGACCTGGAAGCCAAGGGTGTCCTCTTCTTGGACACCGATACCGCCCTTCGGGAGCAGCCGGACCTGTTCAAGGAGTACTTCAGCACGGTGATCCCGGTCGGCGACAACAAGTTCGCCGCGCTCAACACCTCAGTGTGGTCCGGTGGATCATTCGTCTATGTGCCCCCCGGTGTGCACGTGGACATCCCGCTACAGGCCTACTTCCGAATCAACACCGAGAACATGGGCCAGTTCGAGCGGACTCTGATCATTGTCGACGAAGGTGCCTATGTGCACTACGTCGAAGGCTGTACCGCGCCGATCTACTCCTCGGATTCTCTGCACTCCGCAGTGGTCGAGATCATCGTCAAGAAGGGTGGTCGATGCCGGTACACGACCATCCAGAACTGGTCGAACAACGTCTACAACCTGGTGACCAAGCGGGCCGTATGCGAAGCCGGCGCCACCATGGAGTGGGTCGACGGCAATATCGGCTCCAAGGTAACCATGAAGTATCCCGCGGTGTACCTGATGGGGGAGCACGCCAAGGGCGAGACGCTCTCCATCGCCTTTGCCGGCGCGGGACAACACCAGGACGCTGGCGCCAAGATGGTGCACGCGGCTCCGAATACCTCCTCCTCGATTCTCTCCAAGTCGGTGGCCCGTGGCGGCGGTCGGACCTCCTACCGCGGGTTGATCCAGATCAACGAAGGCGCCCACGGCGCCAAGTCCAACGTCTTGTGTGACGCGTTGCTGGTTGATCAGATCAGTCGCTCGGACACCTATCCCTACGTCGACATCCGAGAGGACGACGTGTCCATGGGCCACGAGGCAAGCGTGTCGAAGGTGAGTGAAGACCAGTTGTTCTACCTAATGAGCCGTGGCATGGAGCAGGACGAGGCGATGGCGATGATCGTGCGCGGCTTCGTCGAGCCCATCGCCAAAGAACTCCCGATGGAGTATGCCCTCGAACTCAATCGCCTGATCGAGCTTCAGATGGAGGGCGCCGTGGGCTGATCGCCGCGCGGCGATCTGCCCGAGCTACCGACGTCCTTCCTCTAGAACCAGAAAGCTGAGCATGACCATTACTGAAATGCCCGCTGCCGCGGGCGCCGTCGAAACTGTGGCTCCCGGGAGCCTGTCGGGCGTATCGAGTCACCTGCATCCCGCCGGCTCGTTCGAGGTTGCCGACCACGATATCCCGGACGGTCGCGAAGAGGTGTGGAGATTCACCCCGCTCAAGCGGCTTCGCGGCCTCCAGGCCGACGCGCCATTGGCCGGTGGCGGGCTGAGCATCGAGGCCGCAGCTCCGGAAGTCCTCGCGACCGGCCCAGTCCCGAATGCCGACTCGGTCCGCGGCTCCTCCGGGCTGATCCCTCGGGATCGGGTGAGCGCCCGCGCTTGGGCAGCGTCCACCAGTGTCTATCTGATAGACATCCCGGCGGAGACGTCGGTCGCCGACGCCGCGATGATCGGGATCACCGCGACCGAGGCCGGCCCGGTCGCCGCGCATCTGGCCATTCGGATCGGCGCATTCTCCCAGGCCACAGTTGTCCTGCAGTACGGCGGATCCGCCACGCTGGCCGAGAACGTGGAGATCATCGTCGGTGACGGCGCCAGCCTGACCGTGGTCACCGTGCAGGACTGGTTGGACGATGCGGTGCACCACTCCACCCAGCACGCACGGGTTGGCCGGGACGCGACCCTGAAACACGTCGCGGTGACTTTCGGTGGCGACCTGGTTCGCCACGACATGACTGCCGACTTCGCCGGACCAGGGGGATCGGTGGAGCTGTTGGGTCTCTACTTCGCCGATGCCGGGCAACACATCGAGCACCGTCTCTTCGTGGATCACAATGCTCCGAAGACACGCAGCAACGTGGTCTACAAAGGGGCCCTGCAAGGTGCGGGCGCACACGCGGTGTGGATCGGGAATGTGCTGATCCGCAAGATCGCCGAAGGAATCGATACCTACGAGGAAAATCGTAACCTCGTGCTGACCGACGGATGCCAGGCCGATTCGGTCCCGAACCTGGAGATCGAGACCGGCGAGATCGAGGGTGCCGGGCACGCTTCGGCGACCGGCCGCTTCGACGACAACCAGCTGTTCTATCTTCGCTCGCGAGGCATCGAGGAGGCCGAAGCCCGGCGCTTGGTGGTGCACGGCTTCTTCAATGATCTGATCCGCAAGATCGATGTACCGGAGTTGGAAGTCAAGCTTCTGGAAACCGTGGAGGCGGAATTGGCGACTACTGTGCTAGCAGGTTCCTCATGAGCTTCGAGCGAGCGTGCGCGAGCAGCGAAGTCGCCGCCGATCGGGCACGGTCGGTCAAGCTCGGTGAAATCGAGGTGGCGATCGCCCGCGACGGCGACAACTACTTTGCCGTGCAGGATATGTGCTCGCACGCATCGGTGGCGCTCAGCGAGGGTGAGGTCGCCGACTGTCAGATTGAGTGCTGGTTGCACGGATCGATGTTCGACCTCCGCACCGGCAAGCCGACCACTTTCCCGGCAACCGAACCGGTCGCCACGTTCCCCGTAGAGGTCCGCGACGGCGACATCTACGTCGACACCGCTACCACTCTCAACGATGTCACCCCGAGCTAAGGACGAAGTCAGATGAGCACCCTGGAAATCATTGATCTGCACGTGTCGGTCGCCACCGAAGACGGCCCAAAGGAGATTCTCAAAGGGGTCAGTCTGAGCCTCCGCAGCGGCCAGACCCACGCCATTATGGGACCGAACGGGTCCGGGAAGTCGACACTGGCTTATGCCATCGCCGGCCACCCGAAGTACGCGGTTACCTCGGGCCAGGTTCTACTCGACGGCGTTGACGTCGTAGAGATGACCGTCGACGAGCGGGCGCGAGCCGGCCTGTTTTTGGCGATGCAATACCCGGTCGAGGTACCTGGCGTGTCTGTGGCAAACTTCCTACGGACCGCGAAGACCGCGATCGAAGGCGAGGCGCCCAAGTTGCGGACCTGGGTCAAAGATGTGAACGCTGCGCTCAAGCAGGCTGACCTTGATCCTTCGTTCGCACAGCGCAGTGTCAATGAAGGCTTCTCCGGGGGGGAGAAGAAGCGCCACGAGATCGCGCAACTGGAACTGCTCAACCCTAAGGTGGCCGTGCTTGACGAAACCGACTCCGGGCTGGACATTGACGCGCTCAAGGTGGTGTCCGCGGGCGTCAATCGATTCGCGGCCGGTGGTGACAAGGGCGTGCTGTTGATCACTCACTACACCCGAATCCTGCGCTATATCAAGCCGGACGTGGTTCATGTCTTCGTCGACGGTCGAATCGCCCAGGCCGGTGGGCCCGAGCTGGCCGATCAGCTCGAAGCCGAGGGCTACGACCGATACGTTAAGGCCGCTGCGGCCGTCTAGGGCCAGCCGGGGATCGACGGGCGAGGACGGGGCGATGGACGGTCTACTGCCGGATCTGGAGTTGTTGCGCCTGGACTTTCCTATCCTGTCTCGAGCGCTGGCCGGCGGCTATCAGTTGGTCTATCTGGACAATGCCAACACGTCCCAGAAGCCGCAGATCGTGATCGACACAATGGTTGATCATTTCGAACGACACAATGCCAATGTGGCCCGGGCTTTGCACCAGCTGGGGGCGGAGTCCTCGGCGGCATTCGAAAGCGCGCGTGACACGGTGGCGGCTTTCATCAATGCTCCGTCGCGCGACGAGGTCGTATTCACCAAGAATGCTTCCGAGGCGCTCAACCTGGTGGCACATACGTTGGCCTGGCCCGGCGACCACGCGGTCGGCGGTGATCACGATGTCGTGATCACCGAGATGGAGCACCACTCCAACATCGTGCCGTGGCAGCTGCTCGCGCAACGCACCGGCGCGCGGTTACGGTGGTTCGGCCTGACCGAGGACGGTCACCTCGATCTCAGCAACATCGATACGCTGCTCACCGAACGGACCCGAGTGGTGTCGCTGACCTGGGTGTCCAACATGCTCGGCACGATTAACCCGGTTGCGGAGATCGCCAAGCGCGCTCATGAGGTCGGCGCGCTGGTGGTGGTGGATGCCTCCCAAGCGGCGCCTCAGTTGCCCGTCGATGTTGTCGCTTGTGGCGCCGACGTGGTGGTGTTCACCGGGCACAAGGCGGTAGGTCCCACCGGGATCGGTGTGTTGTGGGCTCGGCGACAGGTTCTGGACGCGCTACCGCCCTTCCTCGGCGGCGGGGAGATGATCGAAACGGTCCGCATGGATCGCGCTACCTATGCTCCACCGCCGTACAAGTTCGAAGCCGGTACGCCGCCGATTGCGGAGGCCGTCGGATTGGCTGCCGCGCTCGACTACTTGTCCTACGTCGGGCTGGACGCGATCCACGCCCACGAGCAGGCCATCACGGGGTACGCCTTGGCGGGTCTGGCCACCGTGCCCGGTGTGCGAGTACTCGGGCCGCTGACGGCCGCGCAGCGGGGTGGGGCGATTTCTTTCGAAGTGCTGGGTGTGCACCCGCACGACATTGCCACGGTGCTTGACACCCGAGGAATTGCGGTCCGCGCCGGGCACCATTGCGCGAAGCCGGCGCACGAACGATTCGGTGTCCAGGCGACCACCCGGATGTCGTCCTACTTGTATACGACGCCAGCCGAGATCGACGCGTTCATCGACGGATTGCAGTTCGCGGTGTCCTACTTCGGGGTGCCATCGACCGTGGCAGCACGGTGACGGCATGGACCTTGACGCGCTATATCAGCAAATTGTCCTCGACCACTATCGGCATCCGCTGCATGCCGGCCTGCGCGAGCCGTTCGACGCACAGGTGCACCATGTGAATCCGACCTGCGGCGACGAGATCACCATGCGCGTACGGATCGGCCCGGGAGACACGATGGCCGACGTTTCCTACCACGCGCAGGGTTGTGCTATCTCCCAGGCGTCGGCCTCGGTGATGGCAGACTTGCTGATCGGTCGGACCGTGGCCGTCGGGATGGTGCTGTGTGGGGAGTTCTTGGGACTGATGCACGGACGTGGCACGGTGGTGCCTGACGAAGACCGACTGGGTGACGGGGTCGCCTTCGCCGGGGTCGCCACGTTTCCCTCGCGGGTGAAGTGTGCATTGTTGCCCTGGATGGCCTGGAAGGACGCGACCTCGACCGCGGTCGCCGACGACGCAAAGGAGAACCAGAATGCCTGACCACACCGTGGACCACGGAGACCTTCCCGAGGTGGATGTGAGCGCGCCGCACGCCGGACCCGTCGACACGGTCACCGAGGAGGAAGTTACCGAGGCCCTCCGCGACGTCGTCGACCCCGAGCTGGGCATCAACGTGGTTGATCTGGGTTTGGTCTACGGAGTGCATCTGGACGCCGACCGCAACGCGGTGATCGACATGACCCTCACCTCGGCCGCCTGTCCGCTAACTGACGTTATCGAGGACCAGACCAACAGCGCGCTTGACGGCATGGTGGGACAGGTCGCCATCAATTGGGTGTGGATGCCGCCGTGGGGCCCAGACAAGATCACCGAGGACGGCCGCGACCAGCTGCGCGCTCTCGGTTTCAATGTCTGATCGCTGAATCAGTGGGTTTGTGGCGTCGCGCCGGGTTTCGGGTTTGGTCGGGCTAGAGCAGCGCTTCGATCTGCGGGTACTGTCGCTGCATCGCTCGCAGGTAGGGCGCTACCGCTGGGTGGCGGAACTTTCCGGCCAGCGCGCCTTCTCCGTCGGCCACCCGGGACAGGGCCCAGTCGGCTCGCGTCAGCACGGTGTAGACCGCCGTGATCCGGGCGCCGAGTTCCACCTCAGCTCGGGTGGCCAGGCCCCGAGGCAAACCGGCGAGGTAGGCGTCGAGCAACGTGTCGAAGCTTTCCTTGGCGGACAAGGCATAGTAGCCGAGGTCGGCCCCGACCGGTCCGAGTCCGAGACCCGACCAATCAATGGCCACGATGTCGTCGCCGACCCGGCCAGGCAGGTTGGCCGGAACGGGATCACCGTGCTGGGGCACATGCACGCCGTTGGTCAAGCACGTCATCAACGTGTGTCGCCGATCCCACAGCCGGGCCGCAATGTCGGCGATCGCGGTACGTGCCAGGGTCTGCCAGCCGCCTCGGCGCTCAACTCGCGCTAGGCGATCAGCAAGCTGGTTGGTGGCCAGCCACGGCGCGGAGCCAATCTCAGCGCCGGCGAAACGACCAAGGCAGGCGGCGACAAAAAGCCCGTTCATTACGGAGCCAGGTACCCATTCAAAGCGAATGGTGATGCCTTCGGCGTCTTCCTCGGCGCCGATGAATCGCGGGGAACGCAAGCCAGGCGCATCCACCACAAGTCCGCTGAGCGCCGCATCACTAGCCCTACGCCAATAGGCGAAGTGCCGGGGATCGCTGAGTTCTGGCGGGTCACCGATGGTTGGAGCCGCAAGCCTCTTGACCACGACGTCGCCGCCGCCGCTGGGTGCGAGCCACACACCGACAGTGGAGGGACCCATTCCGCCGGACAATGGCCGCCACTCGGGCTCCGGTTGCCACATGAGCAGCATCCTGACAGACGGACTAGGCCCGATTGGTGACCTCGACGGCGATTGCTTGCGCGTCGAGAATCGCCTGAGCCAAGATCTCGCGTCGGGGATCGGCTGAGGAAAGCCAGGGCGGTAGCGGTATCACCTCAGCCAGTCGTGAGTCCTGAAGCGTCTCGGCCACCGCCTGGCGATCCCCGCCCAGAACGACCGGGCCCAATCCGATCAGCAGCCGCGCGGCGTGGTCGGCAGCTGCTTCGAAGGCCCTTCGTGCTTGATTGTCGCGTCGCCTGGCGAACCGTTGTTGGCTCTGTCCACCGGCTTTTGTTCGGCCCTGGACATGACGTCTGCCGAGCTTCGACTCGACCAGGACGCGGCCGTGCAGCCGGGCGATCGCGAAGCCACCCTTGCGGACCAGCAGCACGCCCCAGTCCGCTGGTGGGGTCGCCGCCGCTGCGAAGTCGGTGGCCGCGACCGCGTCGTGGCGTTCGGCCCCGAACGGCAGCCGCGCGGTGAAGGTTGAGCCGTTTTGTGCGGTGCCGCGCAGGCACCCGTCTTCGGTCGTGAGCTGGGTTGTGCCGTGCCGGGTCTCGAAGTTGGCGATCCAGCGGACGAACCGCTCCGTCGGCACCCGGACCGCAGTGGCTAGGGGGTCTTGACTGTCCACACCTGATCACATGCCGCAATGGTGCCCTCGGTGTAGCCAACCTGGAACCACCTCATTCGAGACTCCGCCGAGCCGTGAGTCCACGCCTCTTCGTTGACCTGGCCTTGAGTTTTTCGCTGAATCCGATCGTCGCCGACCGCGGCGGCACCCTCCAGCGCCAGCCGAATGTCGTCCTCGGTCAGTTCGGCGATCAGGGTTTCGCCCTCGCTGTCTTGAGTGCGGGTGGCCGCATTGGCCCACATACCCGCGAAGCAATCAGCCTGCAGCTCCAATCGGACCGCATCGGAACGGGGACCTTGCTGGGTGCGGACCTTGCCCATCGTGCCGCGCAGATTCTCGATGTGATGGCCGTATTCGTGCGCCAGTACATAGGCCTGCACGAAGCCGCCATCGGGACCGCCCAGCTGGCGTTCGAGGACGTCGTCGAAGAAGGTCGTGTCCATGTAGATGGTGGCGTCGCCCGGGCAGTAGAACGGGCCGACCTGGGAGGTCGCGTTTCCGCAGCCGGTGCTGACGGCGCCGGTGAAGGTCCGCAGGCGCGCGGCTTCGAACTGGGTTTGGTCCTGATCCGGCAGGGTGTTCTGCCAGAAGTCGAACAGCGAGTTCTCCACACCGATCCGTTCGCAATCGGGGTTGGCGGTGGCGTCGGCACCCACCTTGCAACTCTCGTAGCGAGCGGTGTCCCCGGCGGCGACCCGGCCGGTATCGATGCCGCTGCCCGATTGCGTCGCCTGGTTTCCGCCCAGACACTGGCTCACCACGAAGAACACGATGACACTGAGCAGGCCCAGACCACCGCCGCCGGCGGTGCCGCCCGGGATTGGTAGCCGCATGGGGGCCCCACCCATTCCACCGCCACCGCCACCGCCGTCCGAGGTGCGGCTGGTGTCTAGGCGAGCTTTGGGGTTGAAGCGCATCGTTGCGTCCTTCCGAAACGTACCTTGGTCGACCCGTACCTTGGCCGTACGTGCCATGCCGAACGTGCTTGGTCGAACCTAGCGTGGCCCGAAGCTACCTGTGTCCGCTGACACCGCGACCGAGTTGTCGTCCGACCGACGTAGACTAGCTGCCCTGATGATCACCGCCCAACACCTCGAAGTCCGGGCGGGTGCCCGACTACTGATGCAGAACGTCCATTTCCGGGTGGCGCCGGGCGACAAGATTGGGCTGGTCGGTCGCAACGGCGCCGGGAAAACCACGCTGACCCGGATCCTGGCGGGCGAAGCGCTACCCGCCGGCGGCTCGGTCCAGCGAGTCGGCGACGTCGGCTACCTTCCGCAGGATCCGCGCGTCGGTGACCCGGCGGTGGTGGCCAAGGACCGCGTTCTGTCCGCGCGCGGCCTCGACAGCGCGGTACGCCGGATGCGGGCAGCCGAGCAAGAGATGGGCAGCGACGACCCGGTCACCAGAGACCGAGCCATGCGGAGATACAGCAGGGCCGAGACCGAGCTGCACGCCGGTGGCGGATACGCCGCCGAGGCCGAGGCCGCACAACTGGCGCACAGCCTGGGCATCACCGATCGGGTGCTGGGGCAAACTCTCAACACATTGTCGGGCGGTCAGCGCCGTCGAGTTGAGCTGGCTCGGATCCTGTTCTCCGGGGCGGACACGCTGCTGCTGGACGAACCCACCAATCATCTCGATGCGGACAGCATTGGCTGGCTGCGCGGGTTCCTGGCCAACCACAAGGGTGGCCTCGTGGTGATCAGCCACGACACGGCACTGCTCGAAGACACCGTGAACAAGGTCTTCCACCTCGACGCCAATAGGGCGGAGGTCGATGTCTACAACCTGGGCTGGCGGGCATATCTCGCGCAACGCGAGACCGACGAACGCCGACGTAAACGCGAGCGATCCAACGCCGAGCGCAAGGCGTCGACGTTGCTGGACCAGGCCAATCGGATGCGCGCCAAGGCCACCAAGGCGGCCGCGGCCCAATCCATGCTGAAACGTGCCGAACGGCTGATGGCGGGCGTGGAGTCCGAACGTGTTGGCGACAAGGTGGCTCGGATCAAGTTCCCGGCGCCGGCGCCGTGCGGAAAGACGCCGCTGACGGCCGCTGAGCTCTCCAAGTCCTATGGCTCGCTTGAGGTGTTCACCGACGTGGACCTCGCCATCGACCGAGGCTCGCGGGTGGTCATCTTGGGCTTGAACGGGGCGGGCAAGACTACGCTGCTCAGAGTTCTCGGTGACTTGGACAAGCCGGACACCGGAGCCGTCCACGCCGGTCACGGGCTGAAGTTAGGCTACTACGCCCAAGAGCACGAGACGCTCGACACCGGGCGGACGGTGCTGGAGAACATGCAGTCCGCGGCACCTCAGCTCACCGACACGGAAGCGCGTTCGGTGCTCGGCTCCTTCCTGTTCTCCGGCGACGACGCGGACAAGCCGGCCGCGGTGTTGTCCGGTGGGGAGAAGACCCGGCTGGCGTTGGCGAGTCTGGTGGTCTCCTCGGCCAATGTGCTCCTGCTGGACGAGCCGACCAACAACCTGGACCCGGCCTCCCGCGAAGAGGTGCTGGGCGCAATCCGCGCCTACCAGGGCGCGATCGTGTTGGTCACCCATGATGAGGGCGCCGTGGCCGCGTTGCAACCCGACCGGGTGCTGATCTTGCCCGACGGCGTCGAAGACCTCTGGAATGAGGACTATGCGGAACTGGTTGCCCTCGCATAGCTTCAAGGCAGCGCAGCGCGAGATCGAGCATAGAGCGGAGTTACTTTGTCGGGAATGGCAGGAACCGGTTCGACGTGGCGACACTTGCGCACTGATCGAAGCGCGGTGGACAGTGGGATCAATCCCGGCACCGTCCGCCGGGTACTGGGGTTCGCCCGACCACATCGGATCCTGATCAGCGCCTTTCTGTTGTTAACGGTCCTCGATGCAGGTCTGGTGGTGGTGACCCCGCTTCTAGTGCGCAGGGTCATCGACGAGGCAATTCCGAACCAGGACACCAGACTCGCGGTGGTCCTGGCGGTGGCGATGGCGATCATCGCCGTTGTGAGCGCGGCCCTGGCCGTGTGCGCCGGCTACCTCTCCTCGCGGATCGGCGAGGGGCTGATCTTCGACCTGCGCACCCGGGTCTTCGCTCACGTGCAGCGTCAATCCTTGGCATTCTTCACCCGAACTCAGACGGGAGCCTTGGTCTCCCGGCTCAACAACGACGTCATCGGGGCACAGCGAGCATTCACCTCAGCCTTGTCCAGCACGGTGTCGAATGCCATCTCTGTTGTCGTGGTCGGCATCGCGATGATCGCCCTCAGCTGGCAGGTCACCTTGGCCTGTTTGGCGCTGTTCCCGCTCTTGATGCTGAGCTCGCGGCTGGTCAGCAATCGGCTCGCCGGCTTGACTCGGGAGCAGATGGACAGCAACGCGGACCTCGGCAACGCGATGACGGAACGATTCAACGTGGGTGGCGCCATGTTGCTCAAGCTGTTCGGTCGCACGAACCACGAGGACGTCGCCTTCGCCGCCAAGGCCGGCACGATCCGAGATCTGGGCGTGCGCATTTCGCTGATTACTCGGTTGTTCGGGGCCTCGATGATGCTGGTCCCGGCCCTGGCTACGGCAGTGGTGTTCGGTGCCGGCGGCGCGCTGGCAATACGGCAGCAACTGACTGTCGGCACGCTCGTGGTGCTGGGCACCCTGCTACTGCGGCTGCTGGGGCCGTTGCAAGGGCTGTCGAATGTCCGGATCGACTTGATGACGGCGTTGGTGAGCTTCGAGCGTGTCTTCGAGGTGCTCGACCTGCCCTCCCTGGTCGCCGAGAAACCCCGCGCGGTCGCTCTCAGCCCGACCGCATCGCGGCTGGAGTTCGATCAGGTGGGCTTCACCTATCCGACCGCCAACGACATCTCGCTAGCATCGCTGGAGACGGTGGCCCGCCAGGAGGCTCGGGCCGGTGGGCCGGTGCTGAGCGACATCTCGTTCACTGCTGAACCCGGGCAGATGGTGGCTCTGGTGGGGCCGTCCGGTGCCGGCAAGACCTCGCTGACCCACTTGGTCGCGCGCTTGTACGACGCGAGCAGTGGCACGGTTCGAGTCGGCGGTCACGACGTCCGCGATGTCACCTTGCAGTCGCTGGCTGACACGGTCGGTTACGTGACGCAGGACGCGCACATGTTTCACGACACCATGCGCGCGAATCTGCTGTATGCCCGACCGGAGGCAAGTGACCAGGAGATTTGGTCGGCATTGGAGTCCGCGCAGATCGCGCACCTGGTTCGCGCCCTACCGGATGGCCTGGATACGGTCGTGGGCGATCGAGGCTATCGGCTCTCAGGCGGAGAACGGCAACGGCTCGCGATTGCGCGGCTGCTGCTAAAGGCGCCCAGTATCGTGGTCCTAGATGAGGCAACCGCGCACCTGGACAGCGACTCCGAAGCGGCGGTGCAGCGCGCCCTGGACGCCGCGTTGCGGGGACGTACGTCGTTGGTGATCGCCCACCGCCTCTCCACGGTGCGAGACGCCGACAGAATCTTGGTGTTGGAAGGTGGACGGATCGTCGAGTCCGGCACGCACCGCGAATTGCTCGCCGCTGGCGGCCTGTATGCCGACCTGTATCGAACCCAGTTCCGCAGCGATGGCGTCGGCGTGAGCTCCTGATCCTCAGCTGGAGCTCCCGCCCGGCCTGGTAAGGCGCCCGACGCGGGGTGGCGGCTGCTGATTCGGCCTTTGCGGGCATCTCCGCGCGCTGCCACCATGCTCAGCCCGTCGTGGCAGCTCTGCGCCGGCGACTTGGCTGTCGCGGTGATCATCGGTCAGCCAGCACCTGACGGTCGCGCGTCAGCCGAGCGAGCTACGCCGTTGTGCGTGCCCGAGCCGGCTGTTGCGCCTGCGACCTGCGGTGTTCGTCGTAGGCCAGGTAGCTGAACCCGCCCAGGGCCAATAGCGCGAAGAACCACCACTGGAGTCCGTAGAAGAAGTGTGGTCCGTTGCCGACTTCGGGCAACTCGGCCGCCGATAGCGGCGTCCGCGCTGCGGGACGCTCGCTTTCCAGGACGACGAAGCCGCGTAGCAGCTCGACCCTGGTAGCCGCGCCGATGGTGACCGAGGAGATCGCTCGGGTCGAAGGCAGGCGGCCGTCCGCAGCCGCGACGACTCGGGTACTGTCCCCGGTTGCGTTTCGGCGCACCCATCCGGTGAGGGTCACGGGACGGGAAGTACCCATGCTGCTCGGCGGAGCAGGAAGGTCGGTGTCGGGGCTTGCGTTGTTCGCCGATCGCAGCCAGCCTCGATCCACCAGCACCACCGCACCAGTCTCGACCCGGAACGGGACCACCACGTCGAGACCAGAAGAACCTTCTCGCGTCTGATAGCGCACCACCACGGTTCGGGCCACGTCATAGCTGCCCCGCGCGCTGACGCGGCGCCACTCGTTGCCGGCAGCGACCTCGCTGGTCCTGGTCAGTACCTCGGTGACTGGAACCGGATCGGCGGACACATTCCGCTCGAACACGGCGTTGCGCCGATGCCGGTCGTCGAGGCGCCGGAACTGCCATTCGCCGAGCCACCACGCGAGGTAGGCCAACAGCGTGACCACCAGCGCGAACACAATCCACCGACGCGTCAGCAGAAATGCCCAGGATCGCACGACCCAGACCCTAGCCGGGGGAATCGCCGAGCAGCCGGTCAGGGGCCGTGGCGCCGCCGAGACACGGGAAAACACGAGCGCCAGGTGCACACGTCTAGACTGCCCACGTGACCAGCGACTCGCACGACCCGGTGGCGCCGCTGTCGGCTGTCGATGGCCGACAGCGCCTCGAGTTGGCCGATCGGTATGGCCGGGTTGCCCGCGATCTCCGCGTCTCGTTGACCGATCGGTGCAACTTGCGCTGCTCGTATTGTATGCCTGCCGAAGGCCTGGCCTGGCTGCCCGACAACACCGTCCTGACCGATGACGAAGTCGTCCGGCTGATCCGTGTCGCTGTCGAACGGCTTGGCGTGCGGGAGGTTCGGTTCACCGGTGGTGAGCCACTGGTCCGCCGTGGCCTGATCGGCATCGTCGAGAGAACCCGAGACGTGGCTCCGCACGTCGAACTGTCGGTCACCACCAATGCGCTAGGGCTTGCCCGGGTGGCCGGCCCGCTTGCCCGCGCCGGCTTGGACCGGGTCAACGTCAGCCTGGACAGCATCCGCCCGGACACCTTCGCCGCGATCACTCGGCGCGACCGTCTTGGTGACGTGCTTGCCGGGCTGGCCGCCGCCCGGGCCGCTGGGTTGGGTCCGATTAAAGTGAACGCGGTGCTGCTTCGCGGGATCAATGACGGCCAGGCTCCGGAGCTGCTGCACTGGGCGATCACCGAGGGATTTCAGCTGCGATTTATCGAGCAGATGCCGCTGGACGCCCAACACAGCTGGGTCCGGACCGAAATGATCACCGCTGAGGAGATTGTCCGGAGCTTGCGAGCGGAATTCTCGCTGGTGCCGGCCCACGAACCACGTGGGAGTGCGCCAGCCGAACTGTTTCTGGTCGACGGCGGACCCGCAACGGTCGGCGTGATCGCGTCGGTGACTCGTCCGTTCTGTGGCGACTGCGACCGAGTTCGGCTGACCGCGGACGGACAGGTGCGCAACTGCTTGTTTGCTCGTTCGGAGTCGGACCTTCGCTTGGCGATGCGTGCGGGTGCCAGTGATCGCGAGCTGGCCGAACGTTGGGTGATCGCCATGCGAGGTAAGCGAGCCGGCCACGGCATCGACGACCCGGCGTTCCTGCAACCCGATCGGCCGATGTCCGCGATCGGCGGATAGCTCGTCCTGATTCCGGTGATCAGTGGACCTACGGTTGGTGGTAGGGCCCAGTGAGGAGACTGGGCGACGAGACTGAACGGCAGGAACTGGACGATGCCGGACAACCACGGGGGAGGTCGTCCGGCATCTGGGCATCAGTCTGGCACGACCGGGTAGGTCCT
>JBOFLH010000287.1:0-3164 GCA_051657765.1 Nocardioides sp. | reverse complement strand
TGTGCAGTACTCCGGGGGAGGAGGAATCTCCGGCCACACCTTGTTTGACATATATGGGTTGATTCCCGGAATCGGTGAGCTGGCTGACGCGATCAATGCTGTCTGGTACGCCGCGGAGGGTGACTACCTCAACGCCGGGCTGTCGGGCGGCGCGACGATTCCCCTCGCGGGATGGATAGCAGCGGGAGCGAAACTCGCCTTAAAGACCGAGTCACGAGCGTTGTCCAAGGTCGACAGTCTTCCTTGCAACTGCTTCGTAGCAAAGACCAAGATCCAGACGAGCACGGGCGCCAAAGCCATTGAAGACATCCGGCCTGGCGACCGGGTCTGGGCGAAAAGTTTGACCACCGGCAAGAACGAGCTTCGACCGGTGGCCGGACTGTTTCAGAAGAAGTCAGCGACATTGATGACGATCACCGTCGCTACCGGTGCGACGGTCGTTGTCACGCAGGAGCACCCGTTCATGGTGGACGGCGAAGGCTGGGTCCTCTCCGATGACCTCCAGATAGGCGACCGACTCACGCAACGCAACGGCGGCGTCGCCATCATCGCCACGATCGACATCCGACCCGACCGGCAGACCGTGTACAACTTCGAAGTCGCTGGCGACCACAACTACTACATCACCGACGCACAACTCCTCGTCCACAACTGCCCAGTCCCTCCGAAGAACTTCCTCCCCCCCACCAATCCTGCAAGCCATCCTCCCGTAGAACTTCCAGACGGGTTCGCAGTTCGAAGTATGCCTGCTACTTCGCAGTATCCTAACGGGTACTGGCGGCTGACAAACGCACAGGGACAATACCTCGATCCTTCAACAATGAAGCCTCCGTCGAACGTGTCTAAGGAAATGTCACGCGCTATGACTCACGTTGAGTACCCTGCACCATGATCGCCGAGTTTTTACGCACAGCAGATGACGTCAACGGACTACCTCTCATTAATTCTATAGTCACGCAGGTGCGGATATCGTCGGCGCGCGTTGATTTGGTGATGGAGACTCCGAGCGATGGTGCCGCCATCGTAAGTCTTGAGAGTTTCGGATCTCTGCGTACGGCAGGAGCAAGTAGAACTTTCGAAGCCGGTGCCGACCTGGGCGTCCATCTGATATCTTTGCTCAATTCGCGGGTGATCCGACTAGGCGCCAGCTCGCTAGACATGGTCCTTGAGTTTGAGACCGAAAGTGTCTTGACTGCACACGTGGATCAGTCTCAATATGAGTCATACACAGTAAGCTTAGGAGATCATGTCTGGGTTGCCTGAGGAGCGCGACTGGGATGTCGAGCCCGTGGCCGCAAGTAAGCATTTCGTCTCGTCGAGGTAAGGAATCGCCTTGCACCTGGGGCGGTTGGCGTCGTATCGGGTGGATCGGGACAATGTGGCGACGCCGGATCAGAATGCGTCGTTCTCGTATGATGCGTCGGGGCGGGTGACGTCGATCGCGGATGTTCCGGAGGCGGGGAATCCGGGGCGTTCGGATCGGCAGTGTTTCCGGTACACGTGGGCGGGTGAGCTCTCGGAGGCGTGGGCCAACGGTGACGCGTCGTGTGCGGGTTCGCCGGTGCTGTCCGGTTCTGGGGCGGCGCCGTACTGGACGTCGTGGACGTATGACGGGCACCGGCGGAAGACTCAGACCCAGCACCGGGCTGCGGGTGCGGATGTGGTGGACACGTACTCGTATCCGGCGGTGGGTGCGGTCCCCGATGGCACGACCGGTGGGTTCCATGCTGCGTCGCGGGTGGACCGTACCGGCGGCACCCCGGCGGTGTCGGCGTTCACGTATGACCGCTCCGGTGGCACGACGAGTACGCCGTTGCCGGCTGGTGGCACCGGAACCATTACTTATGACGAGCAGGGCCGGACCCGGGCGGTGACTGCGCAGGGTGCTGCGGCGGGGACGACGTACGTGTATGACGCTGACGGCGGCTTGTTGATCCGGCGGGACCCGTCCGGGCGGAAGACCCTCTACTTGGGCGACACGGAGGTGACGTACACCCCCGCGAATGGTGGCACGCCGGCCAGTACGTCGGCGGTGCGGGTGTTCACCTTCGAGGGTCAGGTCGTCGCGCTCCGGACCGGGACCGGTCCGGGCGGGATCGTGTTCCAGCCCCCGGGCTATCAGGGCACCGCCCTCACCTGGTCCCGTGAGGCTTCCTAAACCATTGCGTCATCCACGGAAGTCCGCAAGGCAGATACTGAGCGCACCACAGGGACCGGCTGCCATCTTCCCGATTGGCGTCGTCGTCGGGATGGGTGGAGCAGTAGTTGGTCTGCTGCGCCCTGACACTGGCTTGCCCGTACTCGGGTGCTTGATAGGCGCTAGCGTTTGTGCACTCGCGATTGGTGCGTGGCTAACGCGACCGACTGGAGCGAGGCAGAACCAAGGTGTGAGCTGCGACGACGAGTCAGACGTTCGTTAAGCGGGGGCGTCATCCGCTCGGTTGGTCGTCCGTGCCGCGACGGCGGAGGTAGCGCTCGAACTCCTTGGCGATGGCGTCACCGCTGGCCTCGGGGAGGTCGGCGGTGTCCTGCGCCTCCTCCAGGGTCTCGACGTACTCGGCCACCTCGGTGTCGGACGCCGCCAGCTCGTTGATGCCGCGCTCCCACGCACGCGAGTCCTCGTCGAGGTCGCCGTGCTCGATGGGCGCCCCGAACAGCTCCTCGAGCCGGCTGAGCAGCGCCAGGCTGGCCTTCGGCGACGGGCTGTGCCCGGCGTAGTGCGGCACCGCCGCCCACACCGACACCGACGACAGCCCCACCTGCACCGCGGCATCCGCCACCACGCCGACGATGCCGGTGGGCCCCTCGTAGGTGCTCATCTCGAGATCGTGCCGGTGCCGGGTGTCCTCGCTGTCGGAGGTGGCGGTCCCCGGGATCGGGCGCGAGTGCGCGACATCGGCCATCAGCGCGCCCAGCGTGACCACCATCGAGGTGTCGGTGGCCTGGGCCAGCTCCATCAGCTCGATCGCGAACGCGCGCCACCGGAACGACGGCTCCACGCCCTGCACGAGGATGACGTCGCGTCCGAGCGGGGTGTCGGTGGCCACCAGGATGCGGGTGGTGCGCCAGCTGATGCGGCGCTGCCCCCCGTCGATGAGCACCCGCGGCCGGTTCACCTGGAAGTCGTAGTAGTCCTCCGGGTCCATCGCCGCCACCACCTCGGC
>JBOFLH010000286.1:0-3173 GCA_051657765.1 Nocardioides sp. | reverse complement strand
CGAGCGCCCGAGATGCGAAAGTGTTGTCCACTCCGAATGCGACGTCCCCGGTTGGGTTCGACTGGCTGAGGACCAGCTTGTTGGTAAGTGTGCCGGCATAGGGAGCGAAGACACCAGCCTCGAGCGCCCGAGATGCGAAAGTGTTGTCCACTCCGAATGCGACGTCCCCGGTTGGGTTCGACTGGCTGAGGACCAGCTTGTTGGTAAGTGTGCCGGCATCGCCCACGGCTCGGACCTCGAGTTCGAGGCCCGAGCGGTCCTCGAACCGCGAGATCAACTCCGCGGGTAGCGCGAACGACTCATGAGTAATCAACACCACGCGGCCCGATGAGTCCGTCGCGGTGTCGCCCGATCCCACCACCGAGCAGCCGGTCGCTGCCACACCGACGACAAACACGCCGACCAGACGGCCCAGCGCACGGATCGTTCCACGACATGCCTGCATGACGACTCCCTTCGCCGGTGCTAGCCGGAGCAGGTTCGGAGGGTCTGCGGCTATTCCGCACTCTCAGCACCATCCGCACGCTCGCGGTGGGTGCTCCCCTGTCTATGGAACCCAACCATACCGGTGCCCCACCGAAGGCCACGAGGCGAAGCGTGAAGCCGGGCGCAGTTTCCGGCGCAGCCGCGAGCCGACCAAACAACACGAGGCGAAGCGTGAAGCCGGGCGCAGTTTCCGGCGCAGCCGCGAGCCGACCAAACAACACGAGGCGAAGCGCCCATCCAGTCCACCCAGCCGGGGGTTAGGCCGAACCAGTGACGGGTCCGCAAAATGGGCACATGCCGAGCCTCCGCCACCACGTGTTGGCCTTTGCCCTCCCTCGCGTGTTGGGGTCCCGCGAACTCGTCGACGAGGCCAGTGAACGAGCCAGCATCGTGGCTCGCCAACGGCAGATCCCGGACACGCTGCCCACTGCGGCCGTGCCCGGCTTCTTTCGGCACTTCGACCTCGCGCGGGAGCGCCTGGTGAGCGACACCGGAGTGGCGTTCACGTCATATGTGATCACGCCGAAGAACGCGGTTCCGTCGGCCACTCTGTTCTACGTGCACGGCGGTGCCTTCGTGAGCCCGATCGACAAGTTCCATGTGCGCTATGTGACCCGATTGTCGAGCGCTCTCGGCCTCCGGGTGGTGCTGCCGCAATACCCCCTGGCGCCAGAGCACACCTGGCGCGATTCGGTGCCGCCGCTGACCACGTCGGTGGATCGGTGGCTGGCGAAGTCACCCGGTGGTCTGATCCTCGGCGGCGACTCGGCCGGCGGAGGACTGGCGCTCGCCGTCGCCCTTCGCTTGCGTGCTGAGGGTCGGAGTATGCCTCGTCGGCTGCTGCTGCACGCGCCGTGGGGCGACTTGACGACCTCGACCCCGGAGACGAAGGACTATGCCAGGGTCGACACCTGGTTGAAGTACTCCAAGCTGATCGCGTACGCCCGCTGGTGGGCGGGCTCGGAATCCGACCTCGGCCGCTCGGAAGTGAGCCCGACGCTGGCCGACTTCGATGGCCTGCCACCGGCCCTAGTTCTGGCCGGTACCCGCGACCTCTTGCTGCCTGGATGCCGGCTGTTGGCCGACCGAGCCGCCAAGAGTGACTGGGACCTGACCTATCTGGAACGCCAGGGCTTGGTGCACGTGTTCGCGCTCATGCCGTTCATCCCCGAGGCGCGCCACGCGTTCGGCTACACCATCCGCTATCTCAAGAAGGCTGGGTTCTAGTTGTCGTCACGGCGTGCTGGAGACCACAACACCGCGCCAGAACGCGACTCGGTCCCGGATCTCCTCAGCCGCCGACATCGGCTCGGGATAGTACCAAGCGGCATCGGGGTTGGAGGCCCCATCGACGATCACGGTGAGATAGGAAGCGGTGCCTTTCCAGCCGCACACTGTGTGGTGGTCGCTGGATGTGAAGTGCTCGGCCACCAAGGCCTCCCGCGGGAAGTAGTGGTTGCCTTCCACGAGGACGGTGTCCCTACTCTCGGCAAGGACGGCGCCGTTCCAGGTGGCCCGCCACTTCTGCGGGTGGGTAGCGGGCTGGTTGGGCCAACGCTCCATGGGTCCTCGCTCTCGCCGGTCGGATGGACTCCACACTAGCCGTGCCTGTCATCGTTTCGTAAGCAACCTCGGCACGCGTTTCGTCCGGCGGGACGTAACCTTGGCCCATGCGAACCCTCAACACCTCTGCCGCCTTGCTCTGCGCTCTCGTGCTCGCCGGCTGCGGAGCCGACAGCGAGTCCGCCCAAAGCGCCAGCGATCCCGCGCCAGCGACGAGTTCCACGGCGCCGTCCGAGCCGGCGGCCACCGAGTCACCTGCCAAGGACGAGCCAGCCGATGCGAATTCCCGCGCCGTGGCCGAGACCTTGAAGTTCACCGGTACCACGGTGGACGGCGATGCGTTCGACGGCGCCACGCTGGCCGGCAAACCAACCGTGCTGTGGTTCTGGGCACCGTGGTGCCCGACCTGCCAGGGTCAGGCGCCCAACGTGTCGGCGCTGGCCAAAGAGTACGACGGCCGGGTAAATGTTGTGGGCGTCGCGGGCCTGAGCGACTCCGACGATGAAGTCAAGGCGTTCGCTGACAACACCAGTGGCGTGACGAACTTGTCGGACAAGCCTGGCGAGATCTGGAAACGGTTCGGGATCGTGGAGCAGAGCGTCTACACCGTGCTGGATGCCGACGGCAAGGTGGTCTCGGAGGGCTACCTGACCGACTCCGAGCTCAATGACCTCGTTGCCGGCCTGGCCTAGTCGGATGCTGCCCACTCAATGCCTCTCCCGCGAGTCAGCGGACCTCCCGCAGCATCCCTCGGCTCGTCGTAACCGCCCTGGAGTAGTCGATGCCTGAAGGCCTACTCACCCTCGCCCTCGGCGCCGGGATGCTGGCCGCCGTCAATCCCTGCGGTTTCGCGCTGTTGCCGGCATACCTGTCGCTCCTGATCCTGGGCGGGGAGCAGCCCAGCCGGACTCGCGCGGTGTGGCGGGCGCTGCGCCTAACCGTCGCGATGAGCCTGGGGTTCGCGCTGGTCTTCGCCGTCTTCGGGTTGGCGATAGCGCCAGTAGCCGCCGGGGTGCAACGGTATCTGCCATGGTTCACTGTTGCCCTCGGTCTTGGCCTGGCGGGCATGGGCGGGGTCATGTTGTTGGGCCGGACGATCACCCTGCCGAAGTTGTCCGGACTGC
>JBOFLH010000285.1:0-20140 GCA_051657765.1 Nocardioides sp. | reverse complement strand
GGACGCGTAGTTGAAGGGTGATCCGACATCGACGCCACGCCACGCTTGCACACCGGCCCTCTCGCTCGCGGGCTCCTCGCCGGCCGGCTCGGCGTCCTGGAGCCCCATCTCCGGCTGGGTAGCAGCCGGCGGGTCGGTAGTCCCGCGCTGCTGAGCGGGCGGCCCTTGCTCGGCGGTCCCGCCCTGGCGAGCAGCCAGGCCGGACGGCAACTCCGAGGGCCGTTCCTCGTCCGGGCGCAGGCCGAGCGAGGTGGCCACCGCGACAAAGTCCCCGCCCAAGCGCAAGGTCGCGCTGGTGAACACCACCGTCTTCGCGCTCAACAACCGCTCACGGATCGCCGCCGCGACCGCCAACGGCGCGACACACAGCCGCGTCGGGATCCGGTCTCGGCCCTCGGCCAGCCACAGTACGTCGGAGTCACGGCCGGCGATCATCCGTTCGGCGGTGGTGAAAACCTCCTGCACCATGCCCTTGGCTTGGGTGCGCCCGGCGTCCGAGTCATCAGCCACCCCATCCGCGGACGACTCGCGGGGATAGGCCGATAGGCACGCTCGCGCCGCGTCGCGCACCGTGCGCAGGGCCACCGCAAGCTGCTCAGGCAGCCGATCGAGCCGCCCGGGGTCGGTCTGCCCAAGCGCCACCGACAACGCGTCCGCTGCGTCGGCAAGGTCGCTCGCCTGCTCACCGTCGGTCCATCGCTGCGAGCGGCGAGCGGCGCGTTCGACCTCCGCCGCGGTGATCTCGTCGGTTGCGGCCTGGGTGACCCGGGCGGCCAGTTCGTGCGCCTCGTCGATCACGACCGCGTCGTACGCCGGGATCATCGGTACGCCCTGAATGGCATCGATCGCCAGCAGCGAGTGATTGGTGATCACCAACTGAGCCTCGTGTGCTCGCTCCCGAGCTTCCTCGGCGAAGCACTCAGTTCCGAAAGGGCACTTGGCCGCGCCCAGGCACTCACGATGATTCACGCTCACCTGCCGCCACGCCCGATCGGTGTGCTGTGGGGCATTGTCCCGCTCGCCGGTCCCGCCCGAGTCGGCTTGGTCCTCGGACCACGCTCGCAACCGAAGCACACTTTGCCCCAACGACGGGCCCAATGATGGGTGCTGCGCGCCATCCGGAACATCGACCAGGACGCCTTGCTCGTCGGGCACACCTTCTCGGACACGATGCAGGCACGCATAGTTGGCGCGTCCCTTGAGCACGGCGTACGACGGCGTGCGGGGCAGCAGGTCGGCCACCGCCGAGGTCAGCGCCGGTAGGTCTCGGTCAACCAGTTGATGTTGCAGCGCCAACGTGGCCGTGGCTACCACCACCCGACGGGGATGGAGTAGGGCGGGCACCAGGTAGGCCAAGGACTTGCCAGTGCCTGTGCCGGCCTGCACCACCAAGTGGTCGCCCGAACCGAGCGCCTCGGCAACCGCCCCGGCCATCGCAATCTGTCCCGGCCTTTCGGTGCCACCGAGTGCGGCCACCGCCCGGCCGAGCACGGCAGCCAAGGTGGCAGGCTCACCGGTTGGTGGCGGCCTCCCGGAGCCAGTCGACGTCACTCGTCCCGCGTGTCGGCGCCCAACCCAGGGGGCAAGTCGATGTCGGCAAAGAAGGCTGGGGTTCCGCGCTGGCAGGTGCTGAAGACCTCGGTCGAGATCGTGGTGTCCGCCAGATTCTGAAAGGTCACCATAACTCGCCGGTCAGTGGCCCAATCGTCGGCGGCGTAGCCGACATCGGCTGAGGCATCGACCAACCCGATGTCCGCGCCGCGACATTCAGCGACGATCGAGCCGCCCGGACCGTCCCAACTGGCGCGCTCCGGGGCGCCGAAGTCGGCGGGCGGATCCTCGGGCTGTCCCCCGCTGGGCTCGACGGTCGGTTCGGAGGGCGTCGGCGTGGGGGACGCAGCCGGTCCGTTCTGCTCAGTGCCGCTAGCCGCGCCACTGGCGGCGCCGGACGGCGAGCGAGGCGCCGCGGAGGACCCGGACCGGCGCTTACTCCGGAGCCCGATCGGCTTCCGGGCAGCTTGTTCGACAAGGGTCGGTGCAGCCGGACTCGGAGCTCCCGCATCGCCGGCAGCTACCGATGCCGGAGCCTGTGCAGGACTCGAAGTAGGGATGAGATGCGCGCCCGCTCTGGAGATCACCGTCCACACCAGCGCCGAACCCATAGCAACCACGAGCACCCAGGCACAAACAATGCCAACCGGGCTACGTAGGCGACGCACAAATCTCATTGTTGCACTAGTTGACCCAGACCAGATATTCAGTGAGGCGTACGTTTACCCCATGCCTAGTGTGCTTGTGATTGAAGACGACGACGCGATTCGCGCCGCCATTCGTCGTGGGTTGACCGAACGAGGCCACGCGGTGGCCGTCGCGGCCACCGGATTCGCCGGCCTCGAACACGCTCTCAAGGACACCCCGCATGTGGTCTTGCTTGATCTCGGGCTGCCGGATGTGGACGGGCTGACCGTGATCTCGATGATCCGGGCGACCAGCGACGTGCCGATCATCGTCATTACCGCTCAAGACGACGACCCGACCATGATCAAGGCGCTGGACTCGGGAGCGGACGACTACGTGGTCAAACCGTTCGGGACCGATCAGGTGGCCGCCCGGATCCGGGCCGTATTGCGCCGGGGTGGTCCCAACGCGAGCGGATCCGAACCAATTAGGATTGGCGAGCTCGCCATCGATGAAGGAACCCGCAGCGCCACGCTTGCCGGCGCACCACTCGACCTGGCGCGCAAGGAGTTCGACCTGCTGCTGGCGCTCGCGCATCGCCGCGGCGACGTGGTCACCAAGCGTGAGTTGTTGGCGGACGTGTGGCAACAAGCGTATGGCGGATCGGACCGAACCGTTGACGTGCACCTGTCTTGGCTGCGACGCAAGTTGGGCGAGACCGCGGCCGCACCGCGCTACCTGCTCAGTGTTCGGGGCGTCGGCGTTCGCCTGGTCGATCCGCAATCTCACTCCCAAGACCCCCCCTCCTCGGTAGATACAGAGGTCGCGCCTCAGGCCACCGACGGCGCGCACGAGCACAAGTAGATGCGCCGGCAGATCGCCTGGCTCGTCATCGCCACCAGCTCCACCATCGTGGTCTGCTTCGTGATCCCGTTGTGTCTGCTGGTGCGGGCGCTGGCCGAGGATCGAGCAACCGCCGCCGCGGACCAGGAGGCCCGCAACGCGGCGTTCCTGGTGGCCGGCCTCGACTACGACGACGAGCTGGCCGGCTTCGTGGCCGACTTCGACACCAAGGACACCACGCCGGACACCAGCGTGCTGGGACCCGACGGAAACTGGTTGGCCGACACACCGCCAAAACTCGACCGGACCATGCGTGCGGAGCTTCGACGCGCCCAGGCGGGGGCGGCCTTCAAGGTGCTCGACGACCGCGGCCTGCGTGTGTTGTTGCCGATTCGAACCATCAACAACGAGATCGCGGTGGTGTACTCCTCGGTGCCCATCGACAAGGTGCACGACGGCGTGATCCGGGCCTGGGCCAGCATCATCGGCCTAGGACTGGTGCTGCTGATTCTTGCGCTCGGACTGGCGGTCTGGCTGGGCCGCCGGGTGAGCCGACCCCTGCTGCGGGTCGCCCGGGTCGCGCACCAGCTGCGTGAGGGCCAACTTTCGGCACGAGCCAGTGTGGCCGGGGCCGACGAGACCCAGGAGCTGGCTCGAGCGCTCAATGGCCTCGCCGAACGCACCGAGGAGTTGCTGGCCGCCGAACGGGCCGCCGTCGCAGATCTCAGCCATCGACTGCGCACTCCGGTGACCGCCCTCCGACTGGACGCGGAAGCGGTCGCGGACAGCGAACTGTCGGCCAGGCTCCAACTACACATAGCTGGCCTGCAACGAACCATTGATGCCATCGTTCGAGAAGCACGCCGACCGGTTCGCACCGATCTAGCCGCCCAATGCGACGCGACCTCGGTGGTGGCCGGACGTGTCCGGTTCTGGGGAGCTCTGGCCGAGGATCAAGGCCGGCAGATGCGGGTGCAGCTACCCAACGGCGCGCTGCCAGTGCCGGTCGCCGCCGGCGACCTGGCCGATGTCGTCGATATCTTGATCGACAATGTCTTCGACCACACGCCGGAGGGCACTACGTTCGAAGTGCGGCTGGGGTGGGCGGCAGATCGGGTGCTGCTCACCGTGCATGACGCGGGGCCCGGCCCCAAGACCGTGCGCCCGGGCGAGACTCCCGGGCCGAGCGCACCCCGCGAGGCCGGCAGCACCGGCCTGGGTCTAGACATCGCCCGCCGCACGGCGACAGCTTGCGGCGGTTCGTTGATCAGCGGTCCCGGTCCGCTCGGCGGGACCCGGGTCGACGTGCGGATGCCGTTGGTCGAGCGCTAGCCACGGTCACCCTCGGTTCGTCGGCGGCCGTGGTGACCCTGGTGTTCCCAGGCGGGTCACGACCACTGTTTTCGAACTCCGAGCTGGCCGCGAGACGCGTGGATGGGGCATCATGTGCCGGTGAGCTACACACCCCGCGATCGAGACCGCTATCGGTTGGCGGTCGCTGCGGTCACCGGGCTCACCTCCATCGCTGCGATCACCGCGACCGGTTGGATCGCCAGCGCTGCCTCTGCCGATTATCAGTCCTACCTCGCCCAGCGAGCGGCCGCGAAACGGGCTGCCGCCGCAGAGTGGGCAAAGCAACAGGCGGAGTATCAAGCCAAGTTGGCTGCCTACGAAGCCAACAACCCGGCCAGCCGAGTGTCCGGCCGAGTGACGTCCGGGCCGGCGGCATCCGGTCCGCAGGAGGTGGTCGACGGGGGTCAAACGCTGATCGGGAAAGTGCCCACCACAACCCGGCCCAGCGTCAGTTACGCGCCTGGGACGGACGCTGGCGAGGTCGGCCCCGGCGGGGAGGTCGCCATCAAACCGGGTGCCGGAACGAACAGCTCGACACCTACACCCACACCCACACCCACACCCGATCCAACACCGACCCAGTCCCCGGAACCCACCGCGGCGCCTCCGCCACCGCCACCGCCACCACCGCCCCCGTCTTCAGGCTCGTGAGGACGTTGAGTAGCTGAGGGCAACGACTTCGGCGGGGTAGGAACCTCCTTGACAGACTCCATTTCGGCCGGCATCACTTCGATTGGTGCAGTGCACCGGTTCCGCGCGCTCGGCACCTACGTCTACCTCGCCACTCGGCGTCCGGGTGACCTCAACCGGGCCATCGCCCTGGCTACCCAAATACTTTCCGACATCGATCGGACCTGTTCGCGGTTTCTGCCCGACTCCGACCTGACCAGCGTGAATCGATCGCCAGGGCGATGGGTACGGGTCGATCCGTTGCTGGTCGAGGCAGTGCGGGTCGCCCGCTATGCCGCCCAACAGTCCGACGGCTTGGTGAATCCGCTCCTGGGCCGGCCGCTGATCCACCTAGGTTATGACCGAGACTTCGAAGAGCTGTGCCGAATCGATGACCGACCCGGAGAAGGGGCGGGGCACGGCCTCTCGGCGACGACACCGATGCCGTCGGTTGATGCCTGGGAGCGCATTGAGGTCGCTGAGGACGCGGTCCGCATCCCGGCGGATTCGGCCCTGGACCTGGGCGCGACCGCCAAGGCCTGGGCCGCCGATCTGATAGCGGCCGCCATGACCTCCGAGCTGACCGGCGGCGCGATCGTGAGCCTCGGCGGTGACATCGCGATAGCCCGCGGCCCGGATGCTGGCGCGGCATTCGCGGAGCCGACACCGTGGCCGGTCGCGATCTCGGAGCATCCGGGCGAGCCCGCCGACGAGTTGATCACACTCTCAAGCGGCGGCCTCGCGACTTCGAGTACTCAGGTGCGCCGTTGGACCAGCAACGGCGTACGACGCCACCATCTGCTGGACCCGCGAACGGGCCTGCCATGCATCGAGGTCTGGCGAACGGTCACCGCCACCGGGCCATCGTGTACGGCGGCCAATACGGCGAGTACCGCAGCGATCGTGCTGGGTGAGGCCGCGCCGCGGTGGCTCGTCAGTCGTCGGGTGACGGCTCGACTTGTCGGTTCCGCGGGATCGGTACGTACTATCGGCGCATGGGGCTAGGGGTGATCGACGACCTGATCGAAGGCCCGGTGCTCTGGTTCCTCAACCGCAGCACCGGTTTCGTGATGGTGTCTTTGTTGACTCTGTCCGTCCTGTTGGGCATGGCGTCGACAGCCGGACGGGGCGAGGGCGTCGTGGCTCGGCGCTTCCTTTCTCAAGCACTGCATCGCAACGTCTCGTTGCTGGCGCTGGTGACACTCACCGTGCATGTCGGATCGGCGGTCATCGACACCTACGAGGATATTCGTTGGTGGCAGGCATTCTCACCGATCGGCGCTACCTACCGGCCGCTGTGGCTGGCACTTGGCTCGGTTGCCTTGGACATCATTGTTCTGGTGACGCTAACGAGCCTGACGCGGACCCGCATGTCTCATCGGCCGTGGCAGCTGATCCACCGGGCGTCCTACGCCGCCTGGGCCCTGGGGGTGGCCCACGGCCTTGGTATCGGCACAGACATGACTGGGGCGGACTCGTGGGGAGTCCGGTTCTCGGTCGGATGTGTGGTCCTGGTGGCGTGTGCCGGCGCTGTTCGATTGAGCTCCTCGCGGCACCGCCGTCAGTTCGCCGCTCGCGGTGCCCGGTGAGCCAAGCGAGTGGCGCAACGAGTGGGCGGGCAGTCCGCCAGCCACCCTCGCCGATACCGATTCCCGAGCAACTACTGGTTCAACCCGGACCGGGCTTGCTGAGTGACCATCGCAGCGGCCCGTCCTTGGCCGCTCATCGGCGGCAGTACGGCCCGCTGGCCCGCATGTCTCTTCGGCAACTCCTCGAGTTGTCCGAGCAGGCGCGACTTCGAGGGCGGGGTGGCGCTGCGTTTCCGTTCGCGACCAAGCTCCGCACCGCTGCGAGTGGGCGTGGCAAGCCGGTGGTGGTTGTCAATCTGAGCGAAAGCGAACCAGCCAGCAGCAAGGACACCGCGCTGGCCATCGCCCGGCCCCACCTGATCTTGGACGGCGCCGCATTGGCCGCGCATGCGTTGGGGACCCGATCGGTACATCTCGCGCTGCCTGGCAAACGTCCCCAGGTTGTCGAACAGATGCGAGCGGCGATCCGGGAACGAGATGATTGGGTCCGGTGGCATACCTACGTAGGTGAGCAGCACTTCGTTGCCGGACAGTCGCGTGCGGTGGTCGAGCTACTGGCGGGCCGCGCGAACACACCGGTTACCGCACGCGAACCTGAGGCAGTCAGCGGCCACAAGGGACTACCGACTGTGTTGTCCAACGCGGAAACCTGGGCACAACTCGGCCGCCTAGCGTTGATCGGCGGCGAAAGCTACCGGGCACTCGGCACCCTCGACGAGCCCGGCACCACGCTGTTGACCTACACCGAGAGCGGCTACCCGACCGAAGTAATCGAGGTGGCCTACGGCACACCCTGGCGCGAGGTGTTACCCCGCCGAGCACACCGGCGCCACTACCTAGTCGGTGGATTTCATGGTTCGTGGACAACCTGGGACACCCTGTCGGCGGCCCGAGTCAGCCTGCGAGACATGCGGGTTGTCGGCGTGTCTCTGGGCGCGGGGGTAGTCATCGTTCCTGACGCCCACGAGTGCCCGGTGGTCTTCACCTCGAAGATCGTCGACTATCTAGCCGACCAGAGCGCCGGACAGTGTGGCCCTTGTTTCAACGGCCTGCCGGCACTCGCTACCGCGCTCCACGCGGTCCGAGACGGGCAAGGCCGCCCAGCAGAGGTCGAGCGGCTGGCCGCGATGGTGTCCGGTCGCGGCGCCTGCACGCACCCCGACGGCACGGTGCGCCTGGTGGCGACCTTGCTCAGCACCTTCCCCACCGAGGTGTCCATGCATGTGCGCGGGCAGTGCCGCGCCCTGACTCGCGAGCTCGCATGAGTCGCCGACGCGCCCACACCCTGGTGGTCGATTGGCCCAGTTGCACCGGCCGCGGCGTATGCCATGGCGTCTTGCCCGAGCTGATCGCACTCGATGACTGGGGCTACCCGGTGATCACCGGTCCGGTCACCGATGAACTGCTCGCCGGGGCCAAGGAGGCGGTGCGCATGTGCCCACAGTTGGCGCTGCGGATCAGCTAGTGAGCTGCCGGGTCGGTCAGCGAGCCGGGCCCGGCGAGGAAGGCGTCCACCAGGGAGTGCGCACGGGCGATGGCGGCTCGTTCTTGCTGCTCGGTAGCGGCCGTCAACTCATCGGCGTCGATGCCCATCCCCTGCACCTCGGCAAGCCCGCCGTAGCCCAACCAGCCGGCCAGCATCGCCGAGGTGAGCTCCGGATGAAACTGCACGGCCAGGTTGCGCCGAAGCACGAAAGCCTGCGAGGCGCAGCCGTTGCGGGCCACCTCGACCGCATCGGGCGGCAGGGTCCATCGGTCGTAGTGCCATTCGAACCAGGGACCGGTCGAGATCAGGGACGGATCGTCGGACTCGACAGTGGCCCACCCGATCTCCGGGTGAGGCGATCGGGCGACCGACCCACCGTGGGCGGCCGCGATCAGCTGACCGCCGAAACAGATACCGAGCACCGGAATGCCGTGGGTGTCAGCGTCACGCAACAGCGCCAGCTCGGGCGCCAACCAAGGACCGATCAGTTCGGCGTCATACACCGAGAAGGTCGCGCCCATCGACACGATGACGTCGAACTCGGTCGCCGGGGGAAATGTCGCTGCCACCCGTGGTTCGGGAATCTGGTCCTCGGACAACACCTGCTGAAAGACCAGCTCGTATCCGTGCCAGGACAGCCGGTCACCGATCGGCCCCAGTGGCGACACGTGATCGTGTTGAATCACCAATGCACGCATGTGTGTCCTCCACTCGGTGCGCATCGACATCCGGCGTCTTGTTCGGCGTACTCGAGTTTGTTCGGCGGTATCCGTCCCTATTGTCGTTCGGCACCTACCAATCACGGAATCGCTAGGCGGGAGTCATTTTCACCGGGAGCTGTTTGATGTCGTGGACGAAGTCGCTGCGCACCCGGCATCTGGTCGCCGATCACCTGGTCGCCATTCCTGCCGCATGAGCCGACAAGACCGGAAAATGTGGCGAAAACGCCCGAGCGGATGCCGGATTGCAACGAAATCGGTATGGCCATTCCGCGACGCGTCGATTCCGCATCGCATATGTTGCAGCCGTGTCCGCCATCGCGCTGTGTCAACTCACCAAGCACTTCGGCTCGGTGCATGCTGTCGACGGAGTGGACTTGCGGATCGAAGAGGGCGAGTTCTTCTCGATGCTCGGTCCGTCAGGTTCCGGGAAGACCACCGTACTACGCATGATCGCCGGCTTCACCGAACCCAGCGCCGGGCGCATCCTCCTCGGCGACCAGGACGTTACCGGCACCCCGCCGTACGCCCGAGACGTCAACACGGTGTTCCAGGACTACGCACTGTTCCCGCACATGGATGTGCAGACCAATGTCGAGTACGGCCTGCGAGTCAACAAGGTCGGCAGGGCCGAACGTCGCGAACGGGCCGCACAGGCACTGCGCACGGTGCGATTGACCGGGTACGCCGACCGTAGGCCGACCCAACTCTCCGGCGGCCAGCGGCAACGAGTGGCGTTGGCCCGGGCGCTGGTCAATCGACCCAAGGTCCTGTTGCTCGATGAACCACTCGGCGCCTTGGACCTCAAGCTGCGTCGTGAGATGCAGATCGAGCTCAAACAGATCCAGCGCGATGTCGGCATCACCTTCGTATTCGTGACCCACGATCAAGAGGAGGCGCTCACCATGAGTGACCGGATCGCGGTGTTCAACGAAGGACGGATCGAGCAGATCGCGACCCCGGCGGAACTCTACGAGGCTCCGGCTACCGCGTTTGTGGCCGGCTTCGTGGGCACATCCAACCTGCTCAGCGGAGAGACCGCGCGATCGGTGTTCGGGCGGGCCGGCACCTTCAGCATTCGACCGGAGAAGGTGCAGCTCAGTCCCGGCGAGGACGCCCCGGGCAGTGCCCCAGGCAGTGGCAGTGGCAATGCCCGAGGCGTGGTGGAGACCGTGGTCTACCTCGGACCGGTCAATCACTACGTCGTCGCGCTGGAGGCCGGCGGGTCACTCACCGTGCTGCTGCCGAACTCCCGGGGACAAGCCGCCCCAGACGGAACCGGACCGACGTTCACCCAGGGAGCACGGGTCTGCCTGACTTGGGCCGATGAGCATGTCATCGACCTCACCACTAACCCGGATGCGGATACTCGCCCGGGCCACCTGAAGGAGAAATCATGAGAACCACCACACTGCCGGCCGACCACCGGGCCGGCCGAGCATCGGGTCGCCTGACCGGACCGACCCGGGCCCTGGCCGCCGCCGCAGCGCTGGCGCTGGTCCTTGCCGGCTGCGGCACCGAGTCCGGCGACTCGACCCCGCCCGCCGGCGATCAGGGCGCCAACACGGGCTTCACGCCGCCGGACCTGTCCGCGCCCACCGAACTCGGGGAGAACGAGGGCGAGCTCAGCCTGCTCACCTGGCCCGGTTACGCCGAGGACGGCAGCACCGACAAGACGGCCGACTGGGTGACTCCCTTCGAGAAGGAGACCGGCTGCCAGGTTTCGGTGAAAACGTTCGGCACCTCCGATGAAGCGATTCAGCTGATGAAGTCCGGCGAATACGACCTAGTGTCTGCCTCCGGGGATGCCTCGCTACGCCTGATCGCCGCCGGCGACGTGGAACCGGTCAATACCGATCTGGTACCCAGCTACGCCGACATCTGGCCGTTCCTCAAGGAACGAGCCTGGAACTCCGTCAACGGCCAGATGTACGGCATCCCGCACGGCTACGGCGCCAACCTGCTGATGTACAACACCGAGGTCGTCAAACCGGCACCGACCAGCTGGAGCGCGGTCTTCGACGAGAAGTCGCCGTACGCCGGCAAAGTAACGGCCTACGACTCGCCGATCTACATCGCCGACGCCGCGCTCTATCTGATGAAGACCCAGCCCGATCTCGGCATCACCGATCCCTATGCCCTGGACGCGGACCAGCTCGCCGCGGCCGTGGACCTGTTGAAGAAGCAGAAGGGGATCATCGGCGAGTACTGGTCGGACTACACGGTGCAGCTGTCGTCGTTCAAGTCCGGCGACTCGGTGATAGGTACGTCGTGGCAGATCATCGCCAACCTTGCTCAGGGCGAGAAGACCCCGGTTGAGGCGGTCCTGCCCGAGGAGGGCTCGACCGGCTGGTCGGACACCTGGATGGTCAGCGCGAAAACCAAGCACCGCAACTGTGCCTATGCGTGGATGGACCATATCGCCAGCCCGGAGACAAATGCCGCGGCCACCGAGTGGTTCGGGGAGGCACCCTCCAGCGCCAAAGCCTGTGAGGTGGCGACCGAGGGCCACTGCGCCGCGTTCAACGCCGGCGATGAGGAGTTCGCAAACGAGCTGTACTACTGGAACACCCCGATCGAGCAGTGCCTGGACGGTCGCACGGACGTGAAGTGCACGACCTACGCAGACTGGCAGCAGGCCTGGACCGAGATCAAGGGCTGATCCGTTGGTTGACAGCGATCCGGAGGAAGCCGCCCGGCCAGTGTCTCGACGCCATCGGACACCATGAGCGGCCTCCTCCACCGCCACCCCCGGCTTCGGCTGGCGGGCCTCCTCGGCCCGCCGATGCTGTGGCTGGGGGTGGCCTACCTCGGCGCGCTCGCCGCGCTCCTAGTCACCTCCCTATGGACGGTGGACACGTTTACCGGTGCGATCGAACGTGAGTGGAATCTGGATAACTTCCGGGATCTGTTCACCTTGGATGTCTATCGCACGATCACCGTCCGCACTCTAGGGATCGCGGTTGCGGTCACCGTGATCGACGCCGTCGTGGCGTTTCCGATAGCGCTCTACATGGCCAAGGTTGCCTCGGCGCGCTGGCAAAAGGTTCTGGTGATCGCGGTGCTCACGCCGTTGTGGGCGTCCTACCTGGTCAAGGCCTACGCCTGGCGGGCGATGTTCTCCGGCACCGGCCCGATCGCCTGGCTGGCTGATCCGTTCGGTGTTCAGTCACCCGGGTACGGCCTGACCGCAACCATCGTCACCTTGGCGTACCTGTGGTTGCCCTACATGATCCTGCCACTGTACGCCGGCCTGGAACGGCTGCCGGACTCGCTCCTGGAGGCGTCCGCGGACCTGGGGGCCACCGGGTGGACCACGTTGCGACGGGTGGTGCTCCCGGTGCTCATGCCGGCGGTGATCGCCGGCTCGATCTTCACGTTCTCGCTCACTTTGGGCGACTACATCGCGGTCAAGATCGTCGGTGGTGGCACCCAGATGCTGGGCAACGCGGTCTACGACACGTTCCTGACTGGCAACAACATGCCGTTCGCAGCCGCACTGTCCACGGTGCCCGTGGTCATCATGCTGATCTACCTGGCCGCGGCCCGCCGCAGCGGCGCCCTCGAGAACCTGTAAGTCTAAGAGAACCGGCAGGCAGCACCCATGAAACTCTCCCCCGCCACCCGACGTGTGCTCGGCGGCCTCACCGCCGTCGTCCTGGCGTTCGTCTACGTCCCACTGATGTTGGTGGTAGCCAACTCCTTCAACACCTCGCGCACCTTCGGCTGGCCGCCGGACGGACTCACCACCAAGTGGTGGGCGGCGGCGTGGCGTTCGGAGGGCGCCCGGTCCGCCCTGACAACCTCACTTCAGGTCGCCGCCCTGTCGACGCTGGTTGCCTTGGTGCTCGGCACGATGGCCGCGATGGCGCTGCACCGCTTCGCCTTCTTCGGACGCGACGCGGTGTCGCTGCTGATCATTCTGCCGATTGCACTGCCTGGCGTGGTGACCGGCATCGCGCTGGCGAATGCCTTCACCACGATGATCGGCATCGAGCTAGGACTGATGACCCTGGTCATCGCTCACGCCACGTTCTGTATCGTGACCGTCTTCAACAATGCCATCGCCCGACTCCGGCGGATCGGCGGCAACCTGGAAGAGGCATCGGCGGACCTGGGCGCCGGCCCGTTCACGACGTTCCGCCTGGTGACCCTGCCCATGCTGCGTTCGGCCTTGCTGGCCGGCGGCCTGCTGGCCTTCGCGCTCAGCTTCGACGAGATCATCGTGACCACCTTCACCGCAGGTTCGGGTGTGCAGACCCTGCCGATCTGGATCTTCGGCAACCTGTTCCGACCCAACCAGGCACCGGTGGTCAACGTCGTCGCCGCCGCGTTGATTCTCTTCTCGGTTCTGCCCATCTGGCTTGCGCAACGCTTGGCCGGCACCGACGACCGCCCACGGGCACGACAAACCGCGACCCGCTGAGATCACCTCGAGGCGGGCGCCGGGATTGCCGGCCACCGTCGCTCGACCGATCACGCCCAGTCGATGACGCTGCCGGCTACGGCTCGGCTGGCCGAGCCTGCACGATCAGCGTCCTGGTGATAGCGCTGCTCCGTCGCTCGTGTGACCCTCGGCTGTCATGAAGGCTTCCAGCGGGTCGTGGAGCGATCGGGAAAGACCACCGTCCGCCGGTGCGCCCGGCCCTCACGCCGAGCGAATGCCTCCACGACGATCACCAGGCTTGGCTCGCCACATTCTGAATCGTTATCGGCCGCTAACAACCTCACCCTTCGTTCGAGGTGAACGAGTCAGGCTTCCCGGTCTTCCGCGCTCCTGCGGACGCGCCGGTGGTCACGATGGAGCTGATCAACGAATTGCGAGACGGAGACGACTCCACCACGTGACCGGCTATCTCCTGGACGTCAACGTCTTGATCGCCATGACCTTGCCGTCCCACCAACACCATCGAGTGGCTCATCGCTGGTTCTCTACCGTCGACGAGTGGGCGACCAGCCCGGTCACGGAGTCCGCGTTCGTGCGGCTCCTATTGAACCCGCGGCTCGATCCGTCGAATGTGTCCGCCGCCCGGGCGCTCGCGGGCGCTGGCCAAGGTTCGGCGCGCCCGAGGTCATCGTTTCCTGGTCGATGACAGCTCGCTGGCCCAGCCGCAGATCGACGCAGGCTCGCTGGCCGGCACCATACAGGTGACGGACTTTCATCTGGTCAACCTGGCCGCGCGCCACGGCATGCGACTGGCCACCTTTGACGGCGCACTGGTCCGAGCGCTCAGCTCGGCCGACCGACGCCACGTCCACCTAATCGCCTGGGAATAGCTTTCTCCGTTGCCGCAACCCTCGTTGTTGCGCAACCGGTCGATCAGCAACAACAAGCGCGCACCTGCGCGATTGTTGCCGCCCGAGCATGCCTTAGACGGCGTAGGTCGCCAGCTCGCCGGCCAGGTCTTCATGGGCCCGGCCGGACACCCGGGTGCCGACGGCGGTGTGATCAAGTGAATCGATCTCGCCATGCTGATGTAACCGATTGAGCAGGTCTCCGCGCTCATAGGGCAGCAACGCGTCGAACGCGACCCCAGGATGGGGAAGCTCGGCCTCAACCCGGCGCAGCGCATCGGCAATGCCTTCCCCGGTTTTCGCCGACACGACCACGGTGTGTGGCTCGCGTTGCCGCAGCCGGGCCAGCACCATCGGATCGGTGGCATCGGCTTTGTTGATCACGATCAGCTCGGGGACCCGGTCGGCGCCGATGTCGGCGAACACCTCACGCACCGCCGCGATCTGGCCCTCCGGGTCGGGGTGGGAGCCGTCGACGACATGGAGCACCAGGTCGGCGGCGGCAACCTCCTCCAACGTCGACCGGAAGGCGTCCACGAGCTGATGCGGCAGATGTCGCACAAAGCCGACGGTGTCGGACATGGTGTAGAACCGGCCGTCGGCGGTGGTGGTCCGGCGCGTGGTCGGGTCCAGGGTGGCGAACAGCGCATCCTCGACCAACACACCGGCGTCGGTGAAGCGATTGAGCAACGATGACTTGCCCGCGTTGGTGTAGCCGGCGATCGCCACGCTCGGCACCTGGCGCCGGCGCCGCTCTTGTCGTTGGGTCTCGCGAGTGCTCTTCATCGCGCTCAGCTCGCGTCGCAACTTGGCGATCTTGGTGTTGATCCGGCGTCGGTCGGTTTCGATCTTGGTCTCACCCGGCCCGCGGCCGCCGATGCCCTCACCACCCGACACCCGCCCGCCGGCCTGACGCGACAGATTGCCACCCCAACCGCGCAGCCGCTGTTTCATGTATTGCAACTGAGCCAGCTCGACCTGCGCCTGCCCCTCACGGGACTTCGCGTGCTGAGCGAAGATGTCGAGAATCAGGGCGGTCCGGTCGACCACCTTTACCTTCAGGCGGTCCTCCAGGTTACGCAGCTGTGACGGCGCGAGTTCGCCGTCACAGATCACCGTGTCGGCACCCGTAGCCCGCACCACCTCGGCCAAGCCGTCCACCTTGCCTCGGCCGACGTAGGTCGCAGGGTCGGGTTTCTGGCGCCGCTGGTAGATGGCCTCCAACACCTCGGAGCCGGCGGTCTGCGCGAGCAGCGCCAGCTCGGCCAGCGAGTTCTCCGCATCGACGATCGAACCGGCGGTCCACACGCCCACCAGCACTACCCGTTCCAGGCGCAGCTGGCGGTATTCGACCTCGCTGATGTCCGCCAGCTCGGTCGACAAGCCCGGCACCCGACGCAGGGCGTAACGCTCGGCCAACTCCATCGCGCCCACGGAATCGCGAGCGTTGTCCTCCGGGTCGGACTCGTCGAGATAGCCGGAGACGAAGTCCTCCGGCCCGTCAACACCACCGGAGACGAAGTCCTCCGGCCCGCCACCGGAGACGAAGTCCTCCGGCCCGTCAACACCACCGGAGACGAAGTCCTCCGGCCCGTCAACACCACCGGAGACGAAGTCCTCCGGGCGAGCAGGCCCGGGCGAGGTAGCCGCGGTCGGGGCGTCGGCGCTTGCCCAGTCCGGCGTGGGATCGAAGTCGGGTGCGTTCGTCATATGCGGTTAAGGGTAATCTGCCCGCGGTTGCCCGCGCGAACGGTTTCTCGATTCGCCGCCGGTCGCGGCTCCGCGGCGAACTCGCTGGGAGTCAGGCCGGTCACCGAGCGGAAGTCGCGAGCAAAGTGCGCCTGGTCTGCATATCCCAAGTCGGTCGCCACCCGGGCGAGGGTTCCCGGACCACTCCCGGCCAGCCGCTCAGCCGCTTCCTGTAGCCGGCGGCGCTGGATCAACCACTTGGGCGACAGCCCGGTCCGGCGAGCGGTGAGCCGCTGGAGCGTACGCTCCGCGACCGCGAACTTCTCACACACCTGCGCCACACGCTGTACCTCGGCGGTGTGCTCGACGTAGTCCACGATGGCATTGACAAGCCGGCCCTCGGCGTCGATCGACACCGCCGATAGCAGCGCCCGCTCCACCATCTCCGCGGCCCGTCGATGTGCGCTGTGGTCTTCCGGGCGATCGCCCAGCAGCGCGCGAACCTGGGCGCTGAGCCGATTCGCGTCGAGAGCCGCGACCTCAGTCAGCGCGCGGGTGCCGTTGACCAGATCGCGCACGGATCCGTCCCACAGCAAGGCAGCTGTCGCGGGCTGCAACATGGTCCCGAACGCCCAGCCTGCCCCGGTCAAGGTCTTGGTGGACATCCCCGACTGCGGGCCGACCACTATCGCGTAGTCCGAGGCGATCACCAGGTGGCAGACCGGGTATTGCAGGACGCGCTGCACCGACTCGGCGCCGGCCGGAAGCGACCACACCGGGACCCAGAACCGTCGAACAAGATCGGCGGCCTCGGGTCCGGGCGCGAATCGGTGCACCGGCGGAGTAAAGCCCTGTTCATCGAGCAAGTGGGCACGCTCGGTCGGATCGACGCCTGCCTCGATTGACACCATGTGACGGATTCTTTCAAGCATCGCCGACACCGCAAGAGGCATGGTATTCCCATGACCTCCTCCGCTACTTCGCCAGCGACCAGCTTTCTGACCAACGCTTCGGCATTCACCGACCTCATCGTGGGGGTGCCCGACTGGTCAGTGCAGTCCGCCTGCGCGGACTGGACCGCCAGGCAGGTGGTGGATCACCTCGTGGATACCGAACGCGACCTGTTCGCCCAGCACGGCGCGGACCTTGGCCCGCGGGCTGCCGGCAGTCCACCCGAGGTCTGGGCGGCACACCGCGCCGCCATGACGCCGTACCTCCACGACGAGGCTTGGATGGGCACGGAGTACGACGGCTGGTTCGGGCCGACCACGGTCGGCGAGACAGTGGCCACCTTCTATGGTTTCGACCTGATTGTGCACGGTTGGGACCTCAGCGTCGCCCAACGTCCGGGGCCGCCGTGGAGCGACGCCCAGCTCGATCAGATCGAGGCGGCCATCGCCAGTTTCGGTCCAGCGCTCTATACCGAGGGCATCTGCAAACCGGCGGTCGACGCCCCGGCCGGTGCGTCCCGGCAGGCCCGATTGCTGGCCCAACTGGGTCGTCATTCCTGAGACCGGCCGAGACTCATCGTGAGCTGGGCCCGATGACCAGTCTCGCGGCTTTATTGACCGCCGCGGGCGTGTGGCCGCTGAGCGACGCGGCGGCACGACACTCGGGGGGCACCGAGGTACGCCGGTCGGCGGTGCGCCCACGGACCGCGCGCCGACTGCTCGGCATCACCGGCGCACCTGGCGCCGGCAAGTCGACCTTCGCGGCCGCGCTGGCCGACCTGGTGCCCGGTGCCCACGTGGTACCCATGGACGGCTTCCATCTGGCCGATGCCGAGCTCAACCGTCGCGGCCTGCTCGAGCGCAAGGGCACGCCCGAGACGTTCGACGCCTGGGGATACGCGGCGTTGCTGGCTCGCTTGCGAGCCGGTCCCCGGCACACGGTGCTGGCGCCCGCGTTCGACCGCCAGCTTGAGCAACCACTCGCCGGCGCAATCGCGATACCACCCGCGGCGTCATGGATCCTGACCGAGGGCAACTACCTGTTGCTCGACGAGCCGGCCTGGACTGCCGTCCGCCGCGAGCTCGATATCGTCTGGCACATTCAAGTGGACGCCGAGTTGCGGCGCGACCGACTAGTCACGAGGCACGTCAGGTTCGGCAAGACTCCACCACAGGCACGAGCCTGGGTCGACCGAGTCGACGAGCCCAACGCGCGACGAGTCGACGCGGCAGCTGAGCGGGCCGATGTGGTGCTCGATCTCACCGTTTGGATCCCCGGAGACCACGGCGGGTGAGCCTGACCTCTGCATGGCCCCCGATCAAGTGGAATTGCCTCGACGACCGGGGCCGCCCCGCCCAGCTACTTCGGTGGCAGCCGCACGCCCCCGTCGACTCGAATCGTTTCGCCGTTGAGGTAGGGGTTGCGGACGCACTCGGCGACCATGCTCGCCAGCTCCTCAGGCCGACCGAGACGACGCGGGAACAACACGCTTTCGCCCAGCTTGGCCTTGAACGCCTCCGCATCGCCGCCGAATTCGTAGATCGGCGTGTCGATCAGTCCCGGAGCAATGGCATTGACTCGTACACCGATCACCGCCAGGTCCCGGGCAATCGGCAACGTCATGCCCACAATGCCGCCCTTGGACGCCGAATAGGCCGCCTGCCCGATCTGGCCGTCGAACGCGGCGACGCTAGCCATGCTCACGATGGCACCTCGCTCGGCGGTGTCGGTGGGTTCGTTGTGGGCCATCGCCGTAGCGGCCAGCCGGATGCAGTCGTAGCTGCCGATCAGGTTCACTGCGATGACCTTCGTGAACGCCTCGATGCTGGCCGCCGTCTCGGCCGCGGGCTCTCGGCCCACGGTCCGCTGCGCCCAGCCGATACCGGCCGAGTTCACCAGCACTCGCAGCGGCGCGATGCCGACGGCCAGCTCCACGGCTGCCTGGATTTGCTCGGTGTTGGTGACGTCAACCTGGGCGAACGTGCCGCCGATCTGGGTGGCCAAAGCGGTGCCCGCCGCGGTTTGCAGATCGGCCACCACAACGTGGGCGCCCTGGCTTGCCAGCTCACGAGCGACGGCAGCCCCGATCCCGGAGGCCGCGCCGGTGACCAGAGCGGATGCTCCACTGATGTCCATACCGCGAGCATAAGCCCGCAGCTCACCCGGTAGTCCGGATTCAGCTCACAGGTCGGTGGTGCCCTCGGCGACGATCATGGCGGGACCGAGAAGCAGCATTCGTCCGGACTCGGTCCACCGCACAACCAGGAGCCCCCCGGGAACTTCGACGTCGTATGCCGAGCCGGGTCCGGCGCCGTCCTCGGTCGCCGCGGCGACAGCCGCCGCGCAGGCGCCGGTTCCGCATGATCGGGTCTCCCCGACACCGCGCTCATGCACCCGCATCGCCAGGTGTGACTCGCCCCGGCGTTCCACGAACTCGACATTCACCCCTGCCGGGTACCCTGTTCGATCAAAAGTGAGGGCAGCAAGGTCACCCAATTCCGATAGCGAGTCGACGAACACCACGGCATGTGGATTGCCGGTCGAGACGTGGCGAGCCGGCCAAGACCACCTGCCCAGGCCGACGACGCTTTCCCCCAGCAGTTCGGGAACGCCCATGTCGACAGTAACCATGCCGTTCGGACGGTCTTCCACGGTGACCGACTTGATCCCGTCGCGGGTGCCGATATCGAGGCGCTCGCCGGCGGCGGCCAGCCCGACGTCAACCAGGTGCCGAGCGAAAACTCGGATGCCGTTGCCACACATCTCGGAGATCGAGCCGTTGGCGTTGCGGTAGTCCATGAACCACTCCGATTGCCCGGCCATCGACCGGCCCGCGGCCACCGCGGACGAGCGAATCACCCGGAGCACACCGTCGGCGCCAATGCCGGCGCGGCGATCACACAACGCGGCCACCCGGGCGGGGGCAAGGTCACCGTGAACGGCGCCATCGGGATCCGGCAACACCACGAAGTCGTTCTCGGTGCCATGGCCCTTCCAGAACCGATAGGGCTCGCCCGACTCACTCACGGACCCGATTGTTGCACGAGCCCCCGGGCACGCCGTTCCCCAACGGGAGACCCCGGTGCGTCGGTGAGACCAATCAGCGCCACGTCGAGGAGCGCAGTTTCTCCAGGGCAGCCACCGCGCGATCCAGTCGACCCGGGTCGTCGAAGTCGACCCAGACGATGCGTGGATCCCGGCGATGCCAAGTCTCCTGTCGCCGGGCGAATCGACGGGTGGCCCGGGTTGTCAGCTCCCGCGCTTCGTCCAGACTCAGCTCGCCGCGCAGGTGCGCGGTCACCTCGCGGTAACCGATCGCCCGGCTGGCCGTGCGCCCGTCAGCCAGCCCCAGCTCAAGCAGACCCTGC
>JBOFLH010000284.1:0-8031 GCA_051657765.1 Nocardioides sp. | reverse complement strand
CCGAGGAGTAGAGCGTGCGGACCTCGCCAGTCGTCGTGTCGACGAGCTCCTTCGCTCCTCGGAGCCGCACCGGTCGGCTGCACCCGCGGGCACGCCGCTCCGCCGACTCGACACCGGCAGAGCCGAGCAGCGAGTCGGTAGGGGCAGCGGCGACGGTCATCGCGTACGCCAGCCGATCGACTGGCGCCTGCTCATCGGCGACCACCGCCGCCGTCCAGGCCCTCGGCGCGGCCGGGTTGAGAAAGTCGCCGGATGGAGGCGACACCGCATCCGGCCGGGCACAGGACTCCCACCGACCGATGCGGCGTGTTCGACCACGGGCACCGAGTGCCGTCAGGCCGGCGGTGTGCGGGCCAGATCGCCGGCAGCCGTTCCCGGTCACGCCGACGGTGATCGCCGCCGGTCGGCTCGCCCTTGTTCATGCCGCTCTACCTTCCATCGGCGACTCGGCGGAAGCGGCTCCGCGTGAAACGCCGGGACGGAATCGCGCGACGGTGTCGGCCACGTCAGCGTCGGCGATCATCGACGCCCGGACTCGGACGGGCTCACGAATTCCTTCCAGGATGACGTAGCCAACGCCCGGCAGCGACGCCGGTATCTGGTCGCATTCGGCGCCACGGAGGCGAGCCGAGCGCCCGAGCACCATGTCGACCTGGACGTCCTCGAGAAGCCGCAGCGCGATCCGGAGCGGGAACAGGTCTCGGAAGCTGACGACATCCTTGCCCGGGTCCTGCACTGCGGCGACCACGAGCACGCCGGGCGCGCGACCCTGGGTGAGCAGCAGTTGCAGCGCGGACTCGGCGCGTCGTTTGAGGTCGCGGTCACCGATGTAGGCCGTCAGCGCCGCCATCTCGTCGATGAGGACGACAAGCAGCGGGTCACCGGGCGTCGGGGTGTGGACTCGCTGCCCTTCCATCCGGAGCCGCTCGGTGCGGAAGCGCATGTAGGAGACCGCCTCCTCCAGGAGGCGCACCATTGCCTCCGGCTCGTCGTAGGCGAAGCGGTGGAACAGCCCCGCCGACGGCGACAGCTCCATGCCGCCCTTCGGGTCGATGGCCCACACCTGCACCGAGCCGTCCCGGATCGCCGGACCCATCGCGCGCAGGAGCGACCCGAAGACGGAGCCCTTGCCCGATCCGGTGGCGCCGGCGACGAGCAGGTGCGAGCCGATCAGGCGCACGCTCCACGGCTCGCCATCCTCGCGGCGACCGACGGTGAGCCGAGCGAGGTCGATCGGCCCGGCGGGCAGCGTCGCCGGAACCGTCTCGGCCAGCGGGTCGGCGCGGCTGAACTCCAACCACAGGCGGCCCGGCCGGTCGAGGACAACCCGGCAGCGAGGTGCCTCGAAGGTGTGGGCAAGCTGCGAGACGCACGCCTCGTACTGCTCGGGCGCCTGGCCGGGCAGCACGCTGACGAGGAGACGGTCGGCGTAGTTCGTCGAGACGACTCGCCGGATTCGTGGCAGGTACTCGGTGCCGTCGAGGGTCGTCGCGAGGCCGCAGGTGACCATCGCGGGCTGCCAGCGTCGGCTGTAGACGAACGCGCCCCGCCAGGGCGACACCACGAACCGGCGGAAGGTGCGCGGGTGTCCGCGCCACCAGGCCACGGTGAGGCCGGCGGCGAGGGCCGTCACCAGGACGACGCCGCGAAGCCCGTCGAGGTAGAGCACGTACCCGGCGACCAGCAACACGAGGGTGAGTACCGGATGACGCACCGCGAGCCGCGCGAGCGCTCCCGTCATCCGGAGCAGGTTGACGAGTGCCACGACGAGGAGTGACGGCCGGGATGTCGGCACGATCAGCTCGGTGGAGCGCGATCCGCGCAGACCGTTGGCCCATCCGCCTACTCGCACAGACGACGTGCGCATCAGACGGCCCTCAGCTGGTCGTATGCCCAGCCGCCGACATCGGCCAGCACGCCGCCGACGCCCGGGCCGATCGGTGAGGCGGCGAGCGTGATGCCGAAGACCACGCAGAGCAGACCGCCCCAGAGCTTGATGGCCTTGGTCTTGATGAGCACCGCGACGAGGACGCCGAGGACGATGCAGGCCGCTGCCGCCGACATCACAGGTCTCCGATCAGCGGGCGTGCACCCATGCGCATCGCCTCGGCCTGGGATCGCGCCACCTGCTTGACGTATGCAGCTTCGTCAGGGTCGGTGAACGGGCCAGGGTCGCCGGCGATGCGGTCGAGCAGGTCGAGCTTGCGGTCGTGGTACGCCTGCCAATCCTGTTGCGACGCAGCGGCGCCGCGCTCGATGAGGTCCGCGGCCTCACGGACGAGACCGGCCACCTCCGGTGCGCCTACGGCAGATGTCAGCCACCACATGTCAGGCCGCCTTGTCGGACGTAGCACGCGCAGCAGGCCGGGCGCCGGTGTCGACGCTCTCGGCCGACCACGACTCGATGAGACTGCCGGCCTTGGTGACCCGCACCTCGACGACCAGCCCGCCGAAGGTGATCGGCGTCAGCGGGGACGGCTTGGGCTCGTCGATGGAGTCGACGGTGACCTTCGCCGTGGCAGTGGCCTTGCGGCCGTAGGTGGTCTGCACGTAGATGACCTCGACGGTCCACTGCGGCATCCCGGTGTGTTCGTTGCGGGCCTGCGTCTCGGACGGGCGGCGCCGACCATCGACCCCTTCCTCCCATTCACGGGCCATCTCGACAATTCCGGTTGCCGTCATCGCTTGCTTCTGGCTGTCGACTACGTAGCTGGGCATCTGCCCCTCCGTCTGTCTCTACGCACCGGCGTCTCCGGTGCTGGCTGAGCCAGCGTGCGGGCGCTGACTGCTGGCATCCCGCACACGAGTGCGACCCGCACAAATGTGCGGATTGACGCGTACGTGTCAACGGACGAACACGACTGCGGGCACATCAGCTCGGGATGCCGGGCCGCGAGGCGGTTGGGTGTCGGCGCGACCGCTCCGGCGGTTGGCCCAGCGGCAGCCGCCTCGTCGTGGTCGCCTACCCGGAAGGACGACGGAGGCCGGCCCGGTTGGGCTATGCGCGTTTCGGACCTAGTTCGGCGACGAACGCCTCTCAGAGCAGTCCGCGTTCGCGGGCCACACGCTCGGCAGCGTTGCGGGTCGACGTGCTCGTCTTCGCCATCGCGGACCCGAGGTAGTTGCGGACGGTGCCCACCGAGAGGCACAGTGCCGCCGCGATGGCCGCCGTCGAGAGGTCCCGGGCGACGAGGCGCAGCACGTCGAGTTCGCGGGGCGTCAGCAGACCGTGAGCGGGTTCTCTGAGCGCGGCGGCGGCCACCGTCGGGTCGATGGCGACGCCTCCCTTTGCCAACGTGCGCACGCCGTCGACGAGTCGCGTGGTGGTCGTGTCCTTACCCAGGAATCCGGCGGCGCCCGCCGCGATAGCGCGTCGGAGATGACCAGTGGCCGGTGTCGCGGCGAGGACCAGGATGCGGCACGACGGCGCGGACGCTCGGAGTGCCGCGCACAAGTCGATACCTGCGGCGTCCGGCGGCGCGAGGTCGACGACCGCCACGTCGAGCCGGCCCCAGTTCGCCACGGCCACTGCGTCGTCAACGGAAACCGTGGCGACGACCTCGATGTCGGGCTCCGCCGCGAGGCGGACGGCCAGCACCTCGCCGATCAGCGCCGCCCGGTCTGCGACGAGGACTCGAATCGCGGCCCGCATCGTGCCTCCGCTGCCTCACGCCCCGGCATTCCCGGAGGCCGTTGAGCCAGTGTGGGTAAGGCGCGACCGGGCAACCCGTACTGGGGTCCTACCCGCATCGGAGTGCGGGCCAGCCGCAGGTCGAGGAGATCAGCCCAGCAGCGTGAGCGCCCACGCGGGGTCGAAGGCTGCCGCCAAACTGTCACCGCTCCCGTGAGCGACGGGGTGCGCCTCAGCGGCTCCGGTGGCGGGGTCGACGAACACTACCCCGGCGGTCGAGAGCCGGCTCAGCGTTCCGTCCCACACGGGATGACGCCAGAGCGTCTCGTTGACCATGGGCACCGCCACGACGGGCTTACCGGAGTTGAGCAGCTCGTTGAGGGTGGTCAGCGACCGGGTGTCGGAGACTCCGGCCGCCCACTTGTTGGCGGTGTTGAAGGTGAGCGGGCAGACCAGCAGCGCGTCGATGTCGCGGCCGAGGGGCGCGGCCGTGGCCGGCGGTTGTGCCCACTGCTCAGCGGCGTCGGTGAGAGTGGCAGCGACGTCCCAGCCGGCATCGGTGGCCGCAGCAATCAGGTCATCCGCACGCGCGGCGAGCGGCGCACCGCAAACGAGGAGCCCGAGCCGCGCCATGTCACCACCTCAGTCGATCACCCCAGCGCGAGTCGCGAGCTGCGTCAGCGCGCTGGTCTGGCTTCTGCCTGACCTTGCGAGCATGTCACGGACGAGCTCGCGCACGATGACGTTGTACCGCACCGCCTCGGGCGCGGTCCGCTCGGCCTCCATCAGGTGCAGCGTGGCCTCGGCGTCATGGCGGCGCTGAGCCTGAGCCCAGGCAAGGTCGAGGTGCACCTGCGCCCGGCGGCTCGCCAGGCCCTCAGGCATCTGATCGGTGTCGATATCGGCGGCGAGTCGAAGCGCCTCGGCGGCGTCGCCCATCTCGGTGGCGACCGAGATGCGGTGCACCTTGACATTGGTGGGGCCGAAGGCGGTCCAGGCGTGGTTTGCGTCCTCGCCGAGCAGGCCGGCCAGGTGCTCCGCGCGGTCGAGCCGCGCCCAGGCTTCGTCACGATCGGCTCTGCGGCCGGCGATCACGGCCGCGATGAGCCACAGCGAGCCGGCGACCGAGGCGACGGTCGGCCGATCGGAGCGGGCGCCCCTCTGCACCTGCTCGGCCATGCCGACGGCGAGGTGTTCTGCGTCGTCAGTACGGTCAGCACGGAGCAGCGCGCACACGACCTGATAGGCAGATGTGCCGCGTGCCACGTGCGAGTCGGACGCCATGGCGCGGTTGGCAGCCCGATCCGCGGCGATCAGCGCCAAGTCGGTGGCTCCGAGCTTCGTCAGTAGCTTGGCCGCCACGACGTAGGCCGAGACGTAGCCGAGCGTCAGCTCAGGAACCTGGCCGGTGCGCATCCCGCGGTGCGCCCGGTCGACGCTGGCGAGCATCGGCGTGATCTGGTCAAGAGCAGCCCCGTAACGTGCGCCCTGATAGGTCCGGTGAGTCGCTGCGATGTCGGTGCGCAGTTGCACGAGGTCGGCGGCGGCTGTCGGTCGCGGGTCGAGCAGGTCGTCGTACCGCGTGAAGAAGCTGCGGACCTCACCGAGCCCATCGGCGTCGTGCCCGCCGTTCGGGGCGAGCTGCCACGGCCGGCCGATGAGCTGCTGCGGCTCGACCCGAAGCACACGCGCAAGGTCGAGAATGACCGACAGGCTGTCGACGGATCGCAGACCCCGCTCGACCTGCGACAGCCACGACTCACTGCGCCCCACGAGGCCGGCCAGGGCAGCTTGGCTCAGCCCACGCCGACGACGATACGCGGCAACTCGATCACCGATCGACCCTGGAGTCACACCGTTACGATCCCACGACCTACCGACGGGCACCACTCAAGCTCGCCGCTGAACGACGAACGCCGGCGCGTCACAACGCAAACTCGCGATAATACTCTTCCGGTACATCGCTGTATCCCCCGATATGAGCGAGCCGCCCAGAGTGGTTCATCTGAACCTGTGCGACCTTGGTCTCTGCCGATACACGCATGCAGTAGTGAAGCGTGAGCTGCGGCCGAGGCAGCCAACCTGACGATACAGCTGAACCAAGCCCACGGATCAGTTCCTGGCTATGCGTCTCGACCATTACTTGCACCCCATCCCCAACCGCCTGCCCGATGAGGTGGCCGAGTGCACGCTGCGCCCTCGGATGCAGGTGCGCCTCCGGACCTTCGAGCACTATCAGCGTTCCGGGCTCGGCCGCAACAAGCGCTAGAACGATTCCCAGTGAGTGCGATAGTCCGAAGCCAACGTTTCCCGCTCGATACGGCCTGGTTCGAACGCCTTCCTGGCCGTCAAACTCGAATCGAAGAGAAAGACCGTCGAGCTGGTGAAGTTCGTCAAGGCTTATTGACACTTCCGGGGAAATTTTCCGCATCCATGAGGTCACCTGTTCCATCAAGGTACCGGTCGCTCCATGGTCTCGTTGTCCACGAGTGCCCGAGAGCTGCGAGTTACCAAACGCGGCCAGATAGCCGGGTGCGTCCTCGCCCTGCACGCCCGTGATGGGGGACGCACGCTCGTACCTGTGATGCCGTTCGTATAGAACTTGGGGCGGTATCCGAGCAGTGGACAGGTAGATTACCTTCTGAAGCGGGGGGTCCTGCGCACCTACATCGCCATCTGCTTCTACGGCCAGCTCGTTGTCATCAGGAGCGTACGGGATCCGAAATCTAAGGCCGTCGCACTCAATTTCACTCACTTCGTCGGCCGCAAACTCGGACAAAACATCTCGTCCAGTTCCCAAGCTAACGAGCGGGCCATTCAAGGAGACGCGCCCGTCTTCAAGTGATCCCAGAATCACCGATTGCCGGACCAGCAGCAACGGCTGAAGCAGCGATGACTTCCCCGAAGAATTGAGCCCGACGAAGACGTTTGCACCAGTAAGGCCGAGGGACACGTTAGCGACCGACTTGAAGTTGGCCACTCGGTACTCGCTAATCACGCAACCACATCCGCAAGCAGCTTTTGGACTCGGTCAAGTCGGAGAAAGACCTTCGTCGGCTGACCTGTACCCTGCGATATTGCGGACAGAAAGTCATCGTCCTTGGCTATCAGTCGTACGTAGCCAGCGAAGATGTCTAACGCGCGAGCACGCGCAGTCGCACGCTCCTTCTTCGTCAACCGTGCGAACCCTACCGACCACGCGTCGAACAACGCCTTGTTCACAGGCGACCGCGATTCTTGATCGACGCTAAACACTTTCCGAAATGCATGTCGTCCCAGAATTTCGTGCGCCAGCTCCATCGAATCGAAAAAGCGTTCTCGCAACAGTTCCACATCGGCTGGCCCTGCCTTGTTCAGCGACTTCATCTCGGTGTGGAGGAACAGATCAAGATCCTTACTGGCGTATCCGCTTGAGCCAACCCGATAGAAAGCAAGGAAGCGCAATGCCAACTCGCGGTCGCCCATACGGCGAGGCGCCACGCCACCACTCGTAGCCTTCAGGAATGGGTCGCTCGTCGCCAACTCCTTCAGCAAAACTGTTGCTTGACCCTGATTCAGGGCGTGACGAATCTCTTGCGGGGATAGTGGCATTCCGCCAGTGTTAATTCGTTTGAATAGGTTGAATTTGACGTCATCAGGCGTGCCAGCCTGTATCAGAGACACTTGAATCTCAGTTTCTTCGATCCGCCGTTGGAACGCTCGAGGTAACTCTGCGTATGAACGTCCCTCAAAGTCCTCGAGGAACTCCAGATTCTGCAGCACGTACGCGTCGTCCACCACGAACTGCTTGATCGCTGTTAGGCGCTGAAGGCCGTCGACCGTGAGCCAGTTGTCATCATTCGAAGCGTCGAAGTAGAACAGCGGTAAGGGCAAACGAATCAGCATTGATTCAATGAGCCTGCTTTGAGCATCGCGGTTCCACACCGTCGACCGCTGGAAGTCGGGCTGCAGTGTCAACTCCCCTTGGGATAGACGCTTCAGAAGGAGGTCAACCGTCATGCCCTTGGTCACTACCTCGATGCGGCGCGGATCGAACGGCTCCTTGATGTCGCCGGGACTGCGCGGGCCTGCGGCCTCCGGCGCCTCGGCTTCCAAGTTGTCGAGGTCGAACTCTGGCAGCGGCTCGTAGTTCTCAGACATTGGTGGCAACATTACCGAAGTTCGCGTGGTCGAGGGGGTGCTCTGGTGAGGAATGTCTGTACTCCGTCAAGGCGCCGGCTCCGCCGGCGCAACGGCCCAGCTGCGAGCGGCGCTGGCGCGCCGTCCTCGCCCGGGCCGAACCTGGGGAGCGGGTGCGTGATCAAGAGCTCGACACCCTGGCAGCCCGATCGTCCGGACCCCGGCCACCGCGTCAAGGGCGCCGAGCGTCGCTACGCGATCGAGCAAGCTCGACCCTTGAC
>JBOFLH010000283.1:0-1341 GCA_051657765.1 Nocardioides sp. | reverse complement strand
GGCAAGTCCCTGAAAGGTATCGCTAGGGAATGGAACGAGCTCGGAATCCTCACAACGGCCGGCAAGGGATGGCGGCACGACAATGTCCGAGGCGTGCTACTCAACCCGAGAAACGCTGCACTTAGGGCGTATCGAGGCGAGGTCATCGGCAGCGCTCAGTGGCCGGCATTAATCGACCAGTCCACACACGAGGCCGCGATAGCTCTACTGAGAATGCCAAGTAGACGGACCACAGAGACCACCGCCCGCAAGTACCTTTTGCCCGCCATCGCCTACTGCTGGAAATGCGGAAGCGACGTTGCTACGGGGCATACCGTACATGGCAAGCGTGTGTACGTCTGCCGCGCGAGCAAGTGCGTCAGCCGCAAGGCCGAACCTGTTGATGAACTGGTGCAGGCAGCAGTTATCGAGCGTCTGAGCAGATCCGACGCTGTCGATCTTCTGACACCCGAAACTAACCCAGATTTGGCAGAACACCGAGCGAAGGCTGCGGCCATTCATGAGCGCATAGATGATCTCGCAATAGGCCTTGAGGAAGGCCTCCTGACTCTTGCCGCTGTTCGCAAGTCATCTGAGCGGCTACAGAGAGAACTTCAGAATATAGAAACTGTTATCCATGGGGCCACGACTGATGACGTACTTACGCCGCTCGTCAAAGCCGACAACGTTCGCGTAGCGTGGTTTGCGCTCGACCTCGTCCAAAAGCGATCGGTCATCACAACCCTGATGCGAATCACCCTGCACTCCCCCGAACGAGGACATCAAGCTTTCAAGCCCGAGTCAGTGGAGATCGAGTGGAAGTCGTGAGGTAGACGCAACTGGTTGGGCGACTTCCTGACGGGGAGGGATCAGTGACCTTGTACCCAGGACAGCTCTAAGGGACGTGCGCTGCTCGGGCGTGAGAGGAGGAGCCGAGTCAACCAGTTCTCTGACGTGGTCCGCTATTGGTACCGACCGGCGCCGACTAGAACGATCCGGTCTCCGACCACCAGGCGGCCGGTCGCGCGCACGGCGAGCCGGTCGGCTGGGTTGCGGGTGAGTGTTCATTGGTGGTGGTCCTGTTCGGAGGCGGCGGTTTCGGTGTGGGCGCGTAGCCAGGCGTGGAGGTCGGTTCGGGTGATGCGGAGTTCACCGTTGGGGAGCCGGATGCATTGGGGTGCTCGGCCGGTTTGTCGCCAGTAGTAGAAGGTGGATCGGCTGGTTTTGAGTTCTGCGCAGACCTCGGGGAGGGTCAGGTGCTCTTCGACAGCTGTGGCTTGCTGGGCCGGCGCGGGTCTGCGGCTGGCGGGGTCGGTGTGGGGGTTCACGGGTTCCTTCCGTTGGGGTGTCGGTGGTGGGGTT
>JBOFLH010000282.1:0-4526 GCA_051657765.1 Nocardioides sp. | reverse complement strand
TTGTTCGTGGGCGAGGTCACTCGCATCGAATCGCGCTTGGCCCCCATCGTCTAGTGGCCTAGGACGTCGCCCTTTCACGGCGGTAGCACGGGTTCGAATCCCGTTGGGGGTACCACGCCTGACCTGCACGTTTACAGGCCCGAGCTGCGGCGACGGTGCCCGCATGACATGGTTCGTGACATGAAGCGACTCGTTCGGCCCGCTTGAGGCGATCTTGGCCGACTGCGGCGAGTTGGATTCGCGGTTGATTCCTAGGTGTCAATGTCGATGAGTGGTCGACGCGAGCCGGTTGGTTGCTGCCTTGGAGGTGGTGTGGTCCGGGATCCGCGAGCGGCATCCCGATGTGCCGCCGGTACTGGTGACGCTGGGCGCAGGCAGCATCGGCGTGCCCGCGGGCGCGTTGAAGCTGGGCCACTTCGCGGCTCGGCGCTGGGTGACCGATGGCCAGGGCTCGGAGGCGATGGCAGAACTGTTCGTTGGCGGCGAGGGTCTACAGCGGGGCGCTGAGTCGGTGCTGGCGACTTTGCTGCACGAGGCTGCGCATGGGATCGCCCATGTGCGGGGCGTCCAGGACACCTCGCGGCAGGGTCGCTACCACAATGGTCGCTACCGCGAGCTTGGTGAAGAAGTTGGGCTGACGATCACCAAGTCCGGCGACATCGGTTGGTCGGGAACGGCCCTCGCTACCGGGACGGCTGAGGAGTACTCGGTCGAGGTCGACGAGCTGGCGGATGCGTTGGTGGCGTATCGGCGGGCTGAAGGGCAACTCTCGGCCGACCCAGGCGAGGGGCCGGGGAATGGTGACGATGGCGAGGCCGCGACGCCTTCGGGGAAGCGACCGAAGAACGGTCTGGTCTTGGCGTGTGCATGTCCTCGACGGATTCGCGCTTCGGTGGCAGCCGTGCGGTTGGGGCCTATTCTCTGTGCTGTCTGCGGCGCATGCTTCGGGCTGCTTAGTCTCAACTCGGGCTCCGCGAACAGGCAGTTTCAGCTTTGAAAGGCATAGCGTTCTGCGAGTCGATCTTGGAGATTTGCGTGGCGAAACTGAAACACAACCTTTCCGGGCCCTGCCGATCACCGCAGCCCGATCCAGTTCTCCTTGCTATTTCAGCTGCGTCGAGCTTGGTTGCTCAACAAGCTCTGGAGATTGGTTGGGCGGCTGAGGATATCAAGCATGTAGAGGAACCCCAGTCCGGCGATTTCATGCGGGATTTTCCCATCGTGCTGGGCGAGCAGGGCGTTCGTCTTGCCCTTCGCGTTGTCTCTATTGGAACCATGCCCGTGAGTGGCATCTCTAAGGACCTTCAGGTACTGCGCGGCAGCCTGATCGAGTGTCATCCACTTCTCTTGTTCGCCCTCGGCGCGTATGACGATTTGGTCGCCAGTCTCGCTGCGGAGGAAGAACCCGTCCTGCACACGGGCCAGGGCACCGACAGCCTGTTCTGGACCCCAGAGCAGTAGATCTCGGGCGGACTCCGGCACGATAGTGCGTAGCCGATCAAGCGTCTTGGTTGCGTACTCCGCTGAACAGTGGGTTTCAACTGGCCTACCGCTTAACCGCTCCAGGGTGTCTAGCACCGAAAACAGCAGCACGCGAGACCCGTGTGTATCCCGGGCGGCGCCCTGGATTGAGATCACTCGCTGGAAGAGCTGCTCGATTGTCAGTAGAGCATGCAGATGTGGAGCAGCTCGGTAGGTGCCGTTTGCCGCAGCGAACACGGCAGGGTCAGAGAGTACGCCGAAGAGGGTGTCGAGTTGTTCGGTCCACCATGCTACGGCGGCGCTGAACGTTGCCTCTTGTAGATTCGGCCGACTGGTTGCTGTGAGGGACCCGTATCTCGGCAGAGTATCAAGAAGCTCTGCCGCTTGTGCTCGCGTGCCGTTCAGTATGATCCCAAAGTCGATGATGACGACCCCGTGACTACGGGGCACAATCAGGCACCAGATGTACGGGCTAAGGCACCCAGCAAGTGGACCAAAGTATGGGTCGAACATCATCATCCCACTGTGCAGGTCGAATGCTGACGCAAAAACCACCGGCACGGCTTCATGGCCGGCAGGGATCTCTCCGGCGGCAAGGCGGGGGTCGTAGTCGAAGCGAAGCCGGACCGACGGGAACTTCAGTCGGTAGGTCAATGCTGGATCATGTTCTACTAGATGCACGCTGGCATTGGACAGAACCCGAGTGTTCAAGTCATCTGACAGTGGAACATTGCGAATCTCCTTATAGAGATTCTTCAATACGTCCGGCAATTGGCTATCCGAGGCGACAAGCACTGAAAGTCGAAAATGATCAAGCCAGTCAACGGTCTGGCTTTTCTCGCTAAGTTGGTCGCCCAATTTGTTCACATGCTTTATGGCCTTGGCCTCAGCCTTGACCGTTGCTCCCTTTACGGGCTGGCTTAGAACCTGGTGGATGCGGTCAGGTTGTCCCGGACCGGCGAGACGACGGTAGAGAAAGTGGCCAGGTCGAGGTCGGTTGTGGTATCTCTCCTCGGCACAAACGCGCCAGGCCTCGGGTTGGTTAGAAACAGGCGCACCCCGCAGTTTCATCCAGTCGAGTAGGCCTTTGGTATCGCCACCGAAGAGAATTGGGGACATTGTGATATGGACATATTTGTCCGGAGAAGCACTCACTCGATCGGGGCTGTCTCTACTAGCTCACCGCGACTACTCGGCGCGATTTTCTTTGTCGCTACCGTCTGCAACTCCCACCGGCTTAGCAATACTAGCAACCCGAACACGAGCCCGAATGCGAGCACGTATGCGAGGTTGCTTCCGGTCAGTTTCCGAGTGGTAATGGTCTTCGAGACCGGGCTCCTAGCTCCAAGGACCCGAGTCCGGTCGGTCCGGAGATGGTGCGCGATCTGCTCCCAGCGGTTGCGGACAGCCCCAACCCGGCCTTCGGTGAGGTACCCGCCGGCGCTGTCGGGCTTGACCGGCTCAAGTTGGAGGACTGCGGCGTATGGCAGGCCCACGATCGGCCGTTGCTGGTGACTCAGGTCACGGATAACCATTCAGGGGTCCGCTGCGGAAGAGGGCGTACATCGTGGCCCAAACCCACACCATTCCTCCCTCCAGGACATTGGTGTCGCGATCGCCATAATTCTACCTCCAATCTCGCCCGACAACTCCGTAATTCCTAGTAGGCAAGGTGTCTCAAGAAATTTTGACAGAAAAGGTCCGATGCTCGCCGCGCTGGGTGAACTGGTGATTGTGAGCGCCCGATGCTAGGGGTTTCGGGCATACTCGGAACATGGGAGCCCGGGTGGTGCTGCGTGATGTGTCCAGAGGTGTCCGCAAGGCGGTCGTGGTTGAGCGGGTGGACGATGTCGAGATCGATCCGCGCGACGAGGATGAGTGCACGGCGTTTTTGCGGGTGTTGGCGAAGCAGAATCGTCGGCGGCCGGTGGATTGTGAGATCGAGGTGACTCCGCGGCGTGGTGGGAGTCAGCGGTACCGGGTTCCGGGCTGACCGATCGCTCGGATCGACGGGGATAGCAGGCTGGTTTAGTACCGCCAGTTACTCCCGGTGCCCTTGTATTCGGCCACTGGAATCGGCTTGTCTTCGGGCCGCATGCGTTGGCGGTAGAGGATGCCGTCGAGGTGGTCGATTTCGTGGGCGACGAGGCGGGCCGTTCCTTGTTCGAAGACGCTGATCGCGGGCTGACCGTCGGGCGTGTAGTGCTCGACCTCGATGGTGAGGGGGCGAGGGACGCGGCCGCGTACGTCGAAGAAACTGAGGCAGCCCTCGTATTGGGTATCGGTGTCGCCTGACTCGGCGATGATGCGCGGGTTGAGGAGCGCGATCTCCTCTCCGGCCGGGGTCGTGACGATGCAGGCGGCGCGGGTGATTCCGATCTGTGGCGCGGCGAGTCCCATCCCCTTGCTGAAAGTGTGCACTCCCGCGATGCGTTCGCGAGCATCCCAAAGCGCGGCAAGCACTTCCTGAGCTTCGCCGGCATCTGCCGGTAGGTCGAAGCGCCGAGCCGGTGTAGTGAGGATGGGGTCGCCGTCCTGGACGACGCCAACATCGGCCATGACTTCGCTCGGCTGCCGACGACTCGCCGTGTCAGGTGCAGGGTCGTCGGGCAGGTTCCGGAAGGACCATTCGAGCCGGTAGCGGGCGTGGAGTGGTGGGTCCTCGGTCGACCACGAGAACAAGCTCCGGCCATCCCGCTCGGTCCGGCGGATGGCGGTCTTGAGGGCGACCTCGGAGGCGGTGAGCGTGGTTTCGGTGCCCCACACCGCGGGTTCGAAGTCGGTCGGGAACTCCAGGTCCACGCTGAGCCGCTTGGTCGGTAGCCGGACGGCGCGTTGGAACCAGCGGCCCCACTTGGTCTCGCTGACCGCGTAGGTGTATTCGATGACGGTGCTTTCGCCTGGGTAGAGCGGGAACTTGCCGGTGTCGTTTTCGAACATCAGCCAGAGTTCCTTGAAGGCGTCGCGGTCGTGGCGGACGGTCCAGCGCATCGGGTCGCGGTCGCCGTGGATTGCGTGCAGTTCTAGTTCTTGCCAGGTCAACG
>JBOFLH010000281.1:0-2144 GCA_051657765.1 Nocardioides sp. | reverse complement strand
ATAACGTGCGCCCGTGCGCCCATGCGCCCATGCGCTTCTTGTACGCCGAACCCGTAGATACTTCTCCCCGCTGGGAAGGTGGGGAGGCGTGTGCAGAGCCATGAGTGTGGCCCTGGCGGCGACGATCGTTCTGGCCATGACCGCAGAGCCGGCACTCGCGGCCGATGGGCCGGTCTCGGGGTTCACCATTACAACCGCGGGCGTCGCCGGCAACACCCAGTACTTCATTTGGGATCGAGGAGACTCACGCATCCGCTTGAGCAGCAGGACCAACGAAAACATGTCTACAGCGCATTGCGTCGACGCCTTCTTAGACCGGCCAATGCTGACGTCCCGTCGACCCAAGGGCAGAGGTTCGCACGCGTCCGAACGCTGTATCAAGACGGCGACCTGGAGACAACCGCCAACAACGCGTCGAGGTGTCACTGCCCTGCAGGCAACATTCCGGCCACCGACATCTGCATCTAGGGGAAACCACATGATGAGGCATAGCGCTGTATTCCTGGCCCTCGCGGTCGTCTCACTGACCGGGTGCGGAAGCCGGACCGTCGCGGAGACCAATGATGCGACGGCCTCCCCGCCCGGCAAGGCCAGCGAGATTCAGGCGGCAATCGTCACCAGTCACCAACGGTGGGCCGGCACCGCCGATGACCTCCAAGCAGCACAGGTCGTCCGTGCGAAGGCGCTCAACGGCGAGTACGACTCGTGCATGCAGGCCAAGGGCCACGCCGAGTTCGACTTCCGTGACCGGATTCAGCTACCTCCGGTCGCGCCCGACTCCGGGCTTACCGGGCTATTGGAGCCGTTCGATCAGCACACCCTTCGGGCCCAGGTTCTGTCGGCGGCGCGGAGTATGGCGATTGAGTACCGATCGAACCATCCGGAAACTGCGTATCAGGTATGGAACGACAAGGTGGTGACCGCGACAGATCAATGCCTCGCTGAAACCGAGTCGGCGAGTGACGAGGAGATCGACAAGCTGATGCAACCAGCTGTCCGGGAAGGGCTGTACGCCGCCTGGTACGGTGACAAGAACCTGCAAGAAACGTTGCTCTTCGGCGTAGAGAATGCGAAAGACTACGCCTCATGCATGCAGACCCGCGGATTCGGCGACGGGACAATTCGCGATAGCGACGAGGCATCGCCAACGCTCATGGCGCGACTCCGCAGCGAAGTCGAACTCCCGCCACGAGCGGACTGGCGCACCGTCGAGGACCCTGCGGAACGCGGCAAAGCCCCAGCATGGCAAGCGTTCATCGCCGCCGAGCGGACCTGGCTCAATGCCGATCAGGAATGCCGCGCCGACATTGTTGCCAAGAACATCGCCGAAGTTCGGCGGTTTCAGCAGGGTTTTGAGGCACGGTACGCCAGTCAGATTAGCCAAGCTGAGAGTGGATGGGCTGCGATCCGCGCCGAAGCCGCCGAGCTCGGCTGGTCACCCAACAGGCCGTTTGCGCAATAGGGCCAGCCCTCAGGAACGGCGTGCGCTGATCGAGCAATAGTTCTGCGAAGTGAACTCCAAGAAGCGCGCAGCGCATATACGAGCTACCAAGAGGACTTGGTGATGCCAGGGAGTTCGCCCCGATGAGCCATCGTGCGGAGGTTGATGCGGGACAGTCCGACCTTGGCGATGTAGCCTCGAGGGCGGCCATCGATCTGGTCACGGTTGCGCACCCTGACGGGGCTTGCGTCGCGCGGCAGGCGGGCCAGTGCGCGGACCGCAGCGTCGCGTTTGTCGGCAGTCGGGGCCGTTCGGACCGCTTCCTTGAGCGTGGCACGTCGTTCGGCGTAGCGGGCAACGATCTGCTTGCGGCGCTCGTTGGCTACGATTTTCGACTTCTTGGCCATCAGCGTTCCTCCCTGAACTTGGACATAGCGGTGAATGTGGGGGTCGTGCTCGTCGAACGTCGTGCGGCCGGTGCTATTGCGCCGGTTCTTGGGATGACGTTGGCGGACCCGGTCCCAGCGGTTGAGCGCAGCGTCATGATCGGATGCAGGTCGTTGCCGTGTTTGGCCACTAGACGCTGTCCCCCCTTCTGAGGATCTCGGCGACGACGGCGTCGATGCCGCGCTGGTCGATGGTCTTGATTCCCCGGGCACTCACAGTGAGGGTGACCTTCCGGTTGAGACTAGGCACCCAGTAG
>JBOFLH010000280.1:0-4829 GCA_051657765.1 Nocardioides sp. | reverse complement strand
ATGCGACTAGCCAATAGGTTGGGGCAGCTGGAGTCTGAACTACGTAGCACCATCGCCTCGGCCGGCGCCCGGACGGCTACGGCGAAAGCAGAGTTGATGGAGTCCTCCGCGTTCTTCGGGGAAACCAATCCGGGTGCGTCCCTTATCTACTACGACGACCGGGGCGCACCAACTATGCGCGGCACAATTGCCGGCAGTGCGCGCGACTGGAACAACGACCTTCGAAACGTGAAGCTCGTTGACGCCAAGGATGCTAATCGCTCGCCGACCTTGTACTACGACGAGAAGTTCGTGGATCGCCGCGACGTCGTCGGCGATGTGCGAGTTGCGTCCAGGTTCGTCCGAGAGCCGGACGGCTCAGGGCGCATCCATCTCGAGTTCACTGAGGACCCCGACCCCGGGCGGACTTCCATGACTGTCCCGCATGAGACCGGACACGCACTCGGACTAGCCGACAATGTCGGAGGCCCATGCAACGAGCTGATGGCCGGTGGCGTCTTCACCGAATCCAGCGACCGCGTCGTTGCGTGCACGCTATCGAACCCATCACCGTCGGAGATCGCCACGGTTGAGCGTTACTGGCAGCCCGATACACCTCGCACCCATGGCGGCGTCCCGCTTGCCATCATCGAGGACGAAGAAGCCCGGCAGCGAGAGTACCAGGAAGCCCTGCGTTGGTATCGCAGAGCGGAGCAACGGTAGCCATCTCAGCCAGACGGGCCACCTCGCGGGCGGCAGCAATCGTCGCGCTCCGCCCAACGCGATGGCCTCGGCTTCCAGATGGATCGCATTCCCATTGCGCCAGCCTGCGAGGTTCACGGAAACCGGCATCTTTGTCACTGACTCGTAACGGTTCCGCTCCGGTGTCGCCCATCGCTACATCGCGCGACACGCGAGGGCTTAAGGTGGCTGCGAATCTGCGCCGAACTATCTGCGGCGCACCTGAGTTCCAGGAGGGCAACTTGCGTCGCTTGACCAAGATTGCAGCATTGGTCGCCGTCACGTCGATGGCGCTGGCTGGCTGCGGAAAGAACGATGACGGCTCCGGCACGCCAAGCGCCACTGATACCGGGTCCAGTGCGCCGGCGGCGACCGGAGATCTGTGTAAGGACGCTGCGGGGGACGGGCCGAAGGTCGGCTTGGCCTACGACGTAGGTGGGCGTGGTGACCAGTCCTTCAACGACTCCGCGTTTGCTGGTCTGGAGAAGGCCGTCAACGAGCTCGGCGCGACGTGTATCGAGGGCGAGGCCACCGACGGCGAAGCCGAATCCGCTCGCGAGGGTCGGCTGCGTGAGTTGGCCGACGCCGGCATGAATCCCATCATCGGCGTCGGGTTCGCCTACAGCGGTTCGGTTAACGTAGTGGCGCCGGACTACCCGGAGGTCTCCTTCGCAGTGATCGATGGATTCGATCCCGATGAGGAGCCCAACGAGAACGTCGCCTACCTCGGTTTCGCGGAGAATCAGGGTTCGTTCCTGGTAGGCGCGGCCGCCGCCCTTAAGTCCAAGTCGGGCACGATCGGTTTCGTCGGCGGAGTCAACATCGATCTGATCAAGAAGTTCGAAGCGGGCTACACCGCTGGCGCCAAGGCGGTGAACCCCAAGATCAAGGTTCTGGTGAAGTACATCGAGGAGACTGAACTCTCCGGCTTCGGGGACCCGGCTGGGGGCAAGGAAGCCGCCACTGCCGAGTTCGACAAGGGCGCCGACGTGGTTTACCACGCCGCTGGTGCCTCCGGTTCGGGGGTATTCGAGGCGGCTGTCGAGGCCAAGAAGTGGGCGATTGGGGTCGACTCCGATCAATACCTTTCCGCGCCGGCCGACCAGCAAGCGCACATCCTGACCTCGATGCTCAAGCGAGTCGACGTGGCGACCTTCAACGCGATCAAGGCGGTCGCCGACGGCAAGCCACTGGTGAGCTATACGGTTTACGACCTGGCTGCCGATGGGGTCGGCTATTCGGCCTCCGGCGGCTATGTCGACGACATCGCCCCGAAGCTCGACGAGTTCGCGACCAAGATCAAGGGCGGCGAGATCGAAGTTCCGGACAAGCCGTAACAACTGGCGACACCAGCCAGAGCCACTCAGCTTTTCTCGACCGGAGCCCGGTGCGACGCGGTAGCGTCGGCATCGGGCTCCGGCGATTCGACCTGACTCCGCACCCGACGTCTGACCAAAGCCTCGCGATGGACCTCACCGGGTGATCTGAATCTGACGACCGAGCCGAAAAGGGGAGACGATTGAGCACCGTCGGAGGAGGCATCGAAGTACGCGGCGTGACGAAACGTTTTCCCGGAGTCGTCGCCAATCAGGACGTGACGATCACGATTCGGCGCGGCAGAGTGCACGCGCTCATCGGCGAGAACGGTGCGGGCAAGTCGACCTTGATGAAAATCTTGTACGGCGCACAGCGGCCTGACGAAGGCGCCATCTCCATCGACGGCCGCACCGTTTCTTTCTCCTCACCGACCGACGCGATCAAGGCCGGTATCGGCATGGTCTTCCAACACTTCATGCTTGCCGACAACCTCACCGTGCTGGAAAACGTCGCGCTCGGCGCGGAGAAACTCTTTGGCATCGGTGACCGAGCTCGAGCCGAGATCACCCGAATCTCCGACACCTACGGTTTCGGTCTTGATCCGGATGCCCTGGCCGAGGATCTCGGTGTCGGCGAGCGGCAGCGAGTAGAGATTCTCAAGGTGCTCTATCGCGGGGCACAGATCATCATCCTCGACGAACCGACGGCCGTGCTCGTTCCTCAGGAGGTGGACGCGCTGTTCACGAATCTGCGGGAGCTGCGCGACACCGGTCACACACTGCTGTTCATCTCGCACAAGTTGGACGAAGTGCTGGCTATTGCTGACGACATCACGGTGATGAGGCGTGGTCGAACGGTGGGCGAGGCGAACCCGAAGAGCACCTCGAAACGCGAACTGGCCGAGCTCATGGTGGGATCCGAGCTGCCCTCGCCGCAGACCGAGGAGTCCACGGTGACCAACACGGTCCTCCTCGATCTGGCCGGGGTGAACCTGGTCGACGAGCGGGGCCGGCACCTGCTGCGCGATATCAACCTGCGGATTCATCGCGGCGAGGTGCTGGGCATCGCGGGAGTGGAAGGCAACGGCCAGGCCGAGCTGGTGGAGGCGATCATGGGCATACACCACGCGCGGTCACGCCATACCGGGGAGATCTCGCTGGCCGGCAGGTCGATGACCGAGTGGGATACTCGGCGCCGGCGTGAGGCCGGGGTTGCCTTCATCCCTGAGGATCGGCAGCGCCACGGGTTGCTGCTGGATGCGCCACTGTGGGAGAACCGGATGCTCGGTCAGCAGACCCGCCCGCCGGCGGTTCGAGCCGGCGTGGTGCGGGGCTTGCTCGATGAACGAGCCGCGAAAGCGGACACCGAACGAATCGTCCGGGATTACGACGTCCGGACACCGTCGATAGCAACCCGCGCTCGTTCGTTGTCGGGCGGCAATCAACAAAAGCTGGTCGTTGGCCGGGAGATGCGTGGTCACCCGAACCTGCTCCTGGCCTCCCACCCCACCCGCGGGGTGGACGTCGGCGCTCAGGCCGCGATCTGGGGGCACATCAAGCGGGCCCGGCGTGAAGGTCTGGCGGTCCTGCTGGTGTCCGCCGATCTCGATGAACTGATCGGGCTGTCCGACCGGATCGTGGTCATCTTGCGAGGCGAGTTCGTTGGTGAGTTCGATCCCCAACAAGTCACACCGCAAGAACTGGGCACCGCGATGACCGCGGGCGGCGAACCTGTCGATCGGGCCTCCGCATGAATGATCAGGCTAGCCGAGGGGTCGGGCCACGCCTGGCAGAGCCGACGACCACGCGCGGATCGGCCGCCGGCCAGGCGGCACACACAGTGGCGCTCGCGTTGTTGGCGCCACTGATCGCCCTGATCGCGGCCGTGCTGGTGACCAGCCTGGTCTTGCTGGTCGCCGGCGCGTCGATCGCCGACTTCTGGTCGGTGATCTTCAGCGCACCCAGCGGACGCAACTGGACCAACATCGTCAACCAGACGTCAATGATCTTCCTCTCCGCACTGGCCGCCTCCATCGGCTTCCGGATGAACCTATTCAACATCGGCATCGAGGGCCAATACACGCTGGCGTCGTACACCGCCGCGCTCGTTGCCGGCCTCGCCTGGTTTCCCGGCACGCTGAACGTGGTGGTGGCGGTGCTGGTCGCGATGGCGGTGGGTGCCAGCTGGGCCGGTATCGCTGGCGTGCTGCGGGTGACCCGGGGAGTGAGTGAAGTGATCTCGACGATCATGCTGAACGCCGTCGCCGGCGGCCTGGTCGGCTACCTATTGGCCACGTATGGCGATCAGGTAGGTCAGGGTCGCCGGACCACGCCGATTCCCGAATCCAGCCGATTCACCGGGTGGGCGCTGTTCGGGGCGGGCTCCGGCGAGGTCTGGTCGCTGGTGTTGCTCGCGGCGATCGCCGGTGTCTCGGTCTCGTTCCTGATCAACCGAACCCGGTTCGGCTACGACCTGCGAGCTACCGGTCAGAACGAGGACGCAGCGATCGCATCCGGCGTCAACGTCAAGAAGATGGTTATCGTCTCGATGCTGATCTCGGGCGCCATCGCCGGGTTGATCTGGATGCCAGCGCTGTTCAACGGGGCCGACTACTACGGGCCGCCGTTTCAGCGCTTACTGGGCTTCACCGGCATCGCCGTGGCGCTGCTGGGTCGCAATCGCCCGCTGGGGATCTTGGTCGGGTCGGTCCTGTTCGCCTGGCTCAGCGAGCAGGCCAATCCGCTGTCGCTGATCGCCGATATCTCGCCATCGGTGGTACAGATCACCCAGGG
>JBOFLH010000279.1:0-6176 GCA_051657765.1 Nocardioides sp. | reverse complement strand
TTGTTCGTGGGCGAGGTCACTCGCATCGAATCGCGCTTGGCCCCCATCGTCTAGTGGCCTAGGACGTCGCCCTTTCACGGCGGTAGCACGGGTTCGAATCCCGTTGGGGGTACCACGCCTGACCTGCACGTTTACAGGCGCGAGCAGCGGCGACAGTGGCCGCGTGACATGGTTCGTGACATGAAGCGGCTCGTTCGGCCCGCTTGAGGCGATCTTGGCCGACTGCGGCGAGTTGGGTTCGCGGTTGATTCCTAGGTGTCAATGTCGATGAGTGGTCGACGCGAGCCGGTTGGTTGCCGCCCTGGAGGTGGTGTGGTCCGGAATCCGCGAGCGGCATCCCGATGTCCCGCCGGTATTGGTGACTCTGGGCGCGGGAAGCATCGGCGTGCCTGCGGGTTCGTTGAAGTTGGGCCACTTCGCTGCTCGTCGCTGGGTGGCTGCCGGCGAGGGTTCGGACGCGGTGGCGGAGCTGTTCGTCGGTGGTGAGGGTCTACAGCGGGGTGCCGAGTCTGTGTTGGCGACGTTGCTGCATGAGGCCGCTCACGGGATCGCCCACGTGCGGGGTATCCAAGACACGTCGCGTCAGGGTCGCTATCACAATGGTCGCTACCGCGAGCTCGGTGAAGAAGTTGGGCTGACGATCAGCAAGGCCGGCGACATCGGCTGGTCGGGCACAGCCCTCGCTGTCGGGACGGCTGAGGAGTACTCGGTCGAGGTCGACGAGCTAGCGGACGCGCTGGTGGCGTATCGGCGGGCTGAAGGGCAGCTCTCGGCTGACCCAGGTGAAGGACCGGGGACTGGTGGCAACGGAGCCGCCACGGGTCCTTCGGGGAAGCGGCCGAAGAACGGCTTGGTGTTGTCGTGTGCATGTCCGCGCCGGATCCGGGCGTCAGTGGCCGTCGTGCAGCTGGGGCGGATCCTCTGTGATGTGTGCGGCGCAGACTTCGAGGCAGCCTGATCTCAAGCGCGATGGTGCCGATGTACCCATCGGGTTCGTGCGCCGAGCCCCGAAACCACCGAGTTGGTGTCTGATGAGCCACGTGGTCTCTGCGAGGATGTGGGCTACGAGTATTGATCGGAGGAGACATGGCACGCGCTGACCTGTTGCTTGCCTTGGTTAGCTCTGGCGCAGGTGCCGACGACCTAGCCTTCCGCCGAGCAGCCGAAGCATTGATCGCCGAGGAGGAAGGCAAGAAGCACCGGGTCCTGGCCTCCCAACTGAGTGACGCGCTGACCAAGCGCCGCCCTGCTTCGAATATCTCGCCACTTGCTCGTAACGACGCGGCCGCAGCTCTGCTCCATGAGGTGGAACCCGAGCGACGTGTAGCGGAGCTCGTTCTACCTCCGTCAGCCCGCCAAACCGTAAATCAGTTCGTGGAAGAACATCATCGACGCGACCTCTTACGGAGCCACGGCGTCGAGCCTCGTCATCGCGTGCTGTTAGTCGGTCCTCCAGGCGGAGGCAAGACGACGCTCGCCGAGGCGATCGCGACAGAGCTTGCTGTTCCTCTGCTCAGTGTCCGCTACGAAGGTCTCATCGGCAGCTTTCTCGGCGAGACTGCATCGAGGCTTGAGACCCTATTCGCCGCTGTACGTATTCGCCCATGTGTGCTCTTTTTTGATGAGTTCGACGCCATTGCAAAAGAGCGTGGCGACACGCACGAGACCGGTGAAATCAAGAGAGTTGTGAGCTCCCTGTTGCTTCAAGTCGACAAGCTGCCGAGTCATGTTGTGGTCGTTGCCGCGACCAACCACGCTGAACTCCTCGACCGGGCAGTTTGGCGTCGGATGCAACTTCGAATCGAGTTACTCCAGCCGACTCGGGCCGCCAAGATCGAGTTCCTTTGCGCATGGGCGCAGAGGACCGGGGTCGACCTCGGGCTCGCACCGAAGACCATCGCCGAACGACTCAAGCATGTCAGTTTTGCTGAGCTAGAGGAGTTCGCGTTAGACGTCCAGCGGCGCTCCATCTTGTCCGGCCCAGACCCACAGGCGCGCGAAGTCACGCAGCGCGTCCTGAAGGAATGGGCGACGCGCTCTCGAACTAGCCAAAGTTGAGTCCGCCAGCCGGCGATTTCTCGCCAGAACGTCCAGTCATCTTGGGCGCAGTGAGCGCACCGAGGGCCGTCCGCCCTCCGGGTGGTGGTGGCCGTGGCCGTGTCCACTTCGGCAACCAAGCAGCACGCGTCCAGCGTCTCGATGACCAGTTTCACGCTGTCCAAGCAGCCCTCGGTACCCAGATTCAGCTCGCCGAGTCCATCCAGGCGGCCGACCCCCAACTCGTGCTCGTCATGGAAGCGCGCGAGGAGAACATCGACCTATCTGGCGTAGCGGCTGGGCTCGGAATTGAGATCATCAGCGCGGCTGAAACACGGGTCGATCCTGACGACGAGTTCTTGTTGGCATCAGAAAAGCCGCGAATCCCTCTGGTCTCGTCTTGCTTGCATGCGGTTTGCATTAATCAGTCGTCGCTCGATGAACTGCTTGGCCTGTGGCGAGCTTGGAAAAGCGGCGAAGTCCTCCCGTGGGGTCGCACGCCGCTGCGCGACTTTTTTGCCCATCTCAAAGACGTGCGGGCGTGGGGTCCGCAAGATCGCTTGAAGCTGGTCGACTGGGCTGATCACTTTCGGGGCCGTGAGCCCGATGCGCTCGTGTCAATCGACATTGAATTGTGGTTCCGCCTGTCTTCCGACCTGCGAATGCGTGCTCAGTCGGAAGTGGCCGCACTACTTCAGCGCGATGGGGGCACGGTTGCGTCATCTGCGGTGATTGAGGACATCGGCTACCACGGCCTCAAGGCGACGGTGCCGAACCGGATTGTAGAGCAGCTGGCCTACGGACATTTCGACGCGGTCCAGACCGTCCAGTCGGCAAGTGTCATGTACTTGCGAGCTACCGGGCAAGTCGCTTTGCCAATGAGCGATGAGACCGAGCTGGACGCCACCACCGACGAAGCTGTGCCCACGCGGGCGCCGGTGTTGTGTTTGCTCGACGGCGCACCCGCAGCCAATCACCCGCTGCTGACCGGTCGAGTGTTGGTCCTAGATCCAGACGATATGGAGTCCGACTACACCGTCGACGAACGCCGACACGGAACGGCCATGGCCTCCGCCGCAATCTGGGGAGATCGTGGCAACGAGGAGCGTGCGGCCGCGCGGCCCGTGCTCGTTCGGCCGATCCTCCGCCCGTGCGACGAGACGATGGATCGTGCCGAGGAGCTGCCTGTCGAAGCGCTCGCGCCCGATCTGATGCGACGAGCCTTTCGCGACCTGTTCGAGGAAGGTAGCGACGGCACACCGGCGAGCGCCCCCGAGGTCGCCATAGTCAACCTCTCCGTTGGCGATCCGGCGGCTCCCTTCGACACGGTGTTGTCCTCCTGGGCGCGCATGATCGACTGGCTTAGCTATCACTACGGAGTCTTGGCGATAGTGTCGGCCGGTAATTACACGAGTCTCGATTTGACCCCCTCAAACAGTGCCGAACTCGCTGCACTCACAGGAGACGACCGGCGGCAAGCGACCCTGATGGGGCTAGAGCGGCAGCAAAATCAGCGGCGATTGATCGCGCCCGCCGAATCGATTAACGCGTTGACGGTCGGCGCTACACATGACGACGCCGCCGAGTCGCCGTCCCTTGGATACCGCGTCGACCCCAATGACGGACTGACGAGTGTCAGTCCAGTTTCGGCTACCGGATCAGGCTACCGGCGCAGCCTCAAGCCCGACCTGGCCGCGCCCGGTGGACGCGCGTATTTCGCCAGTGGAGGATCGGTATCCAATGTGATCAACTTCCGTCCTGCCAGCGCCGCCGGACCCGGCATCAAGGTAGCGGCGGCGAATGCCGGACGCGAGACTTACACAATCGGAACGAGTGTTTCGGCGGCCCTTGTGTCGAGGTGCGCGGCCCGTCTCCACGACATCGTCGATGCCGTCACCGAAGGCACACCGATCACGCGCCGGCAGCGCGCCTCGGCCATTAAGGCACTCCTGCTGCACGGCGTTGCAGGGTTCGACGATCTGCCCGCCACGCCTCTGCCTATCGAACGAGCTATCGGCTATGGCGTTCTGAGGCGGGACTTTTCCGCTGGTTGCGCCACAAACGAGGCCGTCCTTTTGTTCGTGGGTCAGATCGGGGCGGCACAGGAGCAGGAACTCAGGATTCCACTTCCAGATGGGCTGAGCGTGCGCGAGGCTAAGCGGATCGATGCCACGTTGGCATGGCTCTCGCCGGTGAACTGGCGGCATCGCCAGTACCGCCGTGCCGCGCTCTCGTTCGTCACGCCGGAGGGCCCGATCCCAAAGCTCGGCTCGGCTACGGGTATCTCCGCCGACGGTTCGAAGGCAGGAGCTGCGACCGTTCAGCACCTGACGTGGGGTATGGAAACAGCATGGGCGAGCGGTCAAGGCTCCGCGATCACCATCCGCGTTAAGTGCTTTGAGCAGGCCGGCGGCTTGAATGGCGAACTTGTCGACTATGCCGCGGTCGCCTCGATCTGGGTTGCACCGACGGTTGGCGTAGATGTGTACTCTCAGGTGCGCGACCAAGTCCGCACTCCGGTCACTATCCAACCCACGTCGTAGCCGACTTCGCCTCGACTGAGGATCTTGGCCAGAGAGTGATCATCGAGGTGCACCAGTTGTCCTAGGGAAGGTCGAGTGACAACGGGATTCCGTCGATGGGGCTGTGTTCTGGGCCACGGTGGGTGCAGCGCTCGATTTGCATAGATTCGTCGTACGGCTGGCCCGTCTCAATTGCCATGCGCTTCCAGAACGAAACCGAGGATGGCTGCTGCCACGTCGTGTACCAGGTCAAATCGTGGTACGCATCCCGCGCAAGTCGAAGTAGTTCCCGTGCGATTCCCGCGTTCTGAGGACTGTAGACGGAGATCCTGAGAATGACGCCGACGCCACATTCGTTGCAGGCATGGATCTCTAGCTTTCCGCGATGTTCGTTTCCACGATAGAGCCAGAGCCCGTACATGGACTCAGCCGGTATCGCAGCATTCTGACGGAGATGCCATCCAGCCTCATCCGAGGATCTCGACTGCGTGGGCGGAGCGGTGGGGCCAGTTCTCTTGAGCCAATTGGAGATACCGAGTCGCATGGAACCTCCATAGTGTGTGAACTCAGCCGTTGCGTCGGAGCAACGGTAGTTGGTCCGCGAGTATGCGGCCACTGGTATGTCATGGCGCAGATTCGTTCCACTGAGGGGTGGGTAGGGGTCTTGCCGACCGCCGCCACGAGCATCATCGGCTGGGTGCTGGCGATTGTGAGCGCCCGATCCTGTGGGTTTCGGGCATACTCGGAGCATGGGAGCTCGGGTGGTGCTGCGCGATGTGTCCAGAGGTGTCCGCAAGGCGGTCGTGGTCGAGCGGGTGGACGATGTGGAGATCGATCCGCGCGACGAGGATGAGTGCACGGCGTTCTTGCGGGTGTTGGCGAAGCAGAATCGTCGGCGGCCGGTGGACTGCGAGATCGAAGTGACTCCTCGGCGTGGTGGGAGTCAGCGGTACCGGGTTCCGGGCTGACCGATAGCTCGGACCGACGGGGTACCAGGCTGATCAGTACCTCCAGTTCGTACCCGTGCCCTTGTACTCGGCGACGGGAATCGGCTTGTCCTCGGGGCGCATGCGTTGTCGGTAGAGGATACCGTCGAGGTGGTCGATTTCGTGGGCGACGAGGCGGGCGGTTCCTTGGTCGAATGCGCTGATCGCGGGTTGGCCATCAGAGGTGTGGTGCTCGACCTCGATCGTGAGGGGGCGAGGTACGCGGCCGCGTACGTCGAAGAAGCTGAGACAGCCTTCGTACTGGGTATCGGTGTCGCCTGACTCGGCGATGATGCGCGGGTTGAGGAGAGTGATCTCCTCCCCGGCCGGGGTCGTGACCATGCAGGCGGCGCGGTTGATTCCGATCTGTGGTGCGGCGAGGCCCATGCCTTTGCTGAAGGTGTGCACTCCCGCGATGCGTTCGCGGGCAGCCCAGAGGGCGGCAAGCACCTCCTCAGCTTCGCCGGCGTCTTGACGGTGCTTTCACCTGGATAGAGCGGGAACTTGCCGGTGTCGTTTTCGAACATCAGCCAGAGTTCCTTGAAGGCGTCGCGGTCGTGGCGGACGGTCCAGCGCATCGGGTCGCGGTCGCCGTGGATTGCGTGCAGTTCTAGTTCTTGCCAGGTCAACG
>JBOFLH010000278.1:0-8092 GCA_051657765.1 Nocardioides sp. | reverse complement strand
TGTCGGGGTTGATCAGGTCTCCGGCGGGTGCGCTGCGGTCTGCGATCTTGATCTTCAGGTCTCGTTCGGCGGCTGGGGAGCTTCGACCGGTTCCGGTGATTTCGCGGGTGATGCCGTCGAGGTCTCGGAATCGGGTCCGCGCGCGGTAGACACCTGGGCGTACTTCCTTGGTCAAGATGGTGCCGAAGGTTCCGATAGGAAGCGCTGGGCGAGCCATGGGGATTCTTCCTTGGGGTGGAGTTCTACCGGCGCCGTGGGCGAGATCGACGCGACATCGAATCTGAGGTGGTGGATCGAGGTTGGTTGCCCTCGACCTCGACCTCGAGTTCTGGGTCGAGGTCGAGGGTTTCGGTGTGGGCATCGATCCAGGCATCGAGGTCGGAGCGGCGGTAGCGCAACGCTCCGCCGGCCTTGATTGCGCGTGGTCCGAAACCGGGGCGACGCGTGCGCCAGGTGTACAGCGTGGACTTCGAGATGCCGACGTATGCGGCTGCTTGGGCAATGGTCATCGTCGCTGGTACGACGGCAACGGCTCCATGGGGCGTGTCGAACCGATCATGTGCGAGCGCTTGGTCGCGGGTCCTCATCTCTGCTCACCTCCGACTGGTGTGGTTGCTGGTTTCGCGAGCAGCCACGGCTGCGGTCTGATGTCTACCTACGGCGTCGCAGAGGCCCGCAGCGATCACATCTGTGGAACTCGGGGCGGGCGGTAGCGTCGCGGTCATGGTGGCGGCGGTGGTGTTCGATATCGGTTCGACGTTGGTGGATGATTCGCGCTATTGGGGTGGGTGGGCGGACTGGATCGGGGTGCCGCGGCATACGTTTTCCGCGGTACTGGGTGCGGTGACCGCCGCTGGCCGCGACAACGCGGAGACGTTCCAGTATTTCCGGCCTGGTTTCGATCTGGCCGGTGAGCGTCGGTTGCGTGAAGAGTCCGGCGCTGGGGAGGCTATCGAGGAAGCGGATCTGTATCCCGATGTGCGTGAGGCTCTGGCTGCCCTGCGGGAGCGTGGGGTCTGGGTGGGTGTGGCGGGGAATCAGACCGTCCGTGCGGGCGAGTTGCTGGGTGCGCTTGGTTTGCCCGTCGAGCGGATTGCGACGTCGGGTGAGTGGGGTGAGGCCAAGCCGTCGCCTGGGTTCTTCGCGCGGGTTGCGGACATGGCGCCTGGTGGCCCGGGGGAGACGGTGTACGTGGGGGATCACCGGGATCACGATGTAGTGCCTGCCAAGGCGGCGGGATTCAAGACAGCTTTGATTCGTCGCGGGCCGTGGGGCTATCTGTGGGCTGATGACCGGGTGACGCGGCGTCATGCGGACTGGGTCATCGACTCCCTGGTCGAACTGCCGGACCTGCTCGGCGGGTAGCGGCGGAGGCTTGTCAGGACGCCTGGACCCAGGCGGCGAGATCGATCAGGCCGGAGTCGGGGCTGCGCTGCGTGCGTAGGAGTGTCGAGAGCGACTGCCGTACGTGTGGATGTGTACGAGTGTGGTCTGGCGCCGCGAGGCGCGCGGCTTGCAGGCATTGGTGGGCGTGCTCGTGCCGGTTCAGTGCGAGCTGTGCGCGGGCCAGTTCGATGAAGTAGTGCGAACGTCGTTCGGCCGGAAGACTCTCGGGTGGCTGCCAGGTGGTCGCGCGTTCGATGCCGACAGGGTCGTGTAGTTCGGTGGCGACGGCGAGTTCGTGGATGCGTACCGAGGCCGGTCCGAACGCCGTGCCGTAGTAGACGCCTTCGTGGACCGTCGATGCCGCACGGCGGGCTTCTCGCATATGTTCTCTGGCACGCTCGGTCCTGCGAGCGCGGCCGGCAACGACAGCGGCCCGCATATGAAGCGCACCGAACGCAGCCATCGCCGGCCCACCGGTATTGATGGGTACGCGGTCGGCCGCCAGTTCCAATGCGTGAGCCGCTGTTTCCAGGTCACCGCTGGCGAAGAACGTCTCGGTGCGCACATAGTCCACCGCGGCCAGGAGCAGCGGATCATCGGCAATCTGGACGACGGCGTACATTCGGTCGATAAGCCGAGCGGACAAGTCGAGGTATCCGAACTTGTACGCCACACCATCCGCCGCCCGCAGCGCAAGCGTCAACCCAACGGCGACGCTACGTCGGCTATCGGCGTTGCCGAACAGCATCGCGCGGCCGAGTTCGGTGATGAGGTCGGGCAGACGACGAACCAGGCCCCGGTAGCGGGCCTGAAGGCGATCATCGCTGACACCCTCGATCTCGCTGCGCAGTTCGGCAGCGGTCCGGGTCGGCCCATCGGAGGGGAGGTCGAGTCGGTCCAGCGCATGACGCAGTCGCGGGATCGAGGCATCAACCACCTGTTGGGTAGAAGGTCCATCGCGGGTCGGGCCGGAGGTCGCCAGCGCCGCCGAATCGGAGTGCGCTGCAACGCCGGGTAGCTGGCGGCTGTGCAGGTTGACGAGCGAGACCGGCAGCCGGGCTGTTGTCGCCAGCCCGGTGAAGAACCGCTCCCGCTCGCCGGCCTCGACTCGCGCGAGCATCGTGTCAAGCATGGCCTGGGTGTCAGGCAGCGGCGTCAACGTGGCGCCGCGGGCCTCCCACTTGTCGACTGTCCGCGGATGGACGCCGAGCTTCTCGGCGAACCCTTCGATGGTCAACCGCAACGCCGCCCGGAGCAACTTCGCCTCCGCGCCGGTCCAGGTCTGAATCAGGTGGCCGCCGTTGACGCTGTCTCCCGCGTTCGCATTCCCTGCCACCGAGCCGAGCCTCCCTGTGTTCGGTCACCAGAACCAGGGCAACCGAGACCGCTACTTTACCGACCCAACCAGCAGCAGCCGGGCCGATTGGTTGCTGAGTACGGAGCCGGTACGCCTCGGGTACGCCACCGATAGGTTGGCCGCGCGCGCGGAGAGCGGAAGCGTAGTGGCCGGCATCGGAAGGGACGGCCGCTGCGGATCCCCGTGGGCCTTGGGGGACCTCGGCTCCCGCAGACTGTCCCCTCCGGGGCCATCCACGCGCGGCGACCGAACGCGGCGGACACCTGGCGGGACTACTTTTCGTACGTAGGTCGCGGTCCGATGAGGTCATCGATGGTGTACCCGTCGGGGTAGATCGTGCCGGCTGGTTGGCCGGAGTAGAACGACGGCTGGGTGGGTGGCGCGGTCCGGGCGAGGACTTGTTTGCGGACTGCGATGAGGCGTTCGAGCAGGATCCGGGCTGCTTTTCCGGTGGGTGGCAGGTTCAGCGCGGTGGCGGCGATCTGAGGGTCGATGAGAGCGCTGAATGCGCGGGTGAGGACGGGGCGAAGCGGTCGTGGGCCGCGGCTTCGGAGTACGCCGACCAGGGCGGTGCCGAGTTCGCGTGCGGCAGAGCTTGGCTTGATGTGCGCGTCGGCGTAGGCGTCGTACTCATCTGCTGCGTGTTGATAGCTGGTGGGGCGCTGGCCGATGGCCATGAGTTCGCCGAGTCTGGCGTAGAACCGGAACGATGCCTCGCGCTCGATGGGTTCGACGGGGCGCCATCCGGTGCGTTCGATACACCGGATGGGGAGGACGATGAAGGCGTTGAGGACGAAGGTGAGTTCGTCTTGTTGGATGGTGCCGGGCTGGCGGTGCGCGCGGTTGATGTGGCTGATCAGTTGTCGGGGAATCTCGGCGTCGAGGCCTCGCTCGATCAGCTCGTGAATGATGATCCCGGTGTGGTACGCGCGTCTGGTGGGATTCTTGGCGAGTTCTCCCTCGTCGATGAGTATCTGTGCCATCCGGGGCACGGTAAACGGCACGAGGAAGGCGAGTTGGAATCCGAGTCTGCTCTCGCTGGGGAACTCCCAGAGGACGGTGTGGCGGTAGAGCTGATGCCACCGGCCGCGTTCGGCCATGTCGTGGAGGGCGTGGATCCGCCGGCTGCGCTCAGGATGCATGGCTGGCATTGTGGTAGGTCCGTGCGAGTTGTCGGATGACGGCGCGGTCTTCGAGGACGGTGGTGGTGATGGGCAGGAGGTCGCTGGCGTCGACGGTCGGGGCTGGGTTGTCACCGTTGAGCGCACGGACGATGGCGGCGAACGGGTCGTCGCCGGGTGTGACCCGCAGGGTCCGGAGTGCGTCGTGGATCTCGATGATGGCGCGATCGACGTGAGGCCCGATCCTGTGGTGTCGGCGCGGCGGGGCCGGTTGCTCTCGATGTAGGCGCTGCCACAGCGGCATGATGTCGCGCAGAAGCTGGGCATCGTCACGTCGCCGTTGTATCGACGGGCCGACCAGGAAGGTCAGGGTTCCGGCTGCGATAGCACCCAGGGCTCCGGGGGCCAGGAAGTCGCCAGCTGTCCGCAGTTGTTCTATGTCGGTGCCGGCGGACATCTTCATCAGTGTTCGTGCGGCGTACATGCCGACGATGAGTGAAGCCGCGCCGGTTCCGATCGCGATACACGCCAGGCCGACCACGCGGCTGTGATCTCCTGCTGCCGGCCTTGAGGCGAATCGTGCGCACAGATAGGCGGTCAGTGCGAGGAGAACTCCCAGGGAGAGGTAGTAGCTGAGGCTGTACCACTCGGTTCCCGGGATGGGGGTGAGGTCGGCGTAGCTCTGCTGGTGGATCGGCGCCTCCCGCCAGGTCCACACTTGAACGGCGACCAGTGCGGTCGTGCACACCCCGATCCCGGCTGTCCAGCGGCGGTCGACCTGGACTCGGGTCAGGGTGAGTAGGTAGATCGCGACCAGACCGCCGGCGATCAGGGTCAAGATGTGCGAGATCAGGGTGCTGGAGTTGGGTCCGAGTACGTCGTTGACTTCGGTTGCGTACACCAGTGCGGTGAGACCAGTCGCGACACACATCAGTGCGAGGGTGAAGGACCAGCGCCAGAGGGTGTGGGGGCCCCGTAACGAAATCCAGAGTCGGTAGAGGGCGGCAATCCAGGCCAGCAGTAGAGCAGCGGTCATCGCAGCCGAGCGGTCAGGATGTCGGGGCTCCAGCGCGGGTTTCGAACGCGACGGAGATGCTCGGTGACGATGAGTGTTCCGAGCGTTTCCGCGGCGAGTTCTTGGTCGTCGGTGTACCCGTTGCGAGTCAGGAATCGTCCGGAGACGGCCGGGGCGAGATTGGGCGCGACCAGGGTCGACAAGGTCCTATCGGGGTGCCCTTCATGACCGAGCAGCATGTGGGCGAGTTCGTGACACAGGGTCGCCGCGCGGTGCGCGGGTGACATTCCCGCACCGATCACGATGTAGTCGCGGTGGGCGGCCTTGAGCCAGAACCCGGTTGGACCAGGTCGAGGCATCGGTTCGTCCAACACGACGATGGGCCGGCCTCTGCTCTGGGCGATCGCATCGGTCATCTGCTTGAGGTCGCCGTTCGGCGGCATCGCTTTGAGCGCGTGGTCGAGGGCGCGCTTCAACCGCCGGGGAAGCGCTGTCATGGCAGTCCCGGGTTCGTCGAGGGCGTCGGCACGCTTTGTGCTCGCTGCTCGAGCTGAACGATGCGGTCGATGATGCCGGCGATCTGAGCCAGACTCTCCGGGCTGATCTCGTCGGCGCGCGCGAGAAGCTCGTGCAGTCCAGCTGCTCGGAGTCGAGCCAGCCGGTTCAGCTGCATGACAACGGTCTCGGCCTCGGTGGCGTCGAAGAAGTAGTCGATCGACACGCCGAACAGTTGAGCGATCGCTGCGAGAAGGCCCGCTCGGGGGTTGTCCTTCTTGCCGTTGCGCAACTGAGAGAGGTAGACGCCGGTCACCGGCACACCCTGGCGCCTTAGCGCCTCGGCTGCCGCCTCATTGTTGTAGGGCTGCGTCGTGCCGGGCTGTGGAACCCGAGCGAACAGGTCGCTGAGACGCTCAGCGAGATGTGGTACTCCGCGTTCGTCGGCCATTCACTATCCCGTCGGCTCTCTGGGTCCGAAGCTAAGCCAACGTTGCGTTGCGACCTAACTGTAGTTTACTCTCAAGATAGGAAGTCTAGCTGACAGTTAGTCCGGGTTCGTCGGCATTCCACAGTAGCAATGCGCGTTGGGTGTACCGCCGTAGCCCGCGACTCGACAGGCGCACGCGCCGGTTCGGGGGAAGTCGTGAGCGCGATCCGTCAATGGTCACGTGTCATCGCGCCATCTGCCTTCCTGCTCACAGGCCGACCCAACGGCCTCGGCGCCACAGCGCACTCTGAATTCCTTGCGTCGGATTCGGACTTCGCGGTCGCCCAAGACCTATTCGTTGCCGTAGGTAACTACGCGGGTCTTGGTGGTCTCACGGGACCCGATCAGTAACAGCAGCCAGGGAGAGGACAGGGAACAAATGCCACTGGACACTCCACAGGCGATGCCACGTGCTGGTGCGCCCGCCGCAAACGGCAAGGTGTTGGCTCCCGCTCAGCCCAAGACGCGGCGTCGACCGTTGTTGTTTGCGTTGATGGCGGCTCTGGTGGCTGCGGGTGCCTTGTTGGGGGCGTATGTGTATGTCTCGGTCAATGACACTCGTGAGGTGTTGGTGGTGGTCAGTGATGTGGCGCGTGGTGAGGTGATCGGTGCGGAGGATCTTCGTGTGGTGCGGGTGGGTGTGGATCCTGCGTTGCGCCCGGTGCCGGGGAGCGAGCGGGCTTCTGTGGAGGGTAGTCGGGCTGCGGTGGATTTGTGGTCGGGGACGTTGTTGACCGGCCAGGCAACCGTGGAGGGTTTGGTGCCGGCGGTGGGGGAGTCGCTGGTCGGGATCAGTTTGACGGCGGCGCAGATGCCGTCGGAGCGGTTGTATGCCGGTGATGTGGTGCGGGTGGTCACTACTCCTGGTGAGGATGGTGAGGTTTCTGAGAAGACCGAGCTGGTGTCGGTCGAGGCGACGGTGGTGGGGGTGAGTGTGGTGCCCGAGACCGGTGAGACGGTGGTTGATGTCTCGGTGCCTCGGGAGCAGGCGCCGGATCTCGCGGCTCGTGCGGCCACCGGGCGGGTCGCGTTGGTGTTAGATGCGCGGGAGCGTTGAGTCGTGGCGTTGATCGTGTTGGCCTCGGCGAGTGGGTCACCGGGGGTGACTACGACGGCGTTGGGGTTGACGTTGAATTGGCCCCGTCACATGTTGTTGGTGGATGCGGACCCGACGGGGGCGTCGGCGGTGTTTGCTGGGTTCTTCCGTGGCGCTCGGGAGCGCAGCGGTGGGTTGATCAATTTGGCGTTGGCGCAACGCGATGATTCGTTGGATGCGGCGCTGGTGCGGGAGACGGTGCTCTTGGATCCGTCGGCGCCGGCGGAGAGTTCGGCATGGTTTCTGCCGGGGATTCTTGGCCATGAGCAGGCCCCGAGTCTGGTGGGGTTGTGGGAGCCGTTGACTGCGCGGCTGAGGGCGATGGAGCGTAGCGGCCAGGATGTGATTGTGGATGCGGGCCGGCTGGGCCTGGCGGGGTGGCCGCAACCGCTGGTGGCCGCGGCTGATGTGATGTTGTTGGTGACTCGGAACTCGTTGTCGGCGTTGGCCGGCGCCAGGTCGTGGGCGCAGAGTTTGCGGGCTCAGTTCGACGAGGTCGGCGGGTTGGGTCGGCTGGGGTTGTTGATGATCGATGAGTCGGGCCGGTGGCTGGTCCGCCGGTCGGTGGTGCCGCGGGTCCGCCCGTATACGGCACGTCAGATGGCTAAGGCGTTGCGGATCCCGGTGGTCGACTCGATCGGCTGGCACCCCGAGGTCGCCGAGGTGTATTCACACGGCGCGCGAGAACCACGCAAGTTCGACGCGACTGCGGCGGGTATCTATGGGGCTGCGGCGGCGTCGGTGGATGGGTTGTTGGCCGCGAACCGGGCTGCATTGGCCCCCACCGGCCGTGGTGGGGGTGGTGGCCGGTGAGAAGGACCGGACAGGAGGTTCCCGACAGGTCGACAGAGGCTGAGCTGACCTCGGGCGATGACCGCGACCAACATTCCCGGTTCGCACGACCACGCACCACCATGATCCCTGCTAACGGTGCCGCCACACCCGCATCACTGCCAGCCGCCCCGGTAGAGGTGGGGGTGGAGGAGGATCCGGCTGCGTTGCCGATGTTCGCCGACACCGCCGTGGCTGGCAACGGACACCTGCTTCCTGAGAGTGGGTTACGGCCATTGGTGGCGAGGGAAACCAGCAACAACACCGACGGGATGGTGGAGCTGGATTGGGATCTGGTGGC
>JBOFLH010000277.1:0-3807 GCA_051657765.1 Nocardioides sp. | reverse complement strand
TACGCGCGCGAGACACCACCCCACGACCGAGACAGGAACCAAACCACATGGAGCCTCGCCACCCCCAACCGACCGAACTGCCACCCGAGGAGACCGAACGATGACTGACCAGATGCTGGCGTCGGCACAAGATCCCTTCGGGGAGCTTCCGGCGCTGATTCCAATCCCGAAGGCTGCCGAGCTGCTCGGGATCTCGCGAACCTGCGCGTACCGTCTCGCCAACGCCGGCGAGCTGCCAGCTCGCCGCTTGGGTGGCCGCGTGTTCGCAATCACAAGCCGGCTTCACGACTTCGTGCACAATCCTGATGAGGCAGCGTGACCACAACGATTCCCGGGATCACTGTCTGGCAGCGCGGCAAGAAGTGGGCCTACATGCTGGAGGGCGATCCGGACCCGCTGACCGGCCGACGCAGCCGCACGGGCTACCAGGGCGGATTCCTCACCCGCGACGAGGCCCTGACGGCCGCGGTCCTGGCGCAAGCAGCTCGTGATCGCGGACATGTGGTCCGGACGACCAAGATCAAGACCGCTGCATTCTTCAATGAGTGGCTGGAGGAGACCAGACCGCACCTCAAGCCCACCGCGGCCGCGAACTACGAGGAGAACATCACCAAGTACATCGTGCCGATCCTCGGAGACCGCTGGCTCTCCGATCTGACTGCACCGGTTCTCAACCGCTTCTACCGCCACCTCCTCACCGAGGGGCGAATCAAGGGCGACAGCAACCAGCGCATGCATGCGTACTGGGCGAGCAGGCGGCACGAGCGGGACGGGCTCGGCCCGACGCCGGCCGAGATCGCCAAAGCGTGCAGCACGAGCTACCAGAGCGCCAAGAGCGCGGCGGTCAGGTTCCGCCGAGGCCGACTGCCGGCTGAGTACAACCCTGGCCTGTCTGCCAAGAGCGTCCAGAACATCCACGGCATCGTCCGGGTAGCGCTCAAGGACGCTGTCGGCTGGGGATACCTCACCACAAACAACGCAGTCCACGCCGCAGTCCCAAGAGCAGCCCGACGGGAGGCCCGCCGGCAAGCGCGAGACAAGACCAAGCACGTCTGGTCACTCGACGAGCTGGGCCGCTGGCTTGCCCTGGCGATCGAGGACCGCTACGCCGGCATGTGGCTACTCGCCGCGACAACCGGCATGCGTCGCTCCGAACTCGCCGGCCGCACCCGTGCCGACCTCGACATCGCCAACCGTCGACTCGCGATCGGGCCGACCACTGTCGTCGTGCGCGGAATAGCGACCCCATCCGACGGCAAGAGCGACGCCGGCTGGCGCACCATCGCACTCGACGACTTCACCTGCGCCGCGCTCGCCAATCACCTCGCGATGCTCGATACCGAACAGGACGCTCACGGAGACCACTACCCCACCCACGGCTTCCTGATGGTCAACGAGGTCGGCCGACCACTACACCCGGACACCATCACGTCTCGGTTCAACCGCCTCGTTGACCAAGCCGGCGCCCGCCGCATCCGCCTCCACGACGTCCGGCACACCTACGCGACCCTCGCCCTCGACTCTGGTGCAGTCACCAAGATCCTCAGCGACCGAGTTGGACACGGCAACGCATCCGTCACCACTCAGGTTTATGGACACCGGACCACGGGTCACGACCACGCGCTGGCCGACCAACTCGGCATCCTGATTAATGACGCGATAGTGGCCGCGAAGCGTTCCGACAACCAGGTGAAGCGGCTAACCTGAGGACGTGAACCTCTAGTCGAATGCATGTTCGATCAGTCATCAACCGTTTGGAGGGGACATGGGCACCAACAGCGCGATCGAGTGGACAGAAGTTACCTGGAACCCAGTGACCGGCTGCGACCGCGTGGCGGCAGGCTGTGACAACTGCTACGCACTGGCCCTGGCGAAGAGGCTCAAGGCGATGGGCGCCGAGAAGTACCAGAACGACGGAGACCCGCGTACGTCTGGCCCCGGCTTTGGAGTCACCATCCATCCAGATGCTCTGGGTCAGCCGTACAGGTGGCGGTCACCCAAGGTTGTTTTCGTCAACTCGATGAGCGACCTCTTTCACGCCAGAGTCCCGCTCGACTTCGTTCGCGACATCTTCGATGTGATCCGAGACACTCCTCGGCACACATACCAGATCCTTACTAAACGGGCGCATCGGATGGCCCGGTTCGCCGACAAACTCGATTGGCCGAACAACCTCTGGATGGGCGTGACCGTCGAGTCGTTCGACGCCGTTGACCGGATCGATCACCTACGCGCAACGCCGGCGGCCGTTCGCTTCCTATCCTGCGAGCCCCTCCTGAGCGCGCTGCCCGGTCTCGATCTCGACCGCATCGACTGGGTTATCGCAGGTGGCGAATCGGGACCGAGTGCCAGGGGTATGGACACAAGCTGGGTCGAAGACATCCGGGACCAATGCGCCGATGCCGACGTGGCGTTCTTCTTCAAGCAGTGGGGTGGGCGTACGCCGAAGGCCAACGGGCGCGAACTCGATGGTCGTACCTGGGACGAGATGCCAGCCGCAGCATCTGTCTAGCTCGACGGCCACCATGTCGTGCTACGCGGGTCCCAACACTTCTCTGCACTCCAGGGCGGAACCTCCTCGGCTGGCAGGTCGAAGAGCGCGTCGTCGGCATAGAGCGGCGGCTTGGCTCGATCCAGGGCCTCCTGGCGCATGCCAGGCTCTCGCTCTGCCGCCTTCTCGTATAGGTGGGACATGATCTTGAAGCCCGCTGGGTGGTCGGTGGCGAACACCATGTCGTAGATCTCCACATTCGTGACCATCCGCATGGGGATGCGGGCAGTGTGCTGGTAGCCGAGTTCGGTCTCAAGGCGCCACCTCAGTAGGTTCACCATCTCTCGGCGCCAGGCTTCAGCGTCGATTCTCTCGTCGTAACGGGCCCGGTAGATGGCTCGCCACTCGTCTGTTCCGTACATGCGGTCGACACGTGCGCCGAAGAGGTCGCCGTTGGTGCCGGTCAGGCCGCGGTAGATCATCGTTGGTGAGCAAAGGATCCACTGCTCGGCTTTGGTCCTACCTCGGCGGAACGCTGCGATCTCGGCCATCGTCGTCCAGTGGACCTCCGCCCCTTGCTGATCGAGGAAAGCGAATGTAGGCGCGTAACGCACGTCGTCGAGGTCGAGCAACATTGCTCGGATTGTGTCGTTGCAGTCGCCCGGGTAGACCCTGAAGCCCTTGTCCGGATGAAGACGCCTCAGATCGTCCTCAAGCAAAGCTGCGTGCTGCAACTCGCCGAAGGCGAAGCGGGTGAAACCCGGCTGGGCAGCGAGCGCGATCCGTGCGGACCCGTCGACCATGCGGCCGGTACCGGCCTCGGCGTTCTCGGGCTGTCCTGCCATAAGGTCGAGGTAGATCCGCTCCGAGACCGACTGGCTGGCTGTGTTGAAGGCCGGTAGGTAGCCCTGCAAGATCTCCAGCTTGTTCAGAGACCAGTAGTGCCACTCACGCGCCATAGTGTGCTCCCGGATCGCCCAAAGACCTTCAAGCAATAGTGCCATGTTTGTCAGTTGGGTGCAGATCCCGAATCCCTGGCTCCACCCGCGCGGTGCCGGGAAGCAATCGCAGCCGCTGGATCGGGCTTGGGTAACAGTTTCTGGTAGCACTCGCCCTTAAGACGCCTCAGGGCCACCCCCGAATCTCGTCCGGAAGTGGCCCTGACCTGCGGTTTTGCGTGGTAGCGGGGGCAGGATTTGAACCTGCGACCTCTGGGTTATGAGCCCAGCGAGCTACCGAACTGCTCCACCCCGCGTCGCTTGAGAAAGGATACGCGACGGGGAGAACCATCCCAAATCGGTCGGTGCCAAAGTCGA
>JBOFLH010000276.1:0-14343 GCA_051657765.1 Nocardioides sp. | reverse complement strand
CGCTCATGCCGACATCGTCGTCCCGCCGTTGGGCACACTGTGGCTTCGTCGTCGATAGCACCCGGCCGGGCCCATGGCGCGCGCCATGGGGCTGCTCCCAGAGTCGGTACGTCGCTCGCGGAGCAGGGCAGGGCAGCAGCGTTGGCTGTTGGACCTCGCGCACGCCCAAGAGCCAACACCGGTGCCGCTGCCCCACGTTTGGGCTAGCTCGCCGGCACACCACGGTTGCTGCGACTGGGCTCGACATTCACAGGCCAATCGGTCGATGAGACGTCCGCGACACAGGGCCGTGCTAGCACCGCCTTCACCGCATCCGACGCCATAAAGCTCGCCATAGCGGCCCGGTCGACCCAGACGTAGAACCCGCCGTAGCTGTTGGTGGTCTCGTCAGCTAGCCACACCTTGGATACCAGGCCGCCCAGAGTGGCAAAGTACGCTGAGTCTGGCTCAACCATCTGCTCGGTGTACTGCTCAGCCGAGATGTCCGCGAGTTGGTAGGTGATCAATTGTGCGTGCACGGTTACCTCCTGATGGTTGGCCCTCCGGTGGAGAGCACTTCTGCACAGCCTATCTATTAGTAGGTTGGGTGCCTAATCGGTCGAATCCAGAACACAGACAGCGAGGTTTGCCCCATGCCGAGGTCGCCGCAGCGAGGCACCCCCGATCGGGTGCTGGACGCCGCACAAGAGCTGATGATGACCCGCGGGTGGTCGGCGGTCAGCTACGCCGACCTGGCCGCACAGGTCGGAATCAAGACGGCGAGCATCCATCACCACTTCCCAGGCAAGGCCGAGTTGGGCAGGTCGCTTATCGAGCGTTACAACACGACGTTCCAGCACGAACTCGTTGACCTGGACGATGGGCCTGCCGACGCCGTGGATCGCCTCAGGGGATATCTAGCAGTGTTGCGCGCAGCCCTGACCGATGGTCGCTCACTGTGCCTGTGCACCATGCTGGCTGCCGAATACGAAGTATTACCCGCCGCCGCCCAGAGGTTGGTAATTGAATTCAACGAGATCAATATCGACTGGCTCACTCGCATCCTCATCGACGGCGCCAGCAGCGGAGTGCTCAAGCCAGTGAGTGACCCAGCCATCGAAGCACAAGTGGTGTTTTCCGAAGCTCAAGGTGCGCAACTGCTCGCCCACTGCTATCGCGACCCTTCCCGCTACGACCTGGTTACCGACCAGCTCGTAGCGCGCCTGCGTTCTGCATCATGAGGCTTACCCGTGTCAGGCCGTCAGACACGAATTCAACAAGATCAATACCGATGCTCCACCTTGGCGGCATACCTCAGCGCGGTTCCTTCCGGCGGCAGCTCCTGGCCTCCCGTACTCATCGGCTCGATCGGCCCGATCTCGCTTGACCAGCAGCTCCTAGCTCCTAGGAGGTGCCGCCGATCAGCCTGTGAGGCCGCCGGAGCCTGCCGCCGTCTTGGTCACGCCGGGCCAGGTAGTGAGGGCCACCAGCCCAGCCACGAGGACCGACACAAGGAGGGCGCGCCCGATCCACGCCGCGTCGAGGTCCGCTCGGTCGTCAAAGTTCTGCATGGCGGCAGCCACGAACCAGCCCAGCGCGGTCGCCGTCCAGCCCAGCAGGACCAACGGCACAGCGGTCGACCAGGTGTGCGCCATCCCGAGTTCCCACCGTCCGGCGCCTAGCAGTCGCAAGCTGCGCAGCCGCACGCTGCGCTCCGTGGTCTCCCCGATCGCAGTGGTGGCCAGCGACAAGGCGACCAGCCCGATCCCAGCCAGCGCGCCCATCGTCAGCCACTGCATCTGGCCACGAAACTCTTGCGTGTCCGGGTTGTGGCGATCCAGTGGGCCGAGGTCGAACTGCGTGGTCGGTGCCGCGCCGGCAATGGTGGCGAGGGTGTTCGCGAGCCGGGTGTTCTCCACGACCAGGAAGAAGTCCGAGCCGCGCCGGTCCGGTTGCTCTGGCGCCCACCCGGCCGGCACCAACAGCGATCCGGCAAAACGGGCGGGCGCACCGGGCGCTACCGCGACATCGGTCGTTCCGGGTAGGCGGACTTCTCGGCCCCGGGCGAGCATCACTTGATCGTCGTTGCCGGCGATCGCTGTCGGCGCATTGAGCCACTGCGGTTGACCGGTGCAGCCTCGAATGACCGTGTTGGTCAGATTCCGGAGATCCTGGCAATCGGCGTACACAATCCGAAGCCGTTCCTTCGACTCGGTGGTGATCTGCCGCTGCATCACCGAGGTAACGCCAGGCGTCCGGGCCTGCAATTCGGCAAGAGAGAGATCACCGGCCAAGTTGGCCACTGCCGGAACCTGAGGAACCGCGGCCAGGCGGGCTTGCCAATCCGCGCTGCTGCCACCATTGAGGATGTTGATAAAGGCCTGGAAACCCAAGAGCAGCAGGATCATGATGCCGAGCAGGCTGCTCAGTCGCAGCGAGGTCGGCGAGTTGCTGATCGCGAGCTTCATGCCGACGACCCGGCCCGCCGATCGGGCGCGGCGAACCCAGTGTGTGAAGATCGCGATTACCAGCCAGGGCCCGGCCAAGCCCAGTCCGGCGGCGACCAATGCGCAGCCCATCCAGAGGGCCAGCGCGGCCACCACGCCGCGCGGACCGTGCGGCGCCACGAACAACAAAACCAGGCCTAGCGTGAGCGCAACCAGACCGAGTTCGGTGGCTCTGGTGCGGAGGGAGGAGACGGTGGCCGAGGATCGACCACCCACTGAGTCCACCGCCACGCTGGTCACCACGAGCGCACCGACGGTAGGCCCGATCAGACACCCAATCAACAACCAGAGCGCGAGCTGCAGGTCTCCGGAACAGAACCCGATCGAGGTGCCCGGGATCCGGGTCAGGTGCCTGACTACCCAGGCATAGGTAGCCGCGCCGATCACGATGGCCAGCACGCACAAGACGCCGAGTTCCAGCCAGTGCAGCGTGCGAACCCCCGCCCTGGACAGCCCCAGCGCACGCAGCGCGCGAGTTCGGCGCATCCGCTGGGCGTTGGCCAGTCGCGCCAGGATCTGCAAGAACCAAATGGCCGGTAGCCAGATCAATATCCCGCCGAACGTGGCTACCACCGTGTTGACCGTGCGGTTCCCCGCCACCTCCTCCTGGCTGATCTGCCCCGGCGAGCGTCCATAGCCCGTGACTTCTTGGAGGAGATAGCTATCAGCCGGCACGCCGACAATGGCGCGCAGCTCATGAGGATGCCCGAGACCCGCGCCCCCAATGACCCCGGCCAATTTCCGGCCGGTGAAAAGCGCGGCAATGTCTTCCTCTCGTTGGATCAGCGAGATTAGCGCGGGCGAAGCATAAAACTGACCAACATCTGGCACCTTGGGGATGCCGGGAACGCGCGGCCCAGGACCTGCCGATGCCGAGTTTGCCGACGCATAGTAGTAGCGGATGATCTGGTTACCCTGCCAGCGCCGAGTGTTGGTCAATCGCGGGTCGACGATTCGAGCCGTCACCGAGTCTTTGCCACCGTCGCCTTGATTCACGATCGGCGTGATTGCCTGCAGGCGGCTTTGCTCACGTTTCGCTGCCCCAGGCACCATAGCGGTCGCCAGCGCCAACAGGGTCAGCAACGTGATGCCCACCGTGATGACGGCGGCAAGCGGAAGGTTTCGCCGCCGCATGGTGACCCGCCACGCCAACCAGATGATGGGCCGTCCCACTCTCACCCGACTTCGCTCTCGGCAGGGCCAGCGGGATCGTTGAACGTCCCGTCCCGCAGATTCACCCGACGGTGGCAGGCCCGAGCAATCTGATCGTCATGGGTGACCACGATCACCGCCGCGTCCTGCTCGGTCGCCAGCTCGATCAACAGCGCCATCGCGGTGCGAGAAGCTTGCTCGTCGAGCGAACCGGTGGGTTCGTCGGCGAGCACGAGCCTGGGCTGGTGGATGATGGCCCGGGCCACAGCGGCTCGTTGCGCCTGACCACCGGACACCTCCGTGGGCAGGCGACCCGCTAGTTCGCGCACACCTAGCCGATCCAACAACGCGAGCGCCCTCGGCCGGAACTCTGCCGCCGCGCCTCTTCCCAGGCGCAGCGGCAGTGTCACGTTCTCCTCGATAGTCAGCTCGGGAATGAGTTCATCGCCTTGGAAGACGATGCCCATCTTCGACCCCCGCATGCGTGACCGCACCCGATCAGGCGCTCCGGAGATCTCAAGTCCACATACTTGAACCCGACCCTCAGAAGGTGTCAGAAGCCCACAGAGCACCCCCAGCAGGCTGGACTTACCCACACCACTGGGACCCTGGATCGCCAGGGTGTCGCCAGCGCCAAGGGCTAGGCTGACGTCGTTGAGAACAACCACATCACCTCTGCGCAAAACGAGGTTGTTTACATCCAGCACTCGCTCACTTGACGACATAGACAATCGAGTTAACTCTGCTAAACTAGATGTGGACTCCACCGGCACCTCACGTGACTCCGTAGCGTCTGCCACTACAGTCATCCGGGAAAAGTGACTTCTCTTGGCATGCCTTAAGACTGGCGGTTCGACCTTCGGGCCAATCAAAGTTGAGTTCTCTCCGCACGCCCGTACCAGCGATCCACCACGTCCCGCTCCCGCTAGGCCCGGTCCACGAGACATAGGTGTTTCCGGAGTATTCATAGGCGTGATAAATCTCCCCGACTGTGTGGAAGTCGGCTTTAACGTCGTGATCACCAGAGTTCCAGGTGTAAGGAATATCTTGGCCTGCGAAACTCGGCCCAGCGATCACGCCGACCGCGACAAACAATGCAGCAGCTGCCATACGTATATAACGCACTTCATGCCTACTTTCTGGTGCGCTCGTGTCGAACTACCCGATGTAGCCAATCTGAGCCACAAGCCCCACAAGCCCCACAAGCCCCACAATGGCAGAATCGCCCGAGCGGGTCAACGTTGACACTGTGGCCCGGTCGAGGTGCACACCTACGGGCCGGCCGATCTGGCCACCAGCTCTCCCCAGACCTAGGCAATGACCGGGCTACGGCCACCACCGCAGTCGCCGACCAACTACGCTCGACACCGTGGCTATGGACGACGATGGGGCGGCCGGGCCGACTGGTGACGGGCCGACTGGTGACGGGCCGACTGGTTCCCCACAACCGACCCTCACCGATGGGACGATCATCCTGCGGCCCTGGTGCGACGAGGACATCGCCGAAGCGATAGCCGGGCACGACGACAAGATCGCCCACTGGTTCGGCTTCGCCCAGATCGCCCCGACCATCGACCAGCAACGGGACGCCGTGCGGCGCTGGAGAACCGACTACGATCGCGGCCGCACCGTGGCAAACTTCGTGATCGAACACGACGGCCGGGTCGCCGGCTGTTGTGAGGTGCGACGGGCTACGCCGAGGGCGAGTACCGGAAAGTTGAGCTGGGCGCTGTTTGTCGGCCACCGCGGCCAGGGGTTGGCGACGCGCGCCGTCCGGACCCTGTGCGACTGGGCGCTCACGGATCCAGACCTTGGCGGCCTCGGCCTGGCCCGAGTCGAAGCCAGGATCGAACCCGGGAACCGCGAGTCGCTGCGGTTAGCCACTCGTAGCGGACTTCGTCGCGAAGGGGTGCAGCGCGTCCTGCCCGGCACCGGAGATCGGGCTGAGACATCCGAGTACGTCGTGTTCGGGCGCCTGGTCTCCGATCCTCCGTTGACCGATCCGGAGAGTTTTCGTGCGCTGCTGAACTCGTTTCTGCCCCGTAAGCGGGTGATCGCTCAGATGTTGATCCGTGATCACCAGGAACGGGTCTTGTTATGCCAGCTCACCTACAAGACGGACTGGGATCTCCCCGGCGGGGTGGTGGAAGGCGACGAGTCACCCCACGAGGCGGCTACCCGCGAGGTAGCCGAAGAACTCAGCCTATCGATACCGACCGGCACCCTCCTGGTAGCAGACTGGCTCCCCGCGTGGTCCGGGTGGGACGACGCGCTGTGCCTGGTCTTCGACGGCGGTCGTCATCCCGCCAACCTGGTCGCAACCGCGGTCTGCCAGGCCCGCGAGATTCGCGCCGCGGAGTTCTGCACACTCGGCCAGGTTGCCGAACGCACCGAGGACTACACCGCACGCCGGATCGCCGCGGCTTTCGCCAGCCTGGCGGACCGCCGACTCGGGTACACCCACTCCGGCCGAGAACCGTGACCTCAGGCCGGCGGCCTCGACAGGTCCGCGCAGAACCACCGCGCGAGCCCCTCGCATCCGGCAACCAGGCCCCCGAGTCACTGACGCCCCCGAGTCACTGACGCCCCCGAGTCACTGAGTCACTGAGTCACTGAGCAGTTCCCACCCATGGCGGACTGCGGTCAAGTTTTCGATTCAACGACTAACGCCCGGCGAGACGGCGGTCCACTATGACCCGATGACCTTCGTATTCGACTTTGCGCAAGGCAACCGGGATCAACGCGACCTGCTGGGGGGCAAGGGGGCCAATCTGGCCGAGATGACCAACCTCGGCCTGCCCGTGCCGCCCGGCTTTACGATCTCCACCCAAGCGTGCACCGCCTACCTTCGCGAGGGTGCCCAGCCCAGCGGTCTCGCCGACGAGGTCACCGCGCACCTCACCACCTTGGAAGCCACCATCGGGCGCCGCCTCGGCGACCCGGCCAACCCGCTGCTGGTTTCGGTGCGCTCGGGCGCGAAGTTCTCCATGCCCGGCATGATGGAGACCGTCCTGAACGTTGGACTCAACGACGGCTCGCTGGCTGGGCTGGCGGCCACGAGCGGCGGCGATGATCGGTTCGCGGTCGACTCCTATCGGCGCCTGGTGCAAATGTTCGGGTCGACCGTCCTGGGCGTGGAATCAGAGGTGTTCTGGCGCGCCATGGACAAGCTGAAGAGGAAGCTCGGGGTGGCAGGCGATCTCGACCTGGCCGCGGACGACCTGCGCGAACTGGTCACGACCTACCAAGCGCTGATCGTCGAACACACCGGGCGCGGGTTTCCCCAAGACCCCCGAGAGCAACTCGACCTTGCGGTGCGCGCGGTGTTCGACTCGTGGCACGGCGACCGAGCGGTGCTCTATCGGCGTCAAGAACGCATCCCGGACAACTTGGGCACGGCGGTCACCGTGCAGGCGATGGTCTTCGGCAACGGCGGCATGGATTCCGGTTCCGGGGTGTGCTTCACCCGTGACCCCGCGTCGGGCGCTCAAGGCGTGTATGGCGACTACCTGCCCAATGCCCAGGGCGAGGACGTGGTCGCCGGCATCAGGAACACGGTGCCCGTCGCGGAGTTGCAGAGCCTGGATCCGAGGTCGTACGACGAGCTGCTGGCGATCATGGATGCGCTGGAGAAGCATTACCACGACATGTGCGATATCGAGTTCACCATCGAGCACGGCAAGCTGTGGATGTTGCAGACTCGGGTAGGCAAACGAACCCCGGAGGCGGCTTTCCGGATCGCGGACCACATGGCCGACGAGGGGTTGATTGACCAGGACGAGGGGCTGCGCCGGGTCACCGGTGCGCAGCTTGCCCAGTTGATGTTTCCTCGATTCGACGAGCGGGCCCCGCGCACCTTGCTGGCTGTCGGCATGAATGCCTCGCCGGGCGCTGCTGTGGGCAAAGTCGTATTCGACACCCTGACCGCGGTGGCGTGGAGCGAGGCTGGTGAGGACGTCATCTTGGTCCGGCAGGAGACCAACCCGGACGACCTGCACGGCATGATGGTTGCCAAGGGCATTCTCACCAGTCGCGGTGGCAAGACGTCGCATGCGGCAGTCGTGGCCCGCGGCATGGGACGGACCTGCGTGTGTGGTGCCGAAGCGCTCGACGTCGACACCACAAAGAAGCGAGCCAAGGTACGCGGTGGCGGCCGCCTCCGGGAGGGCGACATGATCTCCATCGACGGCACCACCGGCGAGGTGTTCGCCGGAGCGGTACCGGTAGCCGCCGCGCACTTGGTCCGGCACTTCGAAGGCGACGAGGTGGACAGCCCGGCGGTGGACGCGGTCGCCACCATGATGCGGCACGCGGACCAGACCCGGCGACTGCGGGTAAGGGCCAACGCCGACACTCCGCAAGACGCCATTCGAGCCCGGCGCTTCGGCGCCGAAGGCATCGGCTTGTGTCGCACCGAGCATATGTTCTTGGGACCGCGCCGAACGCTCGTGGAGAACCTGATCGTCGCCGACGATCCCGACGCTCAAGAACAGGCGCTGGCCGAGCTTCTGCCACTGCAACGTCAGGACTTCGTCGACATCCTCCAAGCTATGGACGGCCTTCCGGTCACGATTCGGCTCATCGATCCGCCGCTACACGAGTTCCTGCCCGACCTGACTCAGCTGTCGGTGCAGGTGGCTCTGGAAGACGACCACGACGCGACCGACAGCCACCACCATCAGCTGCTGGACGCGGTCAAACGGCTACATGAGACCAACCCGATGCTGGGCTTGCGCGGGGTCCGGCTCGGTATCGTGATCCCCGGTCTATTCACCATGCAGGCGCGGGCGATCCTGGAGGCAGCGGCGATTCGCCTGGCTGCTGGCGGCGATCCGCGGCCGGAGATCATGATTCCCCTGGTTGGGGCCTTGGCCGAGCTGACCATCGTCCGCGATCGGATCGCCGCGGTGGCCCACCTCGTCGAGGCCGAACACGGCGCGCCCATCCCGCACCGGATCGGCACCATGATCGAGCTTCCGCGTGCCGCGCTGACCGCCGGCGACATCGCGACGGCAGCAGAATTCTTCTCCTTCGGAACCAATGACCTCACTCAAATGACCTGGGGATTCTCTCGCGACGATGTCGAGGCATCCTTCTTCAGCACCTACCTGGAGCACGGGATTTTCGCGGTTTCACCGTTCGAATCACTCGACACTGAAGGCGTGGGCGCCCTGATTCGTACCGCCGTGGCGGCCGGCCGAGCCACCCGACCCGACCTCCATCTCGGGGTCTGCGGCGAGCACGGCGGCGACCCGGACTCCATCCACTTCTTCGACGAGGTCGGCCTGGACTATGTCTCGTGTTCACCGTTCCGGGTGCCGGTGGCCCGACTCGAGGCGGCCCGATCGGTGCTGCTCGCAAACCGGGTGGTTGCCGAGTAGCACGAAGTCGATACCGTCAGAAGAGCGCGGCAGCTAGCTGCTGGCGTGCTCGCACGACTCGGGGGTCGGAGTTGCCTACGGCAAGAAACAAACCGAGCAGGTGCTGGCGGGCTTGGTCGCGTTCGTCGCCGGTGGTCCGGCGCACGGTCTCGATCAGGCGAGCGAATGCGTCCTCGACATGACCACCGAGGAGATCCAGGTCGGCGACCATCAGCTGAGCCGAGACCGAGTCCGGCTCGGCCGCAGCGGCGGCACGCGCCACATCGAGGTCCACCCCTTGTGTGCGTTTGAGCAGTTGGGCCATTGCTAGACCGGCGACCGCTTCGGTGTCGACGGGGTTCGCATCCACCAGTTTCTGATACTCCGCCACCGCGCGATCGATGTCGCCCTCGCCTAGGGCGTCCTGGGCCGCCGCATAGCGCTGGTCCGCGACTGGTTCGCTACTGTCGGCCGGCGGGTTCACCCGGGGCTGGTGGCGGCCGGTGATTCCCTGGGCGGTGAATTGTTGCAGGATCTGAGTTAGCGCGGCACGCAGCTCAGCGAGCGGCACGACATCTTGCAGCAACGGCATCGGCCGGCCCTCAAGCACCATGACGACGAATGGCACCGACGGAATCTGCATGGCACTGGCGATCGCGGGCACCGCGTCGGCATCGATGAGACCGGCGAAGAACCGGCCCTCGAATTCTTCGGCCAGGGTTTCCAGATCGCGGGCGAGTTGCACGCTGGCCGGCATTTGCTGCGGCGAGAAGAAGACCAGGAGCACGGGGGCCTTCATCGAGGACTCGAGCAGGCTCTGGAAGTTCAGCTCGTCAACGAGCTGAGAGTAGGCGGCGCCCGACCCTGCCGGCGCAGTTTGACCACGCTGCCGCGCATCGGCCGGCCCACCGGCCGCGGTAGCAGCCATTCCTGACAGGTCGATCGCGCCAGGGCGGCTGAACTGGGGTTGGGTCATAGGAACAGTGTATTGCCTGAGTAGGACTCGCCTGCCGGCCGCTCGGCTGGCGGCACTCGGTAAATCTTTCGCCGAACCTGGTACGCGTGTGATCCCAGACGTGCGATGATGGTCGGCACGTGGGGGCCCAGGGGGTTGGGCAGACGTATCGGGTGTGCGGGTTGAGCCGCATATCGACTCGCGCGGGGCAAGGGGAGTCAAAATGGGCGAACTGGGGTACGACTACTCCGGATGCCACGTTGTCGTGACTGGGGGAACAGAGGGCGCCGGCCTACGGATTGCTCAGGGTTTCCGCGACTTCGGGGCAGCCGTGACGGTCACCGGCCGGCACTATCTGACGTCGTACTACGACGCCGACCTGGGTCACTTCGGCTACGTCCAACTCGACCTCACCGACCCGGACTCCATCGTCCGGGTCGCTGAAGGGCTCGGCCGGGTCGATGTCCTGGTCAACTCTGCGGGGTGGGAAATCTCCAACAACCAAGAACTCGACCGCGAGTTCATCGTCCAGGCCACTCGCCTGGGCCTCATTGGGCCAGTCCAACTGGCCACCCGGTTGCGTTTTCGCATCGCGGAGAGCAACATCCGCGGCGGCGGCTCGGTGATCTATGCGCCCGGCACCCAGGAGTGGTTCTCCGTCACCCACCACGAATCCGCTAGCGCCGAGCTCACCAAGCTCACCAAACAACTGGGCAAGTCCTGGGCGCGCCATCGAGTGCGAGTCAACGCAATCGCCGCGCCGGCTCGCGTGCCGGTGCAGTCGCGCGGCGTGCGGGTCCAGATCGACGCACACTCGGGTCCGTTGCTCACTCGGGTGAATCCGCCGAGCACACAGGTTGAGCCCGAGGTCACAGATCTGGTGTTGTTCCTGGCAAGTCGTGGCGCTTCGGCACTCACCGGACAGACCCTGGTGGTCGGCGGACCCGGTTAGCGCAGCCCTCGAATCGCGATGAGACGCTGGATGGTCTTATCGCGCTCGTCAGGTCGCGCAACGAACCGGATGTCTCGCAGCCCTTGCTCTTGCGCCGCTGACTCGAACACGAAATGGCCGTAGCCGATCAACCGCCCGAGAAGTGGTTTCTGCACCGTGATGTCCAAGATCCGTACCATAGGCATGATCGCCCGCCGCTCCGAGAACACTCCACTGATCCGGAAGACCCGCAGGTTGGTGATTACGAAGCGGTCCCGAAACACCACCAACGACTGCCAGACGGCGTGCAGCACCAGCGCCACCGCCACGATGATGGCGACGAGGGACAAGCTCGCCGGTCCGAACGCCGACACGAACAGCATTCCCAAGGCGAGGACAACTTCGAGGAGCGCCACCGAGTAGCACACCCAATGGTGGTCCACGACGTCAACGATGACCTCGTCCTCGTCTCGCAACAGGTGTTTGCCGATAGTCGGGGTGAACCTGTCGGCGAGTCGCCCGGCTAGTCGCCCAGCGAATCGCATGGCGGGAGGCGGCTAACTGTTCGCGCCGTCGATGAACGCTCGATAGATCCGTCGAAGGAAGTCGCCGACGAACTCGAATGCGCCGCGAATCGTGTCGAGCATGCTGTCCTGGTCAACCGCCAACCAGAAACCCAAGCCCATCAACACGACCAGCCAGACCAGCTTGTTTTTCATCGTCAAGTCCACTTTCTGTGCACGGAAGGTGTGCAGCCACATCACCGGTGCCACTGAGAGCCCCGAGGACATGTCTAGCAGGCAGGACCGAGGCGCCGGCGCAGGCGCGCCCAGACCCTCGAAAACCAGGCCAGCTACTGAACTAACTGCCGGCTCCGGCAGGCACCCGCACGATCAAGGCGTCGCCTTGACCACCACCGCCACAGAGTGCGGCGGCACCGACGCCACCACCACGACGCCGCAGCTCCAAGGCGAGATGCAGCACAATTCGGGCTCCCGACATGCCGACCGGATGGCCCAGGGCAATTGCGCCGCCGTTGACGTTGACGATGTCATCCGATATTCCGAGCGCCCGAGTCGACTCGATTCCCACTGCGGCGAAGGCCTCGTTGATTTCGAACAGGTCGATATCGGTAACCGCGATGCCGTCCTTTCGCGCAGCGGCTTCGATCGCACGCGCCGGCTGCAATTGCAGGGTCGAGTCGGGTCCGGCCACCTGTCCGCTGGCGCCGATCTCGGCCAGCCAAGGCACGCCGAGCCGGTCGGCTCGTTCCTTGCTCATCACGACCACGGCGCAAGCTCCATCGGAGATCTGCGAGGCAGATCCCGCGGTGATCGTGCCGTCAGCGGCGAAGGCCGCCCGCAGGCGGCCCAACGACTCGATCGTGGTGTCGCCGCGAACGCCCTCGTCGACGGCGACCACGAGCTGATCACCTCGTCGTTGCGGTACGTCGACGGCAACCACTTCGTCGGCGAACACTCCATTCGTCCAGGCGTCGGCCGCTCGCTGGTGAGACCGGGCCGCGAAGGCGTCCTGTTCGGCTCGGGTCAGCCGAGCGCCCGCGGCATTGCAGCGTTCGGTCAATCCGCCCATCGGCTGGTCGGTGAACTGGTCGTAGAGCGCGTCATATGCCATGGCGTCAACGAGCGTCGCGTCACCGAACTTGACCCCTTCTCGTGATGTCGGCATCAGATGCGGGGCCTGGGTCATCGATTCCATCCCGCCGGCGACGACCACCTGGTGCTCGCCGGCGCGAATCAACTGATCAGCCAAGGCAATGGCGTTGATGCCCGAGAGGCAGACCTTGTTGATGGTGATGGCCGGCACCGTCATCGCAATGCCCGCTCGTACCGCCGCCTGCCGTGCGGTGATCTGGCCGGTGCCGGCCTGAATCACCTGGCCCATGATGACGTAGTCAACATGGGCCGCGGCCACACCGGCCTTGTCGAGCGCACCACGAATCGCAACCGCCCCTAGATCTACCGCCGATCGGTCCTTCAAGCCGCCGAGCAATCGGCCGATCGGCGTACGCGCGCCACTGACGATGACCGATCCGGGCACAATCCCTCCTCAAATGAGCGGCGCAGCTAGGCACCGTCTGCGGCACCTGAGCAACTGGACCCCAACGAATGCCGCAGACAACGCCACAACACGTGCTTACCACTTGAGGTGCGCAATGAACAGCCTCGACGGACGGGTGATCGGCACCGAGTCCACCTCTGCGACAATACTGAGATGACCGGGACTCTCACGATCGGCCCGCCTAGGATCGGCCGCCTAGGATCGGCCCGCGCATGACGGTTAGACCAAGCATCACCGCACTAGCCGAATCAACCACGTGATCTCGAACATTCCCGAGGATCTCTACATTGGGATTGATCACGTCGGCATTGCGGTCGCGGACCTAGACGCCGCGAAGGCCTTCTATCGCGACATCTTGGGGATGCACATCGTGCACGAGGAGACGAATCGAGACCAGGGAGTCCAGGAGGCGATGGTCGCCGTCGGCGCTGGCGACGTCCGGATTCAACTACTTGCCCCGCTCGACGACTCCTCGACGATCGCCAGGTTCCTCGATCGCTCGGGACCCGGTTTGCAACAGCTAGCGTTGCGAGTCACCGACGTAGTTGCGGTCGCGGCAACATTACGAGAACGTGGCCTACAGATCTTGTATGACGAACCGCGGCGTGGCACCGCTGGATCCAAAGTGAACTTCGTTCACCCCAAGGATGCTGGCGGAGTTCTACTGGAGCTGGTGGAGCCGAGTTCGAACGACGCTGAATAGTCGAACAGATGTGCTAAAAACTCGAAATAGTTCGCGATCTGGCCCCCTCCCGGAGGGATCGTCGCCATAAACGGCGCCGACCCTCTAGGCTGTCTTCGGGCGGGGGCCCAATTCCATGGGTGCATGAGCTGGAAGGAAAGCAACGATATGAACGACCGAGGCTTGTCCATTTTTGATGACGAGCCGGAGGGTGCGGCCGCGACCGCGGTGACGACACCGGCCGAGCGACCAGCTGCGGGGTCCAAGACCGCAACCGTCGCCTCTGCGACGCCAGCCAAGACCTCCGCGCCTGCCGCCAAGACGACACCGGCCACCAATCGACCGGCGGCCAACGCCACTGCCGGCAAAGCAGCGCCGGCCACCAACCCGCTGGCCGGCGCGACCAAAGCAGCTTCGTCGCCGGCCTCGTCCGGACGGCCGCCGATGCCGTCGATCAGCGCTCCGAACTTCACCCAGGTTCGCCGCGGCGGATACGACAAGTACGAGGTGGACACCAAGTTCAAACAACTGTCCGGTGAGAAGTCCGGACTGAGCAGTAGTCTGGCGGCATCTCAAGAACAGGTGATGGCGCTCGAGGAGCAGATGGGCGCTCTGCGCAAGCAGCTCGCGGAGAACCAGACCCCTTCCTACGCCGGCCTCGGTGGCCGAGCCTCGGCCATGCTTCGGCTCGCCGA
>JBOFLH010000275.1:0-9076 GCA_051657765.1 Nocardioides sp. | reverse complement strand
AGCACTGTCGAAGACGCCGTACGCCAAGCCACCGACGCGCTGCTGACCAGCGACGCCTCGTTGGCCGAGAAGGTGATCAGCAACGATCAGCTGATCGATCGAGCCGCCGAACGGCTGGAAGAGAACGCGTTCTCGCTGTTGTCTCTACAGCAACCAGTCGCCGGCGACCTGCGTACCCTGATCTCGGCGCTCCGGATCGTCTCGGAGCTGGAACGCATGGGTGACCTCTCGGTGCACGTCGCCAAGATCGCACGCCTGCGGTTGCCGAACGTTGCGGTGCCGGACGAGGTTCGCCCGCTGATCCTCGGCATGGCCGACGTCGCCCAAGAGATGGTTCACCGGGTGGCGGGGGTCATCTCCGACCGCGATGTCGCTGCCGCGTTGGCCATGCATCGGGTTGACGACCAGATGGATTATCTGCGCCGATCCAGCTTCAGCCAGCTGCTGGCGTCGGACTGGGCCCACGGCGTCGAAGCCGCGGTCGATATCGCGCTGTTGGGGCGGTACTACGAACGTATCGCCGACCATGCGGTCTCCATCGCCGATCGCGTGGTGTTCATTGTGACCGGCGAAGCGCCCAGTCCGGCCAGCGCCGGCTAATCGCCCGATCCGGCGAACGCCGGCTAGTCAACGGCTTGGCCACCTGCCGGCGAATCCGCCGAATATGGAGCCGTGCCGGCTCGTCGCTCCTAGGATGGCCAGCGGGTCAGACATGAAGTCTGGCTGATGATCGGCGGCAGCGTCGGCTCCTGCGCCTCAAGCTGAGTGCCGGGGGTGCGACGAAAAAAGCAACTCATGCCGAGCAACCTGACGTGCGCATCAATCCGTTGATCCCTCGACGAAGGGAGCACGAATGGATACACGAGACGAAGCTGAGTTCGAACAGTTCGTCGCCGGATGCGGCCGATCGCTGCGCCGAACCGCCTATCTCATGTGCGGTGACTGGTCGCGCGCTGAGGACGCCACCCAGGACGCGTTGGTGAAGATCTACCTGGCCTGGTCCAGGGTGGCCCGATATGACGGGTTGCGAACCTATGCCCATCGGGCTGTGGCTACTGCCGTCATCGACCAGAGTCGGCGGCCGTGGCGCCGTGAGGTCGGTTCGGCGGATCTGGTTGCGCCGGCGCCCGACGCGCTAGGCGCCGTGGATCGACGAGTGGCGACCATGGCGGCGCTGGCCACGCTGCCAAGTCGTCGGCGTGCCTGCGTTGTGTTGCGGTACTTCGTCGATCTCTCCGTCGAGGACACCGCCGCCGCACTGGAGATCGAGGTAGGCGCCGTGAAAAGTCAGACGGCTCGCGCACTGGAGCAACTGAGGCTGTGGTTCGAGCGAACCGGCCTGACCCTGGAGTTGGAGGAATGGGCATGACCGATCAGATAAGGGACTTGTTGGAAGTGGCATCGGAGGACTCGGGTGTACCGCTGGGATTCACTCCCGCCGAGATCTCCGCGCGCGGGCGCGCGGTGCGTCGGCGGCGCTCGATCTGGACGGCGGCGGGGGTCGGCGCGGTTGCCGCGACGACCGTGCTGGTCGCCACTGCGTTCGCCGGCGGGTTGACTGATCACAATCAGCCCGGTTCGGCCCGGAACCTCGACGCGGACTCGGCAACCGTGGTCGATGGCCCAGGTGACGACACCTCGGATCGGCCGGCGACGGTGATGACCGATGAGGAGCAGGCAGTTTTTGATCGATGCGCGCGAGCCGGCGGACCGGACGGCGCCTACGTGTATCCCAAGGATGTCGAGCCCGAGCTTCTCTCGAAGACGGAGCGGGACAAGTACGCTGTCCCACCGCCGAACATCACCGGATGGACCGTCGATGCGTACCTGTCGGATCGCCATGGCACAACCGCCACCGTGGTCTCGCCGGATCAGACCCGCTGGGCCGTGTGCCACCTCGTCGACCGCGGCATCGAGAGCGTGGATGAATTGCTGTGGTCGCAACCAATCGTGCCAGGCGCCACTCCGGCCATCTCGGGTGACTCGAAAGTAGGTCGGCCGGCCTCGCCGAATTGGGTGCAGGTGTGCAATGGCAACGAGAACACCCAGGTCTGTGACCGGGAACTCTTCTACGGCGGAGGACAGCGGTACGCCGATGTCGCCGAGATCGTGGTCGACGCGCCGGATGGCCGCACGATCCGACCGGTGCTGGGCGACCACACCTATGTGCTCCGGATCCTCCAGCACCGAGTGGCGGTCAACCGTGCACCCGACGACAGCCAGGAACTGCCGTCGATGCCGGTGCGCTTCCTGGATCGAGCCGGGGAGGTCGTCCTAGCGTTCGACTATTACCCGTCGATACTGATCCCGAAAGAGTGCCTCAACCGGCCCGGTGGTTGCTGAGCTGCTCACGCAGGCCGCCGACCGCGTCTGGCCACCGAGTCCGGGCCAGGCGCGGTTCCGTGGGTCGCTCGCAGTTCGAGCCGCGCTTCGCTGGCGGCTCTCACGCTTCGCTCGGTTTCCGTGGGTCGCTCGCAGTTCGAGCCGCGCTTCGCTGGCGGCTCTCACGCTTCGCTCGGTCACCGGCCCTGGCTGGCGACGGCAGCAGCGGCCGCGGCCGCGGCAGCCGGGTCGAGATACTCTCCGCCGGGCACGGTGGGGCGTAAGCCGTCGTCGAGCTGATAGACCAACGGCATGCCGGTGGGGATGTTGAGCCCGGCGATGTCCCCGTCGCCGATTCCGTCCAGATGCTTGACGATGCCACGCAAGCTGTTGCCGTGTGCGGCAATCAGCGTGACCTTCCCGGCGCGCAGATCGTCGGCGATCGAGGTGTCCCAGTAGGGGATCATCCGGGCAATGACGTCTTTGAGGCACTCGGTGCGTGGCATCTCCGCGCCGAGGTCCGCATATCGCGGGTCGCCTACCTGAGAGAACTCGTCCTCGTCCTCGATCGGCGGTGGCGGTACGTCGAAGCTGCGGCGCCACAACATGAACTGTTCCTCGCCGTACTCCGCCAGGGTCTGCTTCTTGTCCTTGCCTTGGAGCGCGCCGTAATGCCGTTCGTTGAGCCGCCAGGAACGGCGCACCGGGATCCAGTGCCGATCGGCGGCGTCCAGCGCACTGGCGGCAGTGTTGATGGCCCGGCGTTGGAGGGAGGTGTGGACGACGTCGGGCAGAATCCCGGCGGCCAACAGCTGTTCGCCAGCCCGGGCTGCCTCGGCGCGGCCTTTGTCGGTCAGTGGCACGTCGACCCAGCCGGTGAACAGGTTCTTGGCGTTCCACTCGCTCTCGCCATGGCGCAAGAGCACCAACGTACGGGTCATGGTGCGGACTCCTCGGATTGCTGGGCTGACTCGGATTCGGAGTCGGATTCGGGGGTTTCTGGCGGCGGGGCGGGGCCATCCAGGTCGGCGAAGTGACCGGAGTTGGGCACGACCGGGACCTGCATCGTGAGTCGGTCGCCGTTGTCGAATTCGCGCTGGAGGTTGACGAAGTCGCCCGCCGCGAACGGGCCCGCGAGTTTCACGGCGCCCTTGTCGGAGAGGTCGATGTGGTTATCCGGCTTGGCTCGCTGCGGCTTGAACCCGCGAGCGGACACCGAGCCGTCCTCGTCGGCTCCGGCGACAGCGGTGAGCGCGACGCCATTGTCCGGGGACTTGTTGACAACGGTGGCCACCAGGGTTCCCGAACTCGGCTTGGTCGACACGATGGCCGCGCCGAGAACGGCGACCTGACTGTTGCTGGGATTGCTGTTCGCGCCGTTGGCCGGGGTGTAGGCGACCTCGGTCGCGTCCGAGAATCCACAGCCGGCGAGGAGGACGCCCGCGACGGCGGCGAAGCTGCTTGCCAGGCGACGCCGGCGCCGGGTTCGCCGAGGCGAGGTCTGCGGCGAGGTGTTGGGCGATCTTTCGAGCATGGCCGACCTTGGGTTGACGGAAAGTGGCGGCGTAAGCCTACTGTCGCACGAAGCCCACCGGCGACCGGGGCCCGCCAGCTAGCTCGGATCAAGGCACAGGTTCGCCCTTGTGTCAACCCCGAACCATGTCCCGAAATATTGCTCTGACCTGGGCAAACGCATTCTGGGCTAGCCCGTTTGCGTGCTAGAATAGCCCCCTAGGAAGGGGTTTTGACATATGAGCTTTATCGTCGGTGAGACGGTCGTCTACCCAAATCACGGGGCTGCCGTTATTGAAGACATTGAGACGCGCACCATCAAAGGGGAAGACCGAGAGTATCTCGTCTTACGAATCGTTGCCCAACAAGACCTCGTGGTGCGGGTGCCTTCCTGCAACCTAGATCTCGTGGGGGTTCGCGACGTGGTCGACCAAGCCGGTTTGGATCGCGTGTTCGACGTGCTTCGCGCTGCTCATGTGGAGGAGCCGACCAACTGGTCACGCCGCTACAAGGCCAACCTCGAGAAGTTGCACAGCGGTGACGTCATGAAGGTCGCTGAGGTGGTGCGCGATCTCTGGCGCCGCGAGCGTGATCGCGGCCTGTCCGCCGGCGAGAAGCGGATGCTCGCCAAGGCTCGTCAGATCCTAGTTTCCGAGCTGGCCCTGGCCGAGCACACCGAGGAGGACAAGGCTGAGGCCATCCTCGATGAGGTGCTCGCCTCCTAACCCGAGTCGTCAGGTCGTCCGGTGGCCAACTCTGCGGATGCCGAAGAACGTGGTGGCCAAACCAACGTGCGCAACGACGTCGAGCTCATCCTCTCCGGCGGTGCCACCAAGTTGGTGACATCGTGGAGCCGGCGCTCAGATCCCGGCCGAGACAACGGACGATCTGGTCCGTGACGCGAAGCCCGGCCCGGGGCGAGGCGGCTCGTGAGGGTGTGAGGAGAAGTTGACCTCGCTGCTTACGCACGCGGAACGGCCACGAAACCTCCTCGGCATCGAATAGGGGCAACGACGTAGAAGGAGTTCCCCCATGACCATGACCGAAGAAGCAGCCACCAAGGCGGGTGCTGTCCAGCGGCGCCGTACCGGGCGGTGGATCGATGACTGGCGTCCCGAAGACGAGACGTTCTGGGCGGCCGAGGGCAAAGCCGTGGCCCGCCGCAATCTGATCTGGTCGGTTTTTGCCGAGCACCTCGGATTCTCGGTGTGGCTGCTGTGGAGCGTGAGCGCTGCCCTCCTGCTGAAGGTGGGCTTCACCTTCAGCGTTCAGCAGTTGTTCGTGCTGGTGGCCGTGCCTAACCTGATCGGTGCGCTGATCCGGTTGCCTTACACCTTTGCGGTGCCGAAGTTCGGTGGTCGGAACTGGACCATCGCCAGCGCCTTGTTCCTGCTGTTGCCGACGACGCTGTTCGCCGTCTTCGTGCAGCGCCCGGAGACGCCCTACTGGGTGTTTCTGCTTATCGCCGCCACCGCTGGCGTGGGCGGCGGGAACTTCGCTTCGTCGATGGCCAACATCAACTTCTTCTACCCGGCGGGCAAGAAGGGGGCCGCGCTAGGACTGAACGCTGCTGGTGGCAACCTCGGGGTGGCACTGATCCAATTCCTGTTGCCCGCGATCGTGGGCGGCGCGGCGATCTTCGGCTTGGTCAAGCCCGACGCGGGCGGCCTGCAGTTGGAGCGAGCGGGATGGTTGTATGCCGCGCTCGCGGTGGTCGCCGCGGTGTGCGCCTACTTCTTCATGAACAACCTTTCGTCCGCCAAGTCGAAGCCACGCGAGCAGCTGGCGGTCGTCAAGCACCCGCACACCTGGATCATGTCGTTCCTCTACATCGGCACCTTCGGCTCCTTCATCGGCTACTCGGCCGCTATGCCGCTGCTGATCAAGCTCAACTTCTGGGTCCCGGAGCCCGAGCCGCTCGGTACCGGAATCAACTTCGCCTACTACGCATTCCTCGGCGCCCTCGTCGGCTCCATCGCACGTCCGTTCGGTGGCTGGCTAGCCGACAAGTATGGCGGGGCGAGGATCACCTCCATCGCCTTCATCGCGATGATGGTCGGCACCCTGGGTGTGTTGTGGACGCTCGGCCAGTTGACGCCCAATCCCAATCAGGAAGCGTCGATCGCGTTGAGCAATGAGGTCTGGTTCCCGTGGTTCCTGACGGCGTTCCTGTTTGTCTTCGCGGCAAGCGGCATGGGCAACGGGTCCACGTACCGGATGATTCCGCTGATCTGGAAGGCGACGTCGGCTAAGCCGGGCGACAGCGCCGCCACGGCTGAGCTTCGTGCGACCCGGGAGTCCTCGGCGGTGATCGGCTTTGCCGGTGCGGTCGGCGCCCTCGGCGGTTTCGCGATCCCGATGACCTTCGGTGCGCCGTGGATCGATAGCCCGGTCGACGCCGTCCAACGGGCGTTCGTAGTGTTCGCCTGCTTCTACGGCGTATGTCTGGCGGTCAACTGGTTCGTCTACTCGCGCAAGTCCTTCATGACCGCACGAGTGCCGTCACTGGCGCACGCGAACATCTAGGTTCTGATGTCCTTGATCGAGTCGGGAGCAGCCGCGCCGGGAACCCCACGCGGGGCACCCGGCGTCGCTGCCCAAACGGAGAAGGCCGCCCAGGAGCCGACCCCGGCAGCCGTCAACCGGGCTGCCCCCACCGAGACCCACTGCCCGTTCTGCTCCCTGCAATGTGGGATGCGAATCACCGGCACCGCGTTGTCGCGGCGGTCGGCTCCGGACTCGGTGGCCACAAGCTCGGCCACTCGGGGCTCCTCGACACCGGAACCGTCGGCACGGGCGCGTTTGCGTTCGCAACCCAGGGTGGAGTCGTGGGACGAGTTCCCGGTCACCCACGGTGCCTTGTGCCGCAAGGGCTGGGCTGCCACCGGGTTGATGGGGCATCGGGAACGACTGACCGCGCCACTGGTTCGCGATCACGACACCGGTGAGTTCCAGGTCGCCACCTGGGAGCATGCTCTCGATCTCGTGGCCACCAAGCTGATGGGCCTTCGCGGTGAACACGGAGCGGACTCGGTTGCCGTGTTCGGCGGTGGCGGGTTGACCAACGAGAAGGCCTATGCGCTTGGGAAGTTCGCTCGCGTTGCGTTGGGCACCAGCCAGATCGACTACAACGGTCGTTGGTGTATGTCGTCGGCGGCAGCGGCCGGCAACAAGGCATTCGGGCTGGACCGAGGCCTGCCGTTCCCGCTGGCCGACATCGAGCAGACCGACGTTCTGGTGCTGGTGGGTTCCAACCTGGTGGAGACCATGCCGCCGGCGGCCCGGCACCTGGATCGGTTGCGGGCGCGCGGCGGACGGGTGGTGGTCATCGATCCGCGACGTACGCCGACCGCCGAACGGGCCGACCTCTTCGTCCAACCGGTCCCCGGTACTGACCTCGCGCTTGCCCTCGGGGTGCTGCACCTGCTGATTGCGGCGGACGCGATAGACCACGACTACGTTGCGGCCCGGACTACCGGTTTCGCCGACGTACGGCAATCGGTAGCTACCTGGTGGCCCGAACGCGTCGAGCGGGTGACCGGGGTCCCGGTCAGCGAGCTGCACGCACTTGCCCGGCTGCTGATCGACGCCCCGCGGTTCATCGTGCTCACCGCTCGTGGCGCCGAGCAGCACAGCCAAGGCACAGACACCGTGCTCGCCTGGATCAACCTTGCTCTGGCGCGAGGTCAGGTTGGCCGGGAGTACGCCGGCTACGGCTGCCTGACCGGACAGGGCAACGGGCAAGGTGGTCGTGAGCACGGTCAGAAGGCCGACCAGCTACCCGGCTACCGGATGATTGATGACCCGGTGGCTCGCGAGCACGTCGCCGGGGTGTGGGGGGTGCCTCCAGAGTCCTTGCCTGGCAAGGGGCGTTCGGCAACCGAACTCCTCGCCGCACTGGGCGTCGGACTCGGCCCGCGGGCCCTGTTGCTCTTCGGCTCGAACGTCGTGGTGAGTGCACCGGACGCGAACTCCGTCCGGGCGCGGCTGCAGTCGTTGGACCTGCTGGTGGTTGCCGACATCGTGCTTTCCGAGACCGCGGCCCTGGCCGACGTGGTGCTCCCGGTAACCCAATGGGCGGAGGAGACCGGCACCATGACCAATCTGGAGGGCCGGGTCATCCTGAGGCAGCGGGCGATCCCGCCACCTGACGGGGTGCGCACCGACCTGGAGATCCTCTCCGAGCTGGCCCTGCGACTAGCCGCACCGGTGAAGTTCGCCGTCGAGCCTGAGGAGGTCTTCGCCGAGCTAGGCCGGGCATCGGCGGGTGGACTCGCCGACTACTCCGGAATCACCTACCACCGCATCCGCGACGAAGGCGGTGTGTTCTGGCCGTGCCCGGCCGGCCCGACCGGTCATGCCCCAACGGGCACGCCTCGGATGTTCACCGAATCTTTCGCTACCCCCGACGGACGAGCACGGTTCCTGACCGTCGAGCACCGCGGTGCCGCCGAGCCACCCGACACGGACTTCCCGGTGCACCTGACCACCGGCCGGGTGCTGGGGCAGTACCAGTCCGGAGCCCAGACTCGCCGGATCAAGGATCTCCCGGACGCTGGTCCGTTCGTTGAGTTGCATCCGATGCTGGCCGGTCGGATCGGAGTGGAATCCGGGCAACGGGTACGGGTGCGGACCCGGCGTGGCGAGATGATCGCCCCGGCTCAGGTGGTGACTACCATCCGACCGGACACCGTCTTCGTGCCCTTCCACTGGGTGGGCGCCAATCGGCTCACCAACGCGGCGCTGGATCCGACCAGCCGGATGCCGGAGTTCAAGGTGTGCGCGGCGGCGGTGAGCCAGGCGTGAGCGAACAACTGGTCGTGGTCGGCAGCGGGATGGCCGCCACCCGCCTGGTCGAAGAGCTGCTCGCCCGCGGGTACGCCGGTGAGATCAGCGTGTTCGGTGACGAACCCGTCGCGCCATACAACCGGATCCTGCTGTCCGCCCTGATCGAGGGGACCCACGCGCCGTCGGCGATCACCTTGCGCGAGACCGAATGGTTCGCCGCGAACGGGGTGAACCTGCACCTCGGCAGCCGAGTCCTGGACGTGGACCGGGCGCGTCGCGAGGTGATGCTCGTCGACGGCACTCGCTTCGGCTACGACCGGCTGGTGCTCGCCACCGGCAGCATCCCCACCCTGCCGCCGATCCGCGGGCTGGTGCGGATGGACGGGTCGTTGCATCCTGCGGTGCACGCCTTTCGAAGCGTGGCCGATTGCGACCGTCTGCTCGCCGCGATGTC
>JBOFLH010000274.1:0-4011 GCA_051657765.1 Nocardioides sp. | reverse complement strand
CCCTGATCCACCGACGTTGATTTCGTGACGCCGATTCTTAGGTTTGTGGTGCATGGCCGAGGGGTGGGCAGGGTTGAGTGGCCGGTCTGTCCGGCTCTTCCACTGTTGGTCCTTGGTCTGGCCCTCTCGGGCTGGTGGTCAGGCCGTTTGGGCGCCGGGTGGTTTGGTTGCCTCGGAGAGCGTTTCCCAGGCGTCGGCCCAGGGCCAGTCACGGGGCAGGTGCAGGGTGAGTCTTCGGGCGGAGGACGCGACTCGACCGGGCACGTTGATCAGGTGGGTTCGCAGGGTGGCCCAGCGGGCGCGGGCGTGTCGGTTCGAGGCCAAGACACCAGCGGTGCGGGCGAGGTTGAAGGCGATCACCGCGTGCGCGAGCCAGGCGGCATTTGCTGCATAGGACCCGGACGGCAGGTGCGCGATCGGGCCGTCCTTGAGTTCAGCGATGACTTGTTCGACCACGGCGTGGTCGCGGTGTCGCTGGTCGGCTTCTACGGTGCCCAGGGTCGAGTTGGTGATGAACCCGTGGTGGCGGTGGGCCGCGAACAGCTCGCCCTGTTCGGTGCCGTCGCCTGCCAGGTGCTGGAGCCGCTTGACCCGGCGCACCACGAGTCGGCAGGTCACGTGCTCGGCCTTGCGGCGCGAGGTGAACACCGTGATCGCGACCTCGGCCACCTCGGCGTCAGAGATCCAGTGTTGTTCGGACTCCTCCCAGATCGCGTTGGGGTAGGAAATCGGCGTCCAGGCCTCCTCATCGATCGCCGCGATCGTGGTCTTGACCTGCTTGTTCATCCGGGCGGTGACCGAGAACCACACACCTGCGCGAATCGCGGCGCTCACAAAGGTGTGGCAGAAGTGTGCGGAGTCCGCGCGAGCCATAATCTGGCCCGCGACCCCGGCGCGGCGGCTGGTGGTGATGGCTTGGGCCAGCAGTCGGCCGCTGCCGGTGTGTGAGGCGACGTTGCCCCGACGGAGCCGGGCTGCCGCGAGGACCGGCGCCACGATGGGCGTGGACAACGCGGCGATCTGGAAGTTGAGCCCACGGACTCCGGTGTAGCCGTAGCCGGCGGCCTGCTTGGCGTAGCCGTGAACCTGCCGGACAGAGTCGTCGATATCGATGAACGCGATCCCCTCCGGCCCGGCACCGCCCAGCAGTCCCGGAGCGCGGGCGGCGAGCCCGGCCAGCAGCCGCGAGGAGACCGCGTCGAGCTGCTGAACATGGCCGTGGGTGAACGAGCGCAGATAGGTGCCCAGCGTCGAGGGTGCCCGCAGACCGCCGAACAACCGGGGCATCGCCCCGTGCCGCAGCAGGTCGAGGTCGTCGATGCTGTCCGCACCGGCCAGCATCCCGCCGATCATGCAGCCGGCCTTGGTGACCGCGTTCGGTGAACCCACCGAGAGATGCTCGACCAGCAAGTCGCTCAGGCCCGCGGACTCGGCCAGGCCCAGCACCGGGACCAGACCCGAGGCCGACACCAGGTTCGGGTCATCGAAAACCGGGGTGATCGTGTGAGATGCTCGCACTTCAGAGATGCCCTTCGTGAGGCTAAGAATCCGGACCTTCGCAAGCCCGATTCTCCCGCCACACAAGGGCATTCTCGTTCTACGCCACGCTCACAGCCGCCACCTCATCGGTGGATCAGGGTTGAACCCGCGACCGGCTTGAGCGCGCAACCAGGTGCCGAGATCCGTTAGATAGCGCCTCTCGAACGGTCGGTTCAGGGCCTCCAGTGGGCCGGGGTCTGTTGCGAGCTTCTGTGGCCAAGCTTGAAGATCATGAGTGATGAATATGTCCAGGTGTTGAGCGAGTGGCTCGATAAGTACCTGGAGGGCGGGGTGGCGCCAGAGGAGTTCGGTCACGAAGTTCGAGCCGGAGCGGTGGTGTGAGAGTAGGGCGAAGGGTTCGTCGGGGTGGCGGGCACTCATGACAGATCCTCCGGGGTTGGCGTGGACTATATCTATAATAATACCCCATATCTTGATATGGATCAACTTGGACTACTCGGTTCGGATTGCTCTGGTATGCCCAATTCAGAACGAGAACTCCAAGATCCAGGCGCTGGACCGCGCCCGGGGCTTCACTGCCGATGATGCCCGTCGCGACGACGACAGCGTCCGCTGTTCAGCCGAGCCGGATGCTGCAATCTAGCCCGAGTTCTGCTGGTTCAGCGCGGCGTCGATCAAGTCAGCAAGCGTCGCCATGGTCGATGAGATCTCCAAGTGGGCGAGTGGATCTGGGGCGGCGAGCGGGGTATCGCCGCCGACCTCCCAGGATGCCAAATCGTGAGTGCTCTCTTGGGTCGGCGGGGTGACCGCGATGCGCACGTCTTCGCCGTTGGGCAACGTGACCGTCAGTGTCGCCTCGTGGATCACGGTGTGTAAGCCATGTGCTTTCTGGGCTTGCTGCTGAATCTGTTGCGCTAGGTGATCCGGCGGTTGGGCGGCCAGCATTTCGTGGGCGGCTCGGCGTATGCACTCGCCGTGGTGGGCTAGGGACGAGAGTGGTTGGACGCTCTCAAGGCCGTCGGTGGCGAGCGCTTCGGCGACTCGTTGCAGAGCTAGACCAGCTTGCCAGGCCGCTTCGGCCAACGGAGAGGGCTTGGGGCAGATCATCGCGCTACCGAGAGTCGCGGCGACGTCGTCGGCAAGGCCTCGTACCGCGTCGTACTCCAGGGGTGCGTACTGCGAGGGTGGCTCAGGGGTTGTGCCTCGTTGGCGATCGTTGTCGTTGCCGAGTCTTCCCATCGAATCCGCTTTCCCGCCGTGGCTGCGAGGTATTTGGCAGCTCGGCGGCCAGGCATAGGGTATTATTATGTACTAGTGGTGAGTTAGCGGCTCCTCAGGACCGCCGGTGCGATGCCTGTACGAGCCTAGGTGAGATGCACAGGCTGGCCAACACCCGCACCTACGGGTGTCGGACGAATATCGCGCGATGCGTTGGAGGTGGCGGTGGAAGTCAGGGATGTCAACGGGCGACGCGCTACCACTCGCGTAGGGGCGGCGGAGTACCTCGACATCCCTGTCAACACGGTGCAGGTGTACTCCAGCCCAGCGCGTCGACGGGCGGCGGGCTGGCCTGAGCCGCTGCCGTATCGGGCAGGCGGGAAGGTCTGGTTCGCCCTGCAGGACCTTGATGCCTACGCCGCCGCTCGGCCGGCTCGTGTCGCGACACCTGTCGCGACACCGGTCGCGTCCGAGGGGTCTGACGAACTCGTCGGGGTACGGGAGTTTGCGCGGATCAGAGGAGTTAGTCGCGATACGTTCAAGCGTTATGTCGAAGACAGTCTTGCCGCCTGGGAGCAGGGTCGCGACGGGTACTTGCCTCAGCCCGATGTGGTTGAGTCGGCGCCGGCACGGGGCTCTATCTATCGGTGGCGCCGGGGACGCGCTCACGAGTGGAGCTTCCCAGTGGCGCGGCGCTCGGGAGGCGGCCGCCCACCTGGGCGCCGTCCCGGCGTCGATGATCTTCGGGAACTGCTCGCCGAGTACAGCGTGTCCCCGACGGTTCGTGAAGCGGCGGCGGCTTTAAGTGAGCGGTTGGGGATGCAGGTCAGCTCCCAGACGGTGCGACGTTTGCGACGGGCGTTACGCGAGAGCGGAGAGTCAGTGTGATGGGCCTCAGCAGTTCACCAAGCCGCGTCCGGGAGAGGGCGCTGGATCTGTCCTCGGTCCGGGCGGTCACGTTTGACGGCGACGCGACCTTGTGGGATGTCCACGCGGCCGCGCGTGGGGCGCTGGAGGTCACCGCCGCTACGTTGAACCGGGATCATCCTGCTGTGGCCGCGGTCGGTGTGGGGGAGCTCGAGGTGGCACGCGAGGAAGTGGCGAACGTGAATCCGAACGTGGCGATGGATGTGGTGCGCCGGACTTCATTTGCCACTGTGATGGGTCAGCGAGGGGTCCTGTTGTCGCAGGACTATCTCGATCGTCTGGTGGCAGATTTCCTTCTCGCGCGGCGTACCCAAACGGTGTGCTACCCGGATGTGGTCGACGCACTGGGCCGCTTGCGTGGCCGAG
>JBOFLH010000273.1:0-1890 GCA_051657765.1 Nocardioides sp. | reverse complement strand
GTCACTGTGATCGAGGTTTCGCCGGGCAGGAATCCTGACGACCACAACCGCCCAGGCTCACGGATGGTCACATCGGCTGCCTTGTCGCCGCCGACGAACGCGTGCTCGATCCGCTCCAGGGTCCCGGAGTGGTTGCCGACTGTGACGCGTCGGGCGAGGAGATTGCCGTTGACCTCGCGTACCGTCAGCGCGAGTGTTCCGGGCTCGAGTTGGAGAAATAGTCAAGACCTGTGGATTGGTGTGTCACGCGACTTGTTGATCACCCCCTGCTGATTCGTCGGGTCGTTCGACGAGGATGCCTTTCTTGAACACGGCGCCGGCGCGGACCAGGGCGACGAGGTGTGGTGCGTTCACGGCGCGCCATCTGGTTTGTGCGGACTCGATCAGCTTGAACGCCATCGCGATGCCGGCGGCACGGGAGCCCGGGCCTTTGGTGACCTTGGTACGGAGTCTCACGGTGGCGAAGGTCGACTCGATCGGATTGGTGGTCCGCAGGTGAACCCAGTGCTCGGCAGGGTAGTCGTAGAACGCCAGTAGCGTGTCGATGTCGTCGGTGATCTTCGCGACCGCTTTGGGCCACTTCGCGCCGTAGGCCTCGGCAAACGCTTTCGCTGCCTGCTGGGCGTGGTCCTTGTCCTCGGCGTAGTAGATCTCCGCCAGCGCGGCTTTCGCACTGGGGTGGGCCGACTTCGGCAGAGCCGAGAGGACGTTGCCGATCTTGTGCCACCAGCAGCGCTGCTCGGCGGTGTCAGGGAATACCTCCCGCAGCGCCTTCCAGAACCCCAGAGCGCCGTCGCCGACCGCGAGGACCGGTGCGGCCATCCCTCGGCGTTTGCAGTCGCGGAGCAGGTCGGCCCACGATTCCGAGGATTCCCGGAATCCGTCTGCGAGCGCGATGAGTTCCTTCTTACCGTCGGCACGGACCCCGATCATCACCAACAAGCACACCTTGTCCTGGGTCAGCCGGACCTTGAGGTGGATCCCGTCGACCCAGCAGTACACATAGTCGGTATCAGCCAAGGAGCGCTTGTTGAACGCGGCAGCGTCGTCTTGCCACTGCGTGGTGAGCCGGGTGATAGTCGCCGCGGACAACCCAGCAGCCGAACCGAGGAACTGGGGCAACGCAGGAATGAAGTTGCCCGTAGACATCCCGTACAGATACAGCAACGGCAACACCTCGGCCACCCGCGGGGACTTCCGGCACCAGGCCGGCAAGATCGCCGAAGCGAACCGGACCCGCTCACCTGTCACCTCATCGACGCGTTTGTCGTTGACCCGTGGCTGCCTCACGGCGACCGCGCCCGCCGCCGTCGTCACCTCCCGCTCAGCGTGGAAGCCGTTACGGACCACCAGCCTGCGACCGGCCTCGTCGAGCTCCTCTACATGCGACTCCACATAGGCGGCGACCTCAGCTTGCAACGCCACCGCGAGCATCTGCCTCGCACCATCACGGACAATCTCATCGATCAGCGACCTACCAGCCACGTTCCCACTAGACACCTCAGCGTCGTGGACTACCTTGAGCATGGGCGTACCTTCCCGAGCCGGCGCGCCAACGCCGACCCTGATCAGACTTGCATGGGCATCAGATCTTGCTCGGGAGGTACGCCACCTTCACGCCACCCCGCCGAGACCAATCCACAAGTTCTGATCATTGCCCCTCGAGTTGGGTCATCGGGTGTTCTCATGGAAGTAGCGGGTGGCGTCTTGTGGGCTGCACCAGGCAGGACTGCACCAGGCAGGACATGGGGTCTCGGTGTCATTGGTCATTCGCCGTCGCCTCCCTCGAACTGACCAGACCAGCGGAACGAAGAGATGCGCATCTGGGGATCGCAGGACTTTCGATACGCTGCTAGCCATGGATAGCTCGGAATCCGTACGGGCATCGAC
>JBOFLH010000272.1:0-2712 GCA_051657765.1 Nocardioides sp. | reverse complement strand
AACCGGCAAAGGTAACGACTCCTCTCGCGACAGAGTAGATCGGTTCACCGCCAATCCCGCTCCACGAATAGTCGGTTCCTCTGTGGAAGCGGCCACCGTCAGGCCCATACTCAGTCGAGATGGAACCGAGTCGCGAAGCGAACGGGTGATTCCACATACCGGCCGCGTAGGCGGGACCCAGATCGGAGAGTATTTCTACTAGCCCAACGCTGAGCGCGCCTGCCAGCCCAGTAATCGCGAGTAGGTTTCTCCTAGATGCTTTGGCTGCATCTCCGTCTACCATGTAGGTTCGCGTTGAGTCGCCATTCCGAGGGCCGAGATTTTTGGGGCTCGCGGTTCCCCCCAGCAATCCATCCCTCGCAGTGCAGACCCAAGTCTTCCTCGCAGTCCCGTTGTGAAGCGCATCGGACATACCAGCAACTCCTTTTCATGAGAACTTCGACTTAGTCGACTAGGCCGACAGGTAATCCCGGACTTGTATTTATCGATAACTTCATATGGGAATCAGCTCTTCTAGAACAAACTCGTCACAGCAGGGCCGCGACCGATTGCTTGCATTTACGTACCAGGGCAACGGTAAGACTGGGCTGGAGTAGTCGGACCAGAGACGTAACCGAGAATGTCGCTACTAGATATGGGGACCCCTGGCTCATGCGGGCCGCTCCAGCAGGCGTACTCGGTTTCTGCGCGTAGCTCAAAGTGAACATGTGGACCTGTCCAGCAGGCCTCATCGTTGACCAGGTTTTGTGCGACACTCCCCAGTAGACCTCCTGAGATGTCAACTGGCGTACCCACGACAAGAGCTGGTTCGCGTTCAAGGTGAGCATAGGTTGCTCGCCCCTTCAGCACACCTTGGAAGTAGAGCCCGACAGTGACTAAGTCGCCACCATCTCCCGCACCACAGACGTTGTCATCAATGATCTGAGTCACGTTTGCTGTGAAGTGACTTTCCTGTTGTGGAGGAACTATTGCGGTAGCAAAGAGACGGACTTCGCCAATCGAGGGAAGGTCGACCGACCAATCATTTCGGGGGGTTGTTTGATTGAGGATATGATGCGGATCCGGGTCGCCTGGGGTGGTATCGGTATAGGGCGCCTCTCCCCAGGTGCCTGTTACTGGTGAACCGACGTAGATGGTTGGTTCAGTCGCTGCCTTAGCGGGGCTTGATACGCCTCCGACAGCCAGTCCGAGGCCCCCAGTGACGAGCGCGAAGGCCAACATGCTGCGTGTCCAATGAGCCGGAACTTTGACTGCGGCCTCTCTAACGCCGCTTCGTGGCGCCAAGGTGAAAAGTTGCATGTTGATCATCCTCCGAGTTTGAGACGGGCTTCAGGCCCGTTGCCTGAACAAGGTGTCGTTCACCTTGAGCCCGACTTCCTGTGGAACGACGATTACATGACTGAGTGGTGGTCATGTGGCAGCGCGGTGGGGTTCGCGTGGTGCGCTCCAGAGTCGAAGCTATGGGGCCGAAGCGACCAATTGAGCCCGCATACCAAGAGCCTCGATCAGTGATCCGAAAAGGACAATCCGCCAGTCGCAGGAAATCTGATCTACCACCGGTGATCGGCCCGCAGCGAGCGGGTCGCTACTTCCCAGGACTATTCGCGGGGTCCTTTGGGAGTGCGGATGCGTGGGTCGGGTGGGGGTCGTGGATTTCGCCGGTGTCGAGGTCGACGAGTCCGAGGCGTGGTAGCCGGTGAGGGTCGCGGGGGTGGGTGTGGTCTGGGGTGGTGGGGAGGAGGGTGTGGATGTCTCCGGTGTAGAGGGTGTGTCGTTGTTGGGTGTTGGTGGGGTTGGTGTGTTCGGTGTGGCGGGGTCGTGCGGGCCAGGGTTGGTGGCCGTGGTCGCAGTGGCTGCGGAGGCGGGTGCGCATGCGTTCGGTGAACGCGGGGAGGCTGTAGCGGTGCCATTCTTCGAGGGCGTCGCTGGTCTTGGCGAGGCCGGCTCGGCGGCGTTGGTCGGCGAGGACTGCTATTTCGTGGATGAGGTGGGGGTGGTGGGGCCAGCAGGTGGGGATGAGGCCGGTGGCGTCCCAGGTGTAGTCGTGGTTGAGCCAGGTCACGACGTGGTCGAGCCAGGCCCAGAGTTGGTGGCGGAGTTCGGGGTCGAGGCAGGTGGCGGGTTCCCAGGGCCTGGGCAAGAGTGCGTGGTTGCCGAGCGCGGCTTGTTGTTCTGGTGTGCCGTTGATGGCTACGTGGAGTTCGCCATAGGCGTGGCGGACGAGGTCACCTGGGGTGGGGAAGGGACGGATGAGCGGGGCGGGTGTGGGGTTCGGGTTGATGATGGCGGTCATGGGCGGGTGCTTTCGTCGATGAATCCGAGGCGGCGGGCTTCGGCGTGGGCGGCAGCGGTGCGGGCTTCGGGGGTGATGTTCATAGGCCGGTGAGTGGTGAATTGGTGCCGTAGCCGGCGTTGGTTGGCGAGGAGCCGGGTTCCGGTGGTGCCTTCGACGCAGCGGGTGAGTTTGGCGATGATGGGTCGGCCGTTCTCGGCGATGACCAGGGCGCGGCGTTCGGGGAGTTGGCGGACTTCTTCGGGGCGGAGGATGGGGATGTCGTCCCCGGAGATGCTGCGGCCGCCGCCGTTGTAGCCGCCGGTGGAGTAGCTGATCCGGCCGACGCGGACGGTGCCGAGGAGGTCGGAGATCTCTTGGTTGAACGCGACGTCTTTGGATCCGCCGAACATGATCAGGGTGTTGGTGAGGCCGAACAG
>JBOFLH010000271.1:0-2797 GCA_051657765.1 Nocardioides sp. | reverse complement strand
CGAGTGAAACACGCAATTGACTTTTTCATATCATATGACACAGATGACCTTACTCAGGTCGAGAATCTCTCTGATCAGCTCGAGCGCGCCGACTATAGGACGTGGTATTCACAGCGCCGCGTAAGGTCCGGTCACTGGCGCACTAAGGTCGAGGACGCTCTGGACGCCGCGACTTGCTTCCTCTTGGCGGTTAGTGCAACCACAACAAAATCAAAGGAGGTTGAGAATGAGTTCCGTCGCGCTCAATCCATGAACAAGCCGATGCTGCTCGTGTATCTCGAAGACTGTCGGCCTCCGATCTACGCTGCAGCACTGCACGCAACTCACTTTGGCAAGCCCACTGAACGCTCGATCAGAGAAATCGGTCATCTTTTTGCGGATGCATGCGCTTTTCAGCGCGAAGCAGAAGAAGCGTATCTTCAACGAATAGTGGAAAATGTAGGAAGTCGGGTGAGCGATTACTACCCGCTACCCACCGTTAGTGTGTCTGAAGGCATCGCCGAGGCGCCGAATATTCAAGACCTTGTAGAGTCCGCGCTTGCGCAGTATTCCCCAAGTACCAGGACCGTAAGAACCTCGCTTGATCTGCTAGCACAGGTGCAGAATGTTGACGGGCCACACTTGCGAGTACAGTTGACGGGTGAGTCAGGAGCGGGGAAGTCCTTCACTCTCTTGTACTTCTTGCATGTCCTCTCATCGACGGCCCTGACGGATCCAACGGCACCGATCCCGATTTTCGTTCAGTTGAAGAGCTATCGCAGCGGACTCCCCTTCATTGACCATATACGTAACGTCGCAACGACAGATTTTCCAGAAGTTCGTGGCTATCTTGAGTCTCTACTTGCGCAGGGCCGAGTGGTACTACTCGTCGACGGGCTCAACGAAATGCCGGCAAAGGCCTTGGATTTGAATATCAAGCTTATTCGCGTGTTCCTCATGGAATATTCTCAGATCAGTGTTGTAGTTACGAGCCTGTTCGCCGATTATACGCCCGAGCGTGGGCTGGGCCTGGACGAGGTAGAACTGCGGCGACTTACACCCATACATATCCAAGACTTTGTGAATCGACACATTCAGCCCCAGGAGGCCGCTGACAAGTTCTTCTGGGGCCTCATTGATGACGATGAGGCGCCCAACTTCTTAACCGCGTTTCTAAAGCAGGGTGGCACCCGAGAACAATTTTGGCTTCATCGCGGCTTGTCGCCGCTGGCACCACGGCCCGAGGAAGCGCGCCCCTTCTTCCAATGGGACCTTTGGGTCTCTGAGCGCGATAACCCGCTGAGTTTACTAAATCTCGTCGGGAATCCGTACATGCTATCGCTAAGTCTACACGTATTCTCGGCGGCAGGTGCTCTACCTCCGAATAGATACAGCCTGCTCTCTACCTTCTACCAAGTAATGTTTGACGCAGCCGCTGGACGGCGTCAGGACAAGGACGCGCAGGAGAGTTTTCTGTCTGTTCTTGCTGTGAGGATGCACAAACTTCGGCAACAAAGCGTCTCCTCTGATGACCTCATTGAGGCAGGGATTGACGGTCAAAGCACCCATGTGCAAAGCGCCAGGCAGGCGCGGATTCTTGACTTAGGAGATCTTCTAACGTTTGCCCATCCGCTTCTCAGAGAGTTCTTCGCAGCCAGCCACGTGGAACTCCTGTGGCGGTCAGGAGAGTCAGTTCTAGACCTATCTGACTCGGTTGAATGGTGGGAACTGAACGGGTGGGAGGATGCAATCATTCTACTGGCCGGCAAGTACGCCCGGGATCCTGAACGGTTCCTGAATTGGCTTCGCGACTCGCAACCCGAGCTAGCATCGCAATGCGTAGTGCGGGAGGCGTGTAAGGTCAGTGAGCAATACCTCCAATCACTGGCAGCCGCCTGGCTCCCGAGGCTCACACACGACAAGGAGGCCCCTAGGGCTCGTGCTGCTATAGGCCGGGCTCTGGGCAGACTCAATATTGACTCACGGCCCGGCGTCTGTGTGTTAGACAATCAAGGGCTTCCACTTTTCGAGTGGTGCCGCGTTGTTGCAAGTACGGAGAGAGCCGGATCTCAACGAGTTATCGATGTCAGCAAGTTTCTTGTGACGAACTCGCAGTTCCGCCCCTTCGTCTTGGACGGCGGGTACACAGAAGCTCATCGCGACTGCTGGACCGACGCGGGGTGGTCATGGAGGAGTCTAGTTGGCCGAGTTGGCCCTGATGACTACACAGAAGTCTTTCGCCTGCCTAACCACCCTCGAATAGGGACTGTCTGGTATGAGGTCGTCGCGTACACGCGGTGGCTCACCAAAGCTATGCGAAATGCCGGCACCCTGGGGCAAGAGGAGGAAGTCCGGTTGCTTTCGGAGCTTGAGTTCGAAGCATGCGCCATGGGCCACGACAGATCTAGGCGTTATCCGTGGGGGGATGTATATGATGACTCTCGGTGCAACGTCCGAGAACTTCGGAGCACCTCGACAGTGGGGCTATATCCTTCGGGTGCGTCACCCGAAGGAATTCATGACCTTGTGGGTAATGCCTGGACATGGTGCTCCACCAAATGGGACGCCAACGCAGCGACTCAGGACAACGATCTTGAAGGTGATGGACCAAGGGTGTACCGCGGAGGTTCATGGGCATTCGACTTCAACGTATCCATTTGGCGACCCGAAGAACTTGAAGGGAGCCGGAGGTACTGGATCGATCCACGTGACGATCGACCGGATGCGATCGGATTCTTCGTCAGTCGGGCTCCCAGCTATTGAGCAAAACTACCTCATAGTCAATCTCAACAAGACCCAAGTCGCTTAAAACAGCCCT
>JBOFLH010000270.1:0-17393 GCA_051657765.1 Nocardioides sp. | reverse complement strand
GGAATTCGCCGTCGCCGTCGCCTCAGGGATCAACGCCCTAGTGCACGATCCGGAGCTGGTGGACGTGCCCGGACTTCGTATCGAAGACAAAGGCGCAATGGGTGCGGTGGTGCACCTGTCGGATATCGCCGATGCGAGGGTCCCCGGAGTCGAGGCAGCGGTGCGGCGCATTGGCGCCGCGTTCAAGCTGCGGGTCAGGCCAGCAAGCCAATGTCTTGAACTGTTGCCGCCCACCGGGCTCACCAAGCGCGACGGACTGCTCGCTGTCCTGGCTAGCGCGCAGAAGTCGGGTGAGGTTCGTCGAGTTTTGTATGCCGGGAACGACTTGCCGGACCTGCCAGCGTTCGAGGCCGCTCGCGGGCTGGCCGCTCGCGGCATCGTGGGGCTCCGAGTCGGGGTCTCATCCGACGGATCAGCGCCCGGGATATCGGCTTATGTCGACATGGTCGTCGATGGGCCACCAGGATTGCGCCGCGCCCTCCAGCAAGGCGCACTGGAGGCTCGGGCCACTGCTCTTGGATCCCGCGACCCACTGACGAGCGCCGATGGCAACCTCAGCGAACCGGCCGTGCCGGTGCGGGATCTGGTTGCTGAGGTTCGGAGTTTTGTGGCGCGAATCGTGGGTGCGATTGAGCAGGAGGGGCGTCGGTGGGAGGTGCGGGTCGGCACTCCCGCGGAGAACACCTATCCCGGTGGGGATGGGTTGACGATCACTGAACGTCGGTTCGTGTTGGACGGATCTGTTCTACGGCCGGGGCGGGGTCGTAGTGCCATGGCGGCCGCGGAGGTCGCGCGTTTTGTTGAGCATGTTGAGACGGCCTTGGCGTTCCAGGGCCCGGAGTTGTTGGTTCTTGAGGTTCGTGATCTGGCTAGTCCGTGGGTGGTCGTCGCGGCGCATTATCCGCCGCCGGTGTTGTATGTGCCGCCGTGCACGGTTGATGGGGGTGCCTATTCGGAGGGGATGGTCGAGCGGCTCCCGGACCAGTGGTTCGTGCGGGGTGATTACCGGTCTCCGGGTGTCGCTGGTGTCCTAGGCCTCCAGGGGAAGGAGCATCGTTACTCGGGGATGCGGGCGGTTCGAGACATTGTGCCGGGTCGTGAGGTTGACGCTCGGCGCCAGGCGCAAATGACACGGGACTATCATTGGGCTGGCGTCCACGGCAACGTGACCTACCTGGTGGTGGGTGCGCCGACGGCGGTCGGGCGGTCTCGATTCACGATCCTGGATCGAGGCGACGAGGAGCGACTCGAGATCGACGACTCCGAAGAGGTGTGGCTCGCTCTTGGTGCGATCGGGCCTCAGTATGTCGCCGGTTGGTTCGACACCCAGCCGAGCGCCGACTCTCCTGGACGTCTACCGGTCTTCTATGCCAATCCGAACTTCGCCGTCGGGCTGGACGAGGCGACGACGCAACGGATGACATCTGCCATGCGCGCGGGCATCGCGGCGATCGCGCAGCAGATCCGAGCGATGGCAGTTTTCCGGGGGGAGACCGAGCAGCCGGACGTGCCGATCGTCATCTCGGATGCCTTTGCCAGCACAGATCTCACCGGCCCGCACGCGGCGAGTCCCCCCGCTTTGGATGCCGACCCGACTGTTGGTTTCGTCGAAGACGTTGAATCGAGCGGGGGTCTTGCCGAGAGTGTGGGGGATGGGGGCGACGACACGTGGTCGTCGTGGGTGTCGGTGGTGGAGTTCGGTGCTGGTTTGAGGTTGACCTATCAGGGTCTCGAGGTGCCGGAGCCGGCACCAGTGGTGACTGTTGAGGGTCAGCCGGTCGATGGCCAGTTGGTGATTTGGGTGCCGGCGGAGGTGGCCCATTACGCCGACCAGCTCGGATATCGGACCCACTTCATTCTTGGCTTGCGGGCAATCATCGCTGAGGCTGCCGAGACGAAAGAGTTCACGACCGTGACGTTGCTCGGACCGGGCTGGTCGGCGGCGACGGTATGGCGCGCGATGGCTGGTTACGAAAAGTTCGCGATCCGAGCACCTCTGTTGAGCACGGTGGTGGACTCCTCGGGCAACGCGCGAGCCCAGGTGTTGTCTGCGGACCCCAAACAGGCCCTGCCGAGTCATACGTTCGAAGACCAAGCTCCGCAGAGTCCGGCGCTTGAGGAGCACGCTTCGCAGAGTCTGGGTTGGTGGGAGGAGCAGGCGGTTGGTCCGGATGGGGAGTCGGTGGTGATCACGGGAGTGTGGCCGTCCGCCCCTGATGGCGACCCGGCACCGGCAGCAGTGCCGCAGTTGGTCGCGCCCGATCTGGCGAGTCTGCGGCTCGATCAGCACGCAGTGGGTACCACCTCAACTGCCGCTACGGCTCCTGTGCCTGGGGTGCTGCTTGCTGACCGTGGTCTGGACGTGATGGTGGAGATCCGGGTGAGCGGCAGCGTCGAGTTTGTGATTGTGCTTGAAATGTTGGCGCTGCAGATGCTTGATCCGGAGCTGACATCTCTGGCGTGGGTGTGGCCGTCTGGCTCGGATCAGGTCGTCGACGTGTCGGTCGAGCTTCGCCTTGATCTGCGCACCCCGAAGGCTTGGGCACGGTTGTTCGGCCTCTATGACTTGGTCGAGCACCTCGGTGGTTGGATCCGGCAGAGCGCACGGATCAGCCTCGCGCTTGGAAAGGGCGATCCGTTGGCGGGCGACTCGTCGGATGGCGAGGGTCGCGACGTCCCAGGTCTTCTCGAGTCCGTGGGTGATCTCCTGCGGAGTCATCTGCAGACCCTGGCGCGGGTGGGCGGTTCGTCCTGGGACGGATCGCCGGCGAGTGACTTCCTCCTCGACGTGCGATCCGGGGACAACGTTGGCCAGCGAGTGACCCCGTCGCTCGTGGTCAACGTACCCATGCGCACCGGCGATGCGGCACGGCGTGTGATCGGTGCGGTCAGCCGGATCGTCGAGCATGCTCTCGCGGCATACGAAAACGGTGGCGGCGCCTCGATCGTGGAGCGGGGTTCTGGTCGTTCTGGTGACCCGTACCGGCACCCGGCGACGGTGTTCTCGACGGTGTTCCGGCCGGTTGATCCCGGCGAGGCGGAGCGGCACGTTGCTCGGTTCCTCGCTGACCAAGGACTCCCCGAGCCCGGCTCGGACGATGCTCTGGCGACCGAAGGCATGGACTCGGATGGGATCGAGGTGGTGCCGACCAGCGGACCGGCCCAGGTGGAGCTGGTCACGCCGGCGCACATTGCCCAGGAGACCGTGGACGCCTTCCGCGGCCATTCCTGGCTCCCCACGCTGGCTGATCTTTTGATCGCCGATGCGGACCTGCTGCGCGAGTGGGTCGGTGGCCGGATCATCGCGACCGACGACCCGGTCGACGGGGCTGACGAGGCCGGGGCCACCATGGTCCGATTCCGAGTCGGCGAAGATGCCTTCGCCCTGCTCGGCGGAGCCCTCGGCCTGGCCGCCGTGATACGCGCGGCCGCCCAGGTGCCCGGCTGGGAACGCCTGGCGCCGGTATTGCACGGCCAGGTCCCGGGCCGTGAGCTGTTCTCACCGGAGTTCGCCGAGGAGTTCCGGTTCCTCGATATCTCCCGGGCGGAAGTGACCGACGTCGATCTGCGCGAGGTTGATCGGCAGCTGATGCCGGAGCTTCCGCTGACCGCTCCGACGAACGCGGGGGGTGATAACACCAGCCAGGTGGTTGGTAGACCCGGCGGAATCGGGTCGGACCTGGTCGTAGAAGGCGATCCAGTAGTGGAGGACCCGGCGGCGGGAGGCTTCCTAGCTGGCGACGAAGAGGACCCTGGTCTCGCGCAGAGCATCGGTGATGGGAACAGCGGAGGAGCGGTTGATGTCGAGGGGTTGATGTCGAGGGCGTTGGGTGGCGACGGGTCCGCATTGGGGCGGTGGCTGGATGTGGTGGGACCGTGGTTGACCGGAGTGGTGAACCCGGGCGAGCTAGCCGCGCAGGTGGGTGTCGACGGCGCGGGGTTGTCGAGGCTGGTGGCCGGGTTTTTCGACGGATCGGCCGACGTTGGCAAGCTTCGTGGCGCCGGGTCGGGGCTGCGGGGGTTGTTGGACGCGTTGGGCGAGGTGCTGGACGGCCGCAAGCTCGGTGAGTCTGACGCTGCGCTGCTTGCGCGGGCCCAGAAACAGCCGAGAGTAAAGGTCGGCCGGGTGAAAGTCGCGTTGCCCGTACTGGCGATGCTGGCTCGGCGTCACCAGCCGGCCGTCTCGTTGGGCCGGATACTGAATGAAGTGCCGGCCGAGAACCCCGGTTTCGGGAAATACACCGTGCCGCTCGTGGCCCTGAATACGGAAGGCTGGTGGTACCGCACCGACGACGCGGTGTATTGGGCTGCGTTGTCGGGCGCCTACCGGATCGGGGACTACCGAACCGAGGTGGTGCGTTCTGCCGGCGCCGGCCGCGGCGACGATCGTGCGTTAGTGCTGTTGCTGTGGGTCGCGCGGGCCGTGATGGAGGGGATGCCGGCTGCGGCGATGGCGGCGTTCACCGGCTTGAACGCGAAGACGAACCAGGCGCTGGCGGACCGGATTTTCGCTCAGTTGCCGGTGCCCGGGGTGCCCCGGGCGCGAGGGAAGGTGCCGGTTCGGGAGGACTTCGCCGCATCGAGCTATTCGTTGGACCGGTGGGTGGACTGGATCGGGGCACAGCTCGCTGGTTCATCACCGGACCTCCGGCCCGAGCAGGTGTTCGACCAGATCGAGGGTCAGTCGCAGGCGGGGCGGGTGGCGCCGACCAGGGGGCTGCTGCGGATGTTGGCAGCGCGCCTTGAGCCCGGAACGCCGTTGAGCGTGACGTTGGCGGCGCTCGCGCAACAGGTGGTCGACCGGGAGACCGGGTCGGGAACGCTAGATCACCGCACACCTGTCGACGCGGACGCGTACCCCACTGACGGGCGGTACTCGACCGGCCGGGAGCTGATCGGTGCGGCGCTCGCCGATGACGACGAGGCGTTGGCGAGGTGGTTGGCGGCGCTGCAACAATTCGCCGACGGCGCGCTGCCGGGTGATCTGGTCGCCAGCACCGGCCTGTTCGGAGTCGAGGAGAACCGGGCCGTGATCAACGCGTTCTTCACCACGCACATCTCGCCGGCCGCATTCGCCACCTATCACTGCTCAGTGGGCGCGGTGCTCGACGCCGTTGGGGTCGCACTGGATCGGATGGCGCAGCGTCTCGATGAGTACCCATCGGTACTGACCGGGGTACAGAATGCGGTCGGGTTCGGTATGGCGCCGCTGCCCGGCCCTGGTGGCGGCCGTCGCCGCGTGTCAATCGCGCCCGAAGTGGTGGCGGCCCTAGGGCGGCGCCATCAGCCAGGGACGCCCTTGAGTCGGATCCTGGAGGCGATGGTCACAGTCCGAGAATTCCTTGGTCGTGGCCCCGAGCAGGACCTGTCGGATGGGTTGAGTGTGTTGGTTTCGCCCGACGAGGTGGCCGGATTCACCGACCACAAAGCGGTATGGGACGCCGCGCTCGCCGGTGACGACACGGCGACCCGGGTGGTGTTGTGGGTGCTGGTGGCCCGGGTGCGGGGGTGGACGCCGGCTGAGATGGCGGCTCGGTTGGACCGGGATGTTCGGGTGCTGGTGCAGGGAGTGGCTCAGGGCATCTCAGCGAAGGACCACCCGTTGAGGTTCGGGCCCGGCGGCGATCTGGCCCCGGTCGGCAACACGGTGTCGGGTCTGTTGGATGCCATCGGTGACCTGTTGAACGCTGCTCGCAGCGATGACGAGACGGTCGATCAGAACGAGACGTTCGAGCAGCTCGTCGCGCGGGTCCAACAGACCGTCCTAGGCGAACGCGCTCGGTATGGAGACGGCCGGGGAACGCTCAGCCGGAAGTTCATCACCCTGGTGGCGACTCGACACCAACACGGCATACCACTGAGCGGGATCCTCGATCAGATGCCGGCGGCGAGGTCGGTGGCCGAGTTGGCGGGCACTCCCACCATGGAGTGGAGGCCGGCTCTGCGAAACCCGGAAAGCGTGGCGCGTGCCGAACAGGTGGTAGCGGCGGCCGTCACCGGGGATGCGACCGCGATCAGGTTCTTGCTGGCAGCGGCTCGGGCCTGGTGGGAGCGGTCACCGGAGTCGGTTGCCGCGGCGGACGAGTTCGGCGCCGACCGGCCGACAGTCGCGTTAATCGGGGAAGAGGTCTTCGCGGTCCGCGATGACTCAGACGATCGCCGAGCCAACCTTGCCGATCGCTACCCGTCCTTTGATGCCTGGGTTGCTGATGTGGCGCAGGGCATCGTCGCCGGGGAGGACGACGGCGCCATCGGTCGGCGTACGGCACTCGCCGCGGAGTCCTTGAGCGCGATACGAACCGTCAATCCACGGTGGTTGCCGATCCTCGCCAACGGGCCGTACACGGCAACCGTGAGCCGGGCGCAGGCCGGTGGGTTGCCGTGGTTGTTGGTGTGGGTGACCGCGGCGGTGGTCCGGCTGGCGGGTGATCCCGACGCGCCGGAGGCTTGGGCGGATCTGACCGCGGCGACCGGCCTACCCGTCGCCAAGCTGAAGCAGCTTTCGGCGAGCTTCTTCCGCGGTGGCGCCGAGGCGGCCGAGGCGTTGCGCGAGCAGGCCACCGTGGAGGAACTCCTTCAGCAGCTCGTTCATAGCGCGGCGGGCGCCGGCCCGGTGCCGCCGTGGAACCTGAAACAGCCCGGCTTCCATCGGGGCGCCATTGCGGCGATCGCGAAGCAGCTTGAGTCGAGTGGCTTACTTGAGTCGAGTGGCTTAGAGGTGGGAGTCATCACCGAGTGTGCCGACCGGTTGGTTGTGGGTGGCCTGTGGCCAGCGGGATCGGCTGAAGGTGACGACGAAAGCGACAACATAGCCGAGCCGGGTAGGGCGGAATCGGTGGGATCGTCCGGCCAGGGCGAACCGGTGGTGACGCCCTACGGGTCTGACTTTTCCGACTTCGTGCACGTAGTGCGGACTTTTGCGGACCGCGTGTGGGCGGATCAGTTCGAGAGAGAGGCTCTGGAGTGGGATCTGCGGCGGTCGAAGACCGCTGGGGGATGTCACCCGGCGCTGATCAAGGGCGCCGATGGCGTTGTTCTCGGGGTCGGCTGGCTGCGGGACACCGGAAACACCTGGGAGGGCGCAGTGTGGGTGGATCCGGATTCCCCCGAACTCGCGGACCAGCTAGTTGAACACTTCGGGTCTGTTGTTCCGATGATCGATCGCGAAGGGTTCCGCCCCGATCGCCGGCTGGCCGACGCACTGTTGGCGGCGATGGATCACGCAGAACAGACCCGCCACAAATCGCTGGGGGTGATGCCGACCGAACGCCGATTGGTGTTGGACCCCTGGGTGATCGCCGGGTTGACTCGGCTGGTCGATGCGTGGTGTGTCCAGGTGGGCACCGATGGCGACTACTGGATTCGCGACGACGTGGACACGATTCGGGGCGCGTTCGGCATTCTGCGCGCGCATTTCCCGGATGAGGCGCCTGACCGCGAAACGTTCGAGTCCGACAGGTTCGGTGCGGACCCGGGCACGCTGGCGGATGGGCGGACTCCCCGCGTGTGGGTTGAATATCGTGGTTTCGGCGAGGACACCGTTACCGTGCCGCTTTCCCGGGTGCGGTCGGTGGCCACCGACGTCTGGGGGGCCGCGGCCGCTCGGGTATTCGTCGAGCTAACCGGTCAGCTCGATGGCATGTCGCTGGAAGTTTCTCTCGGCACGGTGCTCGACGCCGGCACCGGCTTCGGTGGAGGTCTGGCCATGCTGCGTACCCGGCTCGGAGGTCGCATCACGGTGGAGTATCGCGGCGGGGTCGCACATCTGCCCGATGGGCGGGGTGTCCAGACCGTGAACCTGGCTGGCGCGGACCTCGGGATGGCGGGCCCGAGGGATCTCACGGCACCCTCGTCGGACATGCTCGCCGGCATCGAGGCGTTCCTGGACCGCCTACTGCCGCAAAGCTGGGACCGTTCCGGACTCCTCGCCCGGGTGACCGAGTCGCAGGTCGTTGTGCTGCGCGAGTGCGCCGTCGGGGAAGCCGCAGATGCGTCGGACTCTCGGGTGCTCGGCATTGCCTGGCGCGACGAATACTCCTCGCGCGAGGGGAAGTGGCGACCCCAGGTGTGGGTCGATCCGGACCTGCCCATCGCCGAGCGTCTGATGTTCGACGTGCTCGAGGCATGGAGTATCCAGATCATCGACCGGGTCCCGCGACCGCACGAACGACTCAGCGCGGCGCTCCGTGTCACCTTCGGCGACGGCGTGCTCAGGGTCACCCCGGACTTGGTGGAGCACGCCGAAGTGCTGCTGGCGCATTGGGAAACCGGAGCACGAGCGCGCGGTTTGCCGCCGACGGCGGCAACATCCGAGATGATCGTCTCGATGGCCTTGCGGCTCTATGGCAGCCGATACCGGGGGGTCACTCTTGCGTACAACAACTCGGTCGTGTTGCCGTGGGATGACGCGATCTCGACCCCAGGGGATCCCTGGGGAGAGGCGATTGCCGCGACCGTTGCCTCGTTGCGGGCCAACATCGTGGGGAGCGCCCAGCCGGACGATGCTCCCGACGGGGCCGAATCGCCGAACGTTGCCGAATTGTCGGTGTCCTTGGCCGACATCGCAGGTGCGGGCCACAACCTCGCGCGGGCGTTGCGCCTGTTGGTTCGGGCCCACGGGGACCTTCGGGTGGTCATGGGCGGAGGCCACGTCGACACGGCCGGCGGCGCGCGGCTTCGTGCGGTGACCATCGACGGCAGGCAATGGGCCTCCGGATTCGACGGCAAATCCACCGAGCCCGCTCAGGGCATCGATGAATCTGTGCTGGTGGGAGTGGCGGAGTTCCTGGTGTGGGCGCTGCCGCCTGGGGTTGTCGCCGATCGGCTCCGTGAGCTGCTCGCCGAACCGGACATCCGCCCGGTGATTCTGTTCAACGATGTGTCCGAGGGCTCGGCCGTGGTTGGCGTAGGCTGGCCGGACCCGACGGCACCAGATGAGTTCGCCGTGGTGGCCTTGACCGACCCGGAGATCCCCGAGATTGAGTCGTTGCTCCTGACCATTCTCGAGATGGAGATGACCACCGACCTACGCTTCGGGCCGGTGCCAGTCCGAGCTGAGGTGCCGCGATTCGGCGCGTTACTGCGACTGCTGACTGAACCCGGTGATTCGACATCGCGGCTGTTGCTGGACGCCGAGCGGATTCGAGCCCTCAATCGGTTCCTCGACCGGCTGCCGTCAGCAGACGCAAGTCCGCCGGAGGTGTTTGTGGGCTCACCGGATGCCTGGGCTGCGATGACCCTTGCCCTCGCGATCGACGAAACCAGCGACCTGGTTTTCACCGGAGACCTGTCGCACCATCTGCCCAGGTCGATAGCGTGGCTGAACCCCCCGAGTTCCGTCGAGCCGCCGGCCGAGGTCGTCGTGCCTGGCGAGATTGTGGCGGCGTGGCGGGTCAACGACCCGTGGGCGCTCCAGGTCGCGGCGTACCTTCAGCGGTTCGAACACGCCATTCGAGCCGGCCAGCTTCGCGCGCTCTCGATACCACGTCAGGCGTTGCTGGACGGCGGAGTGGACGTGTTCACCGCCGCCCGGCTGGCGTCAATGGCGCACGGCATCTCGATCCAGCTCCCTCGTGACTTGTCGATGGTGAACCTGCCCCAAACCATCTGGGATTGTGTCGAACTGGCCGAGGTCCACTCGTCAGCTGGCGACTTATCAGCTGTCGAACGGCCAGACGGCGACCGGACCGAGCTAGCGGATGCGTCCCCGGATGAGGCGGAGCCGCAGCGTGACGGTGCCTACCTTCCCGAGGTCGACCTGTCCCACGGGGTCTTTGACGGCGGGCACTTCTCGTGGGCTGATCTCACGCGAGCGGTCCTCTCGTTCGGGAGTTTCCTGGCGGCGACCTTCGCGGACGCAACTCTGACTGGCGCAGTTGCCCAGCGGGCGAATCTCGAATCGGCGGACTTCAGTCGGGCCCAGCTTGACGAGGTGAACTTGAGTTCGGCCCGACTGGTCGACGCGGCGTTGGGTCACGCACACCTGGCCAACGCGGTGCTTCGATTCGTTACCGGCAACCACGCGGACTTCGAGCTTGCGCACATGCCGGGCGCCGACCTTTCCTCGGCGAACTTCACCGAGGCCAACTTCAGCCAAACGGTCTTGACCCAGGCGCAGTTCACCTACACCGACCTGACGAGGGCGAACCTGAGCGGCGCCAATCTCATGCAGGCGAACCTGACTGGCGCTGGCTTGTACCGGGCCAACCTCGACAACGCCAACTTGGCCGGAGCCGACGTGACCGAAGCCGACTTCACTCGGGCACACCTGAACGGTGCGGATCTGCGAGGCACCGGTCTCACCCGGGAAATGATGGACCGATGGCAGGCTGAGGTCGACGGTGCGTACTTCGACGAAGACTTCGAGGCCGGCTCCGAGGAAGTGTCGCGGGCGGAGTCGGTAGGTGACGGTGGCGATTCCGCGTTGGGGCGGTTTGTGGTGGAGCAGCTGGCGGCGGCGCAGCGGTCGGGTCTGGAGCGGGTGTGGGTGCGGGTGCTCGGCTGGGCCGAGGTCGAGGTGCGGCTGGGTGCCGATGGCGGGGACAGTGTGTCGGCGCTGGGCCGGTGGTTGGACTCACTCCCGGATCAGCACGCGACCGTCCGGATCTACACGGTGAATGAGGTGGGTGACCACGACGCGGATCTGATCCTCGCCACGAACGGTGCGCGGCCGACGATGTCGGTGGATGGTGGCCGGATGGTGGCCGGTTTCCGATATCTTCCCGACCTCGGACTGGCGATCTCGCCGGAGGGGGTCGTCTATCCGACCCGGCCGGCCATGGACGAGGATCGCACCGCCGAGGAGCTGGCCTCGGCCGGCTATGTGCAGTGCCGTCCGGGTGTCTGGTCCAGCGCCGCTCCGCTCGTGGTACTGGTAGACGAATCGGGAGCGCCAGTAGTGAAGGTGCCAGGCCCCATCAACCGGATCGGCGATCTGGCGCCGCGCTCGGTGCGGGGAACCGGCAGCTCGGTGGAGCTGGCCGTAGGCCCGTGGACCATCGTCCTGGCCGCTGGCGCGGGCGGACGCCGCGAGGTCGGCGTGCGGGGCACGGCGCTGCCGAGGTACGCCGAGCTGGGGCTGGTGCCGCACGACAGCACGCCGCTGGACCCGATTCGCTATGCCGAGCATCAGGCGTTGATGCAACAGGACCCGGATCGTCGTCGGTGGTGGTTGGCGCCCGGCGAGAACCTGGCCGATGTCATCACTGCGGCGGACCAGGCGGCGAAGCGGACTGGCGTGCCGCACGTCACGGTGGCCGGCCTGTTGCAGCTCTTCATGCGGGTTGCCAACCTGGCCGGGTTCATACCGGATCCGGCCGAGCAAGTCGAACGAGAGTTCGAGTTCAACGGCCAATGGTTCCGGGTGCACGCCCCCATCCCCTGGTCGATCGGGGCGCTATCTACCCCGGGAAGTGGCGGAAGTGCCTTGCCTGTCCAGGTGTATGTGATCGAAAACAGCGCCACCGGGCAGGAGCTGGCATTCACCGGGGTGATGCCGAAGTGGATATCGCGTGGATTCTATGGTGGCGACGTCGCGACCGGGCTCGATCACGACGAACTGGTCCGGTTGTTCGCCGGGCACGGCACGCCGGCGGACCTGATGCTCGCCGCCCACGCGTTGGGGGTGCCCACCCGGCCGGTGCCCCGGCTCGAGCGGCCCCCGGCCCGCGCGGGCGGGTTGGCACCGTTCCTGTCGACCGACGTTCGCGGGTCAACCATCCTCGATCTTCGGGAACTGGACACCCACGCGTTGCCCGACCGATCACGGTTCGGCCGCAACTACGCGTCGATCCAGTTGTACTACGGCCAGCGGTTAACCGTGCGGTGGCCCGAGCGCGGCCTCGACCTGAGCAACTTGGACCTGTCCGGGTTGAACCTGAGCGGTGAGCAGCTCAGCGGCGTCAGCTTCGCCGGCTCGAACCTGGCCGGCGCGGATCTCGGCTATGCCACCCATGGAGCCAACTTCGCGGGGGCGAACTTATCCGGCGCCCGACTGAGTCGGGTGCACGGAGCCAACTTCACGCACGCGAATCTGTCCGGGGCCTATTTAGTGTCGGCGGAGTTGGACAACTCGGATCTGCGGGGCGCCAACCTCGCGGACGCGAACCTGACCGATGCCCGGTTCACCAGCTCCGATCTGCGAGAGGCGAATCTGACGGACGCCACGGTCTCGGGCGCGAGGTTCGAGACCGCGGACCTGCGGGGGGCGACGCTCAGCCCGGGCGAGTGGACGGCCGAGCAGTTGGGTCAGGCCGCCTTCGGTCCCGATGCCCCGCTGTGGGGTATTCCGTTGGAGGAAGCCTCCACGGTGCCCATGCTGCGACTGCGACACGAGCTGGCGATGGCGGTAGCGCGAATCGACAACGCCGAGGTCCAGCCGACGGCGTGGCGGGCACTCGGGGACGCGTTGAGCGACCCCGCGGTCACCGCGGTGGAGTTCACCGTGGCCGTCGCGGCGACCCAGCGCGGCGACGCGTTCGGCACCTATCAGTTCCAGGTCCTCCTCGGCGACGTGTACCAGGCGAAGTACTGGTACCTCACGCCGCTCAGCCGGTTCCTGCTGTCCGAAGCACAGCCGACAAACCTTCGGGTACCGCCGCGGACCAGCCTGACCGGTCCGCTATTCCGCAGGATCGTCGACGCGCGCGGGATCACCGACGGCCCAGGTGCCGGCGAGGGTACGCCTGAGCCGGGACCCGAGGGTCCTGCTGGGGGTGGCGAGCAGGCAGGACCGGCCAGCGCGGTCGCCGAGGGCTCCGCCCGCGACGGTGACCACCCCGGCGAGGAGGACTCGGATGGGTTCGATGAAGCGTCGCGGGCGGAGTCGGTGGGCGACGGTGGCGAGTCGGCGGAGGACTGGTTCCGCGCCGCGGTGTCGCGGGTGAATGCCGAGTCGCTCGCTGAGCTCCGGGCCGGACTATTGGGCAGCAACGAGCCGGTGGGCGCGACGGTCGAGGTCGATCCGGAGGTGGTCGCGTTCCTCGGTGGACTGGTCGCCGACGATGAGCTTTCGAAGGTGCTCGCCCGGCTGGGTGAGCCGAGGTCGGTGCCAATCGTGGTGCGTCGAGACGGACAGATCGTCGCGGTGGCGTGGACCCGCGAATTCCCCGAGTACGGTATGACCCCAGCCCGGCTTCGAGCCGAGGAACTGTGGTCGGCGTCCGATGTCGACACGGAGTGGTTGGCGGAGCAACTGACCGGAGCATTGACGGCTGCCAACCTCAGGTCTGGTGAGACTCGCGGGCTTGTCGAACAAATCAATCTGCTGGGCGTGCCGCACGCGCAGCTTCAGCAACTTGTTGATGCAGTGCTGCCGCCGAGGGTGGACCGGGAACCGGTAGTGAATCGGGTGCGGCTCGCTGTCGCCGATCCGGCGGCCGTGGTGATCGGCTTCACCGACCGCAGCGGTCAGCTGGTGGCGGTGGCCACGGTGGTCCCGGAGAGTCTGACTGCCGGGCCGTCAAACTTCTCTGGCGACCTAACCGACGGTCCGTTTGGCTCCGAGTCCGGCGCTGCCCGGTATCGGGTGGATCAGTGCTGGCAGCGTTGGGAGCTTGACAGCAATCAGGACTACTCCGCGCTCTATCAGATCGGAACGGCGCCGGGAGACGTGACCACGGATGGCCGCGTCGGCCCGGTGGCGCGGGTGGACAGTCGCCAGCTCCATGCCCCGAGCCGGGCCGCTGCGGCGGTGGCATTCCTGAGCGAGCCGACCGAATCGGGGCCCCGGCTGGTGATCACCGCAGAGCGCGCGGACTGGGGTCAGCGGATTGACCTGCGGGAGGCGTTCTCGCAGTTCGCACAAGCCGAGGGCGCCGCGTTCGTGGTTCGGGGCTTCCCTGGTCTGCCGGAGGACGTGGTGCTGCCGTTGGGGCGGCTGAGTCTGGTCGGGCGATGGGAACGTTGGGACAGGTCGCTGGCCGAGTGGGCAGCCTCCGGGTTGGTGACCACCGACCCGGAGACCGACAAGTTGACTATCCCGGACCTGGGCAACTGGTTCGGCTACCCGCGCTGGTTGGGCCGAGTGCTTGCCGAACTCTCCAGCCGGGGAGTGTCGCTGGAGCGGCTGGCCAACCTGGACCTTACCGATACCGATTTGAGTGGCCTCGACCTCGACGGCGTGGTGCTGGCGGGCTGGAACCTCACCGGGTCGACGCTGGTCAACACCAGCCTCCGAGGCGCCACTCTGCGCGACGTGGTGATGCACGGATGCGACATCACCGGCGCGGACCTGTCCAGCGCCTCCCTGGTCCGGGTGGTGGGCCTGGATGTGCCCGAGCTGATGACGATCACAGCTGACCAGACTGGGCTATTGGATCCAACCCTGATGGCCGGGCTGCGGGCCAGCAGTGGCGAGCCGGATGTCGTCGACGCGATGGCGTCGCCGCATTGGGTGGTCACCGGGCCGCGCACGGCGTACTTCATCGGTGTTGCGTTCGACGTGCCACCGAGCGAGGGTCTGCAGCAGTTCGCGGACGGGCTCAGCGGATTGTTGAGCGGTGGCGGTCCTGGCATCACGCTGCCCAACGAGTGGCGGTGGGTACGCGCAGCCGAGACGGATAACACTGGGTTGCCGGCTACCCCGCTCCCGGTCGTCCAGTTTGAGTATGTCCAACGTGGCAGCCGTATCCAGTCGACGGCGGCGTCTGGCGACTACCGGACCGCGACGCGGTTAACACAGATCCCGTGGGGCTCCCCGAACCGCCCGGCGCTCGGCGACCCGAAGCAGGCATATGTCTCCGGGATGGACTCGTTGCCGGGCTTGGTCTCGCGGATCTTCGACGGGCTAGCCGGCGCGGAGCCGCCGGGCGGTCGCATTGTGGTGGTGGAAGCGGAGGTCGTAGCGATTGACATTGCCGAGTCGATGTTCGGGGCCGCGTTCGGCCAACGCGCTGCGGAGTTCCTGCACGCGTTCCGCACCGGAGACTACGGCACCCTCAGCGACGCCGACAGCGCGGCGCTCGGTACGTTCGTGGCGCTCCACCAGCCACCCGCCGCCTCTCACCTTGCTGTCCCGGGGGGCCTACCCACCACCCGGGTGCGTCGCGTGCTCAGCTTCGAGGCGAGCCGCGACGCCCACGGTCGTGCGTTCCACACGCCACAACCGCTCCACCTGGAGACCAAGGAGCATCGCGACCACGTTCTTGCCGACCTCGGGCTCGATGGCACCCCGACCGGGCTACCGGTGAATCTGGCGGTCACTATCCACGACAACCCCAACTACCAACCGCTCCTTCCCGCACACTCGGACGACGATGCCGAGGACGGGTTCGGCCGGGCGTCCCGGGTTGAGTCGGTGGGCGGCGAGGGGTCAACCGATTGGTCGCTGATCCGGAACGAATCTCCGAGCCCGTTGGATGGGCTAGATCGGGCTCGGCTGGCCGGATTATCGCCGCTTGAGCAGCACACATTTGTTCGTTTCTGGCTCCAAGAAAATCCGATCCGCCCGACAGTCGTGCCGAACCCGCAGACTTCTTACATCGACACATCGGCCGACCTGTTCAGCCCTCAGTCAGACCACTTCGATGGCGATTATCAGTTTCCTGACTTAGATCAAAGTACCAGTTCCTTCGGCGTGTCGGCCGTGTTCCAGCTTGCTTTGGAGGTGTCGGTTGCTGACGAACAGTCACATCAAGCCGTGGACGCAACTATAGAAGGCTCCGCTCAAGTATCGGTGACGTTTGTTGACGCGAGAACGAATGCCCCGCTCATGGAGCAGAAACTTCCACTTGTGGTATTGCGTGGAGGGCCGAGGGAGGTTAGCAAACAGCTGTCCCTGCTCGCGCACGATATCCAGGCGCACGGTGCTGCCTTTAATCCATTCATCATGAAACCGATAGGTAGCCAGGGCGGCGAACTAAGTTACAGCGAAATAGGTGAGATGATTTCGTCTGCGTTGATTAGAGTACTCAAGTCAACTCCAGCATATGGCCAGCTTCAGAGGCGTTTCCAGTCTGAGCAAACTCCCCTTACCAAGGAGATGCTGTTCGGCGCCGACTATTTGACTCTTGATCGCTCGTTGACGATCCTTTCGACATCAGAGTTTGATGCGTCAGGATTGATGTCGGACTTCGGTGGCCGGGGTCTCGCCCTGGTGTTGCCAGGAGGTTTTGCCCTTAGTTCGTATGCGTATGTGACCAATTATCGGTTGGAAGCTAAGCTGGAACACGAATACAATGAACTCTTTCGACGCCGTCCAGAGATCGCTGAGTTCATGGTCAATGTGGAGCGGGCAGCAGTTCATGAAGTGGCCGCATCAATTGACCGCGAGAGGGCAAGGAAAGCCGTCCAGCCGGGTGACGGTTTCCCTGAGAAGTCGGCTAGGAACGGACACCTCGTGTCCTACGTGTTATCGCCCAACGCGACTAGAGAACTGTTGGAGACACAGCATGCGGCGTGCAGTCATTTCTTGGACGTGCCAATTGCCCGGGACCGAGTCGAGCAACTAGATCTGCTTTTGCAAGCTGGCTATGAGCGGGCCGAAGGCTATCAAGGGGTCGTCTCGGACGATAGGTCCGGTATCGCGGAATCCGCCGCCGACCCCTCAGGGTCCGACGAAGATGTCGAGGACGGGTTCGGCCGGGCGTCCCGGGTTGAGTCGGTGGGTGATGGCGGTGTGATACCGGATTGGCGCGGTGTTGATTGGCGGGAGGTGGATCTCGCTCGGCTCGCTCCGGCGGGGGAAGTGGTCGCTCCGGAAGAGGTGACGTTCTTCGCCGGTCGGGATCTGTCGCGTGGCGTGTTCGCCGGCATGGATCTGACTGGGGTGAGCTTCGCGGGCGCGGTGTTGCGGGGCGCGGATTTCCGTGGCGCGATTCTCACTCGGGCGGACTTCACCGGCGCGGTGCTCACCGGTGCTGATCTGAGGGGTGCGGTGTTGGAGGGGGCGGTCTTTGCGGGTGCGTTGGTGCTGTACGCGGACCTCGGGACGGACCCGGAGTCCGGGCTGGGCGCAGACCTGCGGGGGGCGGACTTCTCGGGTGCGGTGATGGCCGGTGTGGTGTTGGCGGGGGCCGTCCTTGCGGAGCTGGATGACGAGGGCCGGGAGGTGAGGCCGGCGGTGGGCCTGGCGGCAGCGCAGGCGGCGGATGTGGGCGCAACAGGTCACCGGTTGGCGCAGCGGCGGGCTGATTCCGATAGTGAGCGGGCCGTGCCACGACTGCGGGATCTGCGGGTTCGAGGTCGCGTGGGCGGTGTGGGTGACACGGATTGGGCGTTGGTGGAGCTCCTGGTGGGGGTGTTGCCGCCTGGGGCCGATGCGCGGTCGGTCGCTGGTCAGCGAGGCGTGTGGGTGGTGTTGGCGGATGACGATGGTGCGGTGTGGGGTGCCGCGTGGGCGCTGGAAGTGTCACCCGGCGAGTGGGAGCCGCAGGGTGTCTGGGGCGATCGTCGGG